>NZ_DALZPW010000006.1:0-153946 GCF_032017425.1 Moraxella sp. CTOTU47618 | reverse complement strand
TGTGGTTCGCCCATGTGAGAGTAGGTCATCGTCAGCTCCCTATTCCAAAACACCCCCCTTACTCTTGTAAGGGGGTGTTTTTATTGTCAAAATAACATGCAGTATTATGATGTTAGTTTTATTCTTTTTATATGCTGCATTAATAACCTATTTGTTACATAGCTTTACGCATTTTCACACTGTAAATTTTTGAATTCTATATACTGATTATATCAATGTCGATCCTTTTTTAACCTTAGGTGAACATTTGATGTTTTCTAAAAAATTACAAATATAATTAAATATCTAGGATAAAAAATGACACAAAAGCCCGTTAAGCCAGAGCCAAATATTAATACTCAGCAAGGAAATGCAGGCGAAACTCATCAACAAGCTGATGATAACTCAACTAATTTAACCACGCAGCAAGGGATTGTTATTGCAGACAATCAGAATTCGCTAAAAGCGGGTCGTCGAGGCCCTGCATTGCTAGAAGATTTTATTTTACGCGAGAAAATTACCCATTTTGACCATGAACGTATTCCAGAGCGTATTGTGCATGCGCGAGGCAGTGCAGCGCATGGTTATTTCGAGTTAACTGAGTCATTAGAACAATATACTACTGCTAAGGTATTAACAGAGGTGGGCAAACAAACCCCATTATTTGCTCGTTTTTCAACGGTAGCCGGTGGTGCAGGGTCGGTTGATACACCGCGTGATATTCGCGGTTTTGCCGTCAAAATTTATACTAAAGAGGGAAACTGGGATTTAGTAGGTAATAATACCCCAGTATTCTTTATTCAAGATGCGATTAAATTCCCAGATTTAGTGCATGCTGTCAAGATGGAACCGGATCGTGGTTTTCCACAAGCTGCCTCAGCGCATGATACTTTTTATGATTTTATTTCATTGAGCCCAGAAACATTGCACAATTACTTGTGGGCAATGAGCGATCGCGGCATTCCACGCAGCTTGCGTACGATTGAAGGCTTCGGTATTCATAGTTATCGCTTTATTAATGCCCAAGGTGAAAGCACGTTTGTACGTTTTCACTGGCGTCCACGTTTGCAGCTTCAATCGCATGTTTGGGATGAAGCGGTGAAAGTGGCAGGTGCTGACCCTGATTATCATCGTCGTGACTTATTTGAAGCATTACAACAAGGTGATGAGGTTATTTGGGATTTTGCTGTTCAGTTGTTCACCCAAGAAAAAGCGGATGAATTCGCTTTTGACCATCTAGATGCTACTAAACTTATTCCAGAAGAATTGGTACCACTCAAAGTAGTTGGTAAGATGGTATTAAACCGTTATCCCGATAACTTCTTTGCTGAGACAGAGCAAGTGGCTTTCTGTCCAGCAAACATCGTACCCGGTATCGACTTTAGTAATGACCCCTTACTACAAGGTCGTTTATTTAGTTATCTTGATACCCAGCTGTCGCGTTTAGGTTCACCAAATTTTGCGCAGTTGCCAATTAATGCACCAAAATGCCCATTCCATAATATGCAGCGTGATGGTCATATGCAGATGCAAATTCCGAAAGGGCGCGTTGCTTATGAACCACAAAGTTTGGAACCAGAAAAACCACGTGAAAATCCCGCAGTAGGCTTTAAATCATTTGCTGAGGATTTAAGCCAAGGCAATGATACCGTTAAAGGTCGTATCCGTGCAGAAAGCTTCGCAGACTTTTATAGTCAACCACGTATGTTCTATCGTAGTCAAACCCCCATTGAGCAGGCGCACATTGCTTCAGCGATTGTGTTTGAGCTTTCAAAAGTTGAGACACCCTATATCCGTGAACGCATGGTTGCGCAGTTGTTAACGGTTGATGAAACATTGGGTAAACGCGTGGCCGATGGGTTAGGGATGAAACCAGTGCCGAAACCGATTGAGCCGGCTGTTCCGGTGCAAGATTTGCCATTATCGCCAGCTTTACAGTTGATTGGCAAAGCTAAACCAACGCTTGAAGGTCGTAAAGTTGCTATTTTAGTCGCAGATGATTCAAATGCAGAAATGCTTGAAAAATATAAAGCAGCGATTACAGCAGCAAAGGCAACCCCCTTTATTGTAGCGCCAAAAATTAGTATTACGTTAAACAATGGTGAAACCATTGCGGCTGACGGTCAATTGGCGGGTTCACCTTCTGTCTTGTTTGATGCAATCGTTAGTATCATTATGCCAGAGCAAGCGAAAAAACTAGCCAAAGTGAGTGAAGCGATTGCGTGGTTTAAAGACGCGCACGCCCATCTAAAAGCGATTGCTTATTGTGGTGCGACGGATGAATTTATTCTGATTCCCCAGCATATTGAGAAAGATGCCAGTGTGGTGGCTTTAAAGGAAATAGAGACCTTTATCGAGAAGGCCAAATCGCGTGAATGGGATCGTGAACCTAATGTGCGTGATTTAGCGTAATTCATCAACCCCGCAACAAAAAAGCTAGCTTAATAATAAGCTAGCTTTTTGTTTATTTGGCGGAAACGGAGGGATTCGAACCCTCGATACGCTATTAACGTATACACACTTTCCAGGCGTGCGCTTTCGACCACTCAGCCACGTTTCCAATCGAGTTGCAACTCCAAAATATAGGTAATCGCAAAACGGACGCCTATTTTACCCAAAATAATGCCAAATGTCATGTATAATTAATCAATTTTCATCAATGGCTAGAGTTGGTATTTTATAGCGTATGAGTGGTTATCAGCGTTTTTCACACAAATCACTGTCACAGAGCTTGGTAGTGATAGCTTTATCCTTATTGCCCTTATGGGCACATTCAAGCAGCTCTTTAGATTATCGCAAACAGCACCTCAATCAATGTGGCAATACCTATGCTAACCAACAAAGTCCACAGCCACTCTCGAATCAACCACTTGAGATTTATTATTTATGTCTAAATGGCTTTGCTGTAGGGTATTCGTCACTGAGTAAAACCGCTTTATGGTCAGCGGAGTATTTGACACGAGCGCGTATTGAAAAAGCGAGCGAGTTATCTAGGGTTAATAATTTTCACGAGGAAAGTCAGCTGCCTAATCGGGTTAAAGGCTATTTAGCTGATTATCGTAACGTACCTTATGATCGTGGGCATCTAGCGCCGAATGCAGATATGAGTACGCTTGAATCACAATATGACAGCTTTAGCCTTGCCAACATTGTACCGCAAAATCCTGTCAATAATCGTAGCACTTGGCGAGACATTGAGTCCCGTACCCGTTACCTAGCGATCAAACACAATCGTATCTATGTGGTGACAGGGGTAGCTTTTATCAGTAACCGGGTTAAGAAAATCAATAACAATATATTAGTACCCAGTCATCTATATAAAGCGATTTATATTCCAAGTCTACAACAAGCAGGGGTTTATTTTGTCCCTAATGATGATAGTCAGCGAGTGGAAATCATTAGTCTGGATGAACTTGCGGTAAGAATAGGCGTGGATGCCATGCCAGGGTTATCAGGGAAGGTACAAAAAACGGCAATGACGCTGCCTATTGATGATTATTCACCAGCTACAAAAAATAAAAACACGCCAAAATCAGAGCCCGATAACCAGCAAATTTTATTAGTCTTAGTTAATTTAGTTTTGACCATTTTTGAATGGATAATCAGCCTATTTAAGTCCTAAAAATAGTAATGATACACAAATGACTGATTAGTCAGTTTAAGCTTTTGGAATTTTTTAAAAAAATAATTACTTAAAAATCAGTAACTTAAAATTAAAAAAGCGGATAATTTTACCCTGTAAGGATGTAGAAAACTATTAGAAACTTTTGTGTATTAAAAAATATCTTTACCTCAAAACCATTTTGGCTATAATGATTGTCAATGGCACTGCATCTCACTTCCCTTACTTTTTGCAGTGCGCTACAGAAGGAACTGTTATGAAAATTTCTCTTAAATCAATCAGCGTTGGTGTTGCTCTTTCTACTTTAAGTGTTGCTGCTATGGCTGCCGATCCAATCGTGGGTACCTGGCAAACTTATGAAGACAATCAACCAAAAGCGCAAGTTCAAATCTCACAAACAGGTGCTACTTTCACCGGTAAAATCGTTGCGGGCAATACTGAAAAAGCAAAATCTTTTGTTGGTAAAACTGTGTTAACAGGCGTTAAAGCAGCGGGTAATGGCAAATATTCAGGTAAAGCCAAAGACCCACGTTGGGGCTTTGGGTTAGGTGCAGATATTTCATTAAGCGGTTCAACCTTGACTTTATCTGTTCCAGTCAAAGGCAGCCAAACTTGGAAAAAAATTAAATAATCGTTACTGATTTGAAATCTCAAAAAAGCTAGATATGACTATCTAGCTTTTTTATTTGTCCAATCGCAAGTTTTGTAGAGTCTTTTAGTACGGTTAAATAAAAAAATAGGCTGATTGAATCAGCCTATGTTTACTATTCTTTGTCTATTCAATACGTTCGCCATGTACGGCTAAATCAAGACCGGTGTATTCATCTTCATCAGTGACACGTAAGCCCATGGTTAATTGAATCACTTTAGCAATAATGAAAGTCACAATCGCGCAGTAGATGATAACCGCAAACACACCTTCTAATTGTACCCACACTTGACCAATGGTCGATAAAGCCAGTGGTTTGCCAGTGATAGCAGGACTCACAAAGACACCTGTCAATATGGCACCGACGATACCTCCAACGCCATGCAATCCAAACGCATCCAAGCTATCATCGATTTTTAACAGACGTTTGAGATAGTTGACTGCATAAAAGCAAACCAATGAGGTGATGATACCAATCGCTAATGCGCCTGCTACAGTCACAAAACCTGCCGCTGGGGTGATACCGACTAGACCTGCTACTGCACCTGATGCACCGCCCAATACAGAGGCTTTACCACGGACTAATTTTTCGATGGCAAACCAAGTCAATGCCCCTGCCGCTGCCGCTACTTGCGTGACGAGTAGCGCATTACCTGCCAATGCATTTGCCGCCAACGCACTACCGCCATTAAAGCCAAACCAACCTACCCAAATCAAACCCGTACCAATTAAGGTTAAAGCCAAGTTTGAAGGTGCCATTGGGTCACGGTTATAGCCATTGCGTTTACCTAAAACAGCCGCTAACACAATACCTGCTACACCGGCATTAATGTGCACGACCGTACCGCCTGCAAAGTCTAGCGCACCATCTGCCATTAACCAGCCGCCGCCCCAAACCCAGTGGCAAATCGGTGCATACACCAATAATACCCAAAGTGCAGTAAACACCATGAAGCTACTAAATTTGATACGTTCAGCAATCGAGCCTGCTAAGATTGCCACAGTGATAATGGCAAAGGTCATTTGAAAAGTGACAAATAACAGGGTGGGCACGGTACCCGTTAAATCACCCAGCCCGATATTAGCTAATAATGCATTATCAAAACCGCCAATAAATTGATTAAAATCGCTGCTACCAAACGCCAGCGAATAACCTAACACAATCCAAACAATAGATACTAATGCTGTGGCACCATAACTGTGCGCCATCGTCCCTAAAATATTCTTTTTGCGCACCATGCCTGAGTAAAACAACGCCAACCCTGGAATAGTCATTAGGAGCACTAATGCGGTAGAAATTAATACCCAAGCGGTGTCGCCCGCATTTAGCGTAGGCGTGTCAGCAGCATGAGCCACCAATGGAGATAACAACAATAACGATAAAATTGATTTAGTAGATACTAGTGGCTGTAAAAATTTGGCAAAAGCTGCCCTTGTAATGACGGCATTCATCGTAACCCCCTTAAAATTATTTGAGATAGTCGTTAAGCTGCTTGATAGGTCTACGTTAATGTTTAAAGGATGGTCGACTTTAAAATTTAACAAGCCCTGCCACAACGACAGTCATGATAGTGTTAGATAGCATTAGCGCCTGTTTCACCAGTACGGATACGAATCACTTGTTCTAATGGTGATACAAAGATTTTGCCATCACCGATTTTGCCCGTGCTAGCCACGCGAGTGATAGCTTCAATCGCTGCATCAACCATTTCGTCAGTCACCGCAATTTCTAACTTAACCTTCGGTAAGAAATCAACCACATACTCAGCACCACGATACAATTCAGTATGACCTTTTTGACGGCCAAAACCTTTTACTTCGGTAACAGTGATACCTTGAACACCAATCTCAGAGAGTGACTCACGTACATCATCTAGTTTGAACGGTTTTAAGATAGCCGTAATTAATTTCATAATAATTTCCTTTTAAGTGCCGCTTATGGTTGGGTTAGTTACTATCTGCTGTAGTGGCTTAATAGCGATTACCCTAAACAGCATTCGTAAAGCATGTTGAAAATGGTAGTTTCGATAATTCAAAAGCTATGCCAACTTTCATAAATGTCCTATTTTTAAGGGGGTAAAAAATACAACCTATTGAAAATAAAGCAAAAACTTTTTGGTGATTTCAATGCGACCATCACACAGAAAGCGTAATTTTATTATAACCAAAAAATAAAAATTCCTCTAATGTAAATCAGTTATTGCACCAAAAAGGTTATTTGGGCGCCATTAACGATTTTGTAGATAATTTTTAGAGTTATTTTAATAATTGGCGATAAAAACAAAATAATTGCACCAAAAAAGTGCATTTTACTGCCTAAAATCGTTAAATTTGTTGAGTAATACAGATCAAAAGTATATCTTCATCGCAAAAATCGTAGCATTTAAACCGCCTTTTATTGCGGTCACTACAAAACATGAAAACTCACATTTAATCGCAAAACTTTTTGTCATAAAATGGTATGATAGAAAACGTTTTTTAGCTTATGCCGCAAGTATTGTCACTGCCTTAGTTAGCGGTACCTTTATTTAAGTGTTACAAGTTTAAGTATTATAAGTTTAAGTGTTACAAGGAATTCTCGTGAGCCAACTTTCTGCCACTCAATCAGCCGTTTCACCTGCTTCAACCAACCAAAGCATGCCATCAGCATCGAGCATGATTCAACGTGGCAATGGATTACAAGTGGTGGTTGGACTTGGCAAATCAGGCTTGTCGGCAGTCAACTATTTACACGCGCTTGGCTACCCCGTAGCGGTCACCGATGCCGGTCTGCCCAAACTTGCCGAGCACTTGCCAACCGATATAGTGACCAAGTTTGGGGCATTAGATGGCGAGCTGTTGGCAGTGGCAGATCGCATTATCATCAGTCCTGGTATTGACCCTTATTTGCCTATATTTGATGGCGCACGTGCGAAAAAAATCGCGATTGTCAGTGATATTCAATTGTTCCATGAGGTAGCTAAACAGCGAGATATTCCGATTATTGCGATTACCGGCTCTAATGCCAAAAGCACTGTCACCACCCTGGTTGGCCAGATGGTCAAAAATGCGGGGTTTAAAGTCGGTGTCGGTGGTAACTTAGGAACGCCCGCGCTTGATTTGTTACTTGAGCCCATACAGATGGCGGTGCTTGAGTTATCCAGTTTTCAACTACAGACCACCACCAATTTGTCCGCCAAAGTAGCCACCGTGCTTAACATGTCGCCTGACCATCTAGATCGCCATGGCAATATGCTCGGCTATCACCAAGCCAAACACCGAATATTCCAAGGCGTGCAATCCATTGTGGTCAACCGCGAGGACTTGCTTAGTCGCCCGTTAGTATCCGATGATATGCCCACCATTAGCTTTGGTAGTAACGCACCTGATATGAATCAGTACGGATTGATAAAAGATAGCGATGGTGAAATCTGGCTAGCACGGGGTCGCGAGCGGTTGCTCAATGAAAAAGACGTGCCGATCAAAGGTGAGCATAATTTGATGAATGCGCTGTCAGCCCTAGCAATTGGCGAACTAGCAGGTCTGCCGCTAGACAGTATGTTAACGACATTAAAAAACTTTGTCGGGCTGCCACATCGCTGTGAATTTATCACAACCACCCATCAGCTCGATTGTTTTGACGACTCCAAAGGCACTAACATTGGCTCGACCATCGCGGCAATTTTGGGGCTAGGTAAAGTATATGCGCCCAAAGGCAAAAAACTTGCAGTGATTTTGGGCGGGCAAGGTAAAGGTCAAAACTTTGCTGAACTGGCAAAACCCTTGATGGATTATGCGCAAGTGGTGTACTTTATTGGAGAAGATGCCGATAAAATCGCGGCTGATTTGGCATCAGCGGGTTTAGATGCTCACAATCCTGCAGGGATTGTATTAACCAAATGCCAAACCCTGGAACAAGCGGTCAGTCAAGCTTGGCAAGACCAGCCAACATTCCCCGCTTTAGGCGTATTATTGCTATCACCCGCTTGTGCAAGTTTTGATCAGTTTAGTGGCTATGTGGAACGTGGACAAGTTTTTCAACGCTTAGTCAAACCCCAATAATCATTCGCTAGTGTATTTTTAATATTTAGGTTGTGTTATGCCCGCGCCCCATTCAACTACTTCTTCACTTTCTTCATCCCTCTCAGCTAACAGTGTTTCTGCTAAGAAAAGCCGCCAGTGGATTCCGCCCATTAATTCGGTGCTATTGACCACGGTGGCAACCATTATGGTATTTAGTCTGTTGATGGTGGCGTCCGCGTCAATACCTTTTGCACAAACCAAAAAACTGGGTGATTTTTACTTTTTTTATCACCAACTGGCGTACATGGGAATCGGTGCAGTTCTTGGTTTACTGGTGTATTTTATCCCGCTTCGCAAGACGTTTCGCTTAGATTTTATTATGTATGCGCTGCTGGCTTGTCTGTTGCTGATTATTTATACCCTAATCGGTGGGTCAGTGATTAACGGCAGTAAACGCTGGATTGAACTGGGTGGTATCAATTTTCAGCCCTCTGAATTGGCAAAATTGTTGATGATTTTGTACACCTCAGATTATCTGGTGCGCCGATCAGAAGAGATTCGTAACCATTGGAAAGGCTTTTTGCGGCTAACACTGATAGCCATGGGGTTGACCTTGTTTATCATGTTGCAGCCTGACTTTGGTTCGGTGGTGATTATTGCAACCTGTATTGCGGCGATGATTTTTGTCGGCGGGTTACCCATGCGCCAGTTTTTTATCATCATGGGGGCCATGTTTTTGGCGGGCACCATGGCGATTATGGGGGCAAGTTACCGACTAAAACGGGTAACCTCGTTTTTAGATCCGTTTGATGACTTGAAAAATAGTGACTATCAGCTAGGTCGCAGTATTGTAGCCTTTGCCCGCGGTGAGTGGTTTGGTGTCGGTTATGGGGAAAGTATCCAAAAACTCTCCCATTTGCCGGAGGCGCATACCGACTTTTTACTGGCGATTACCGGTGAAGAGTTAGGCTTAGTGGGTGTGTCGTTTTTACTGGTGTTACAAATTATTTTGGTCACTACGGTTATGCGCATTAGCTACCAAGCGCTAGCACGGCACCAAACACGCTTAAGCTACTTTGCGTTTGGGGTTGGGATTTTGTTCTTTGGGCAAATTTTTGTTAATGCCGGTATGACCATGGGGATGCTACCTACCAAAGGGTTGACCATGCCATTTTTTAGCTATGGTGGTTCTTCTATGGTGGTTAATCTGATTATCGTCGGATTGTTGATGCGAATTATTAAAGAAAGCCCAACGATTCCTGCCAATCAATGTCGTTATTATTAACAGGTTGCCAAAAGATTTTGTAAACTATCGACTTTTATACGCTGTTTGCCTTGCAGCGACGTATGATTCCATTGGCAAACCGCCTGCTCGAGCATTGTGGTGGGTTTATCCATATCAATCGGCGGCTGTTGTAGTAATTGCAGTGCGGTCTTAATAAGTTGGGGTGCAGGGTAGGCGTGAATCGGCTCTGCAAGCGTTTGTTTAGACAGTTTTTGCCCTTGCGCATTCACCAAAATAGGTAAGTGATAGTAATACTGGTGAGGGGGGAAATTTAAATAATCCGAGATGACCAGTTGCGGTATCGTCAATGGCAATATATCCAGACCCCGCACGATTTGATTGACGCCTTGCAGCGCGTCATCAATTACCACCGCAAGCATATAATTAATCATGCCTTTGTCGGCTGTTTGAGCCTTTGAAAAAGACGGTTTAATGCGCCGCCTTCTGACCACAATATCACCCTGTTCTCGTTGCGGATTGCCTGCAATCACCCCTTGCAGCTGATCGAAAAAAAGCATTGGGTTATCTGGCATCACTAAGCGAATGGCATAATCGCGCGATAACCGCTTATGGACACAGATTCTAGGATAAGGGTATTGGGTGTTGGGGTGGGCGAGTTGATAAGTTTGCAGGGATTTACGACTGCAATCACAGCCATAACTTACTGTTGTTAGCTGCTCATCCAATAACGCGTGATACGTGTCTAGGCGTTGCGACTGGTAACGAACGTTACCATCCCAGTGCAAACCTAATCGCTCCAAATCTGCTAAAATCAAATCGCTAAATGTTGGATGACAGCGCTCAGTATCAGTATCTTCAATGCGTACTAGCCACTTGCCTTGCGCTTGCTTAGCGATACAGTAACTGGCAATCGCAGTCACCAGTGACCCCAAATGCAAAGCTCCCGTCGGAGAAGGAGCAAAGCGACCAATGACAGGAGACGTTGATAAATTAAGCATGACCCCATGCTTGTTTTTCTTTAATCTCTGATAAGGTTTTGCAATCGATACATTGGGTTGCGGTTGGACGGGCTTCTAAACGACGCAAACCAATCTCTACACCACAAGTCTCACAAAAACCGTAGTCGCCACTGTCAATCTCAGCAATCGATTTATCAATCTTACGAATCAGTTTACGCTCACGGTCACGCGTGCGCAGTGCCAACGCAAACTCTTCTTCTTGGGTGGCGCGGTCATTAATATCAGGCATTGCCGTTGATTCATCTTGAATATAAGATTTGGTTGATTCAGCTTCGCTAATTAACTGCTCTTTCCAATCTAATAAAATTTTTCTAAAATGCGCAAGTTGTGCGTCATTCATATATTCTTCTTCAGCCGCTGGCTGATATGGGGTAAAGCTTAATTCACGTTCATTTTGGGCAGATGCCATAGCTAATTCCTCTAAAAACCGATAGTGATACAATTTTAAGTTTACAATTTCATTACGAGTTCAGCACTTAAGCCAATGACATCGCGTTATTAACGCTTTAAACACTGCAATTCGCCAGTATATGAAATCAAACTAAAATAAACGCTAAAACCTTAATAAACAAGCTAACCAAACTTTCACGACATTAAGTTTATGAACATAAGTTCAACAACCATGAAAAATTAGTCAGATAGTATCTGTTCTTTTGATACCAGTTGCAAGTAACCCATTGTTATATAAATTTATCCAACGTAAACCAGGCGCAATTTCGTCAATGGTATAGTCTTTACACAAGGGTTTAAACTGTAGGCTGGTTGATGGGCAGCCAAATACCGATGTCCCATAAGTAATCTTATGCATTTCTTGGTGAATATGGCCGACAAATATAGCTTTAATGCGGTCTAGATACGGCATTACCACTTCCCAAAAACGCTCAGAATTTATTATAGTGTACTTATCAAGCCATGCTGAATCGATTAATACCATCGGATGATGACAAAAAATTGCACAAGGCCGATCGGCATTCGCTAACTGCTGCGCTAGCCACCGCAATGACTGCTCATCAAACTCCCCATGACTGTGTCCCTCACAAGAGGAGTCTAATAACAATAAGTCCCAATAATCGGTGGCAATACTATAGCATTTTTGCAGGCGAGTATCTGCTTTGACTGGCAAATGACGGCGCTGGGCAAAAGGTAGATGATTATCCAGCTCTAGGGTCACATCATGATTGCCCGGGATAGCTACAAAAGGAATATTGATGTCGTCTAAGGCTGCAAATAAACGGTCATAATTTTGCTGAGTAGGTTCATGACATAAATCCCCTGTCAGTACCAATAAATCAACATCATTGCGCTGTTGTCGGACCAAGGATAATACCGACTCAAATGTGTCTGTGGTATTAACGCCATTCATTAACTTATTAGGGTCATCAAAGAGATGCAGATCACTTAATTCAATGATTGAAAAGTAATCAGCGTGGTGTTGTGATATCGAACTTGGCAGTAACGTCACTCAGTTATCCTTAGAATAATGACGGTAATCGTGGCAGTACAACTTTATCAAACAACGGTTAATTAAATAAGGCATGTTTTATATCACAAATGCTCATAATTGACAAACACAATAGCAAAATAATTGTTGGCATAGTCTCATTCTAAGCATTCAATAAAAAAAGGTGACTATTGGCAGCGCTGACAAACACCTGAAAGCTCAATAATGCTTGACTGAGTGGCAAAATTGGTCGACTGATCAACTTCAGTTAGCATGGTTTGGATAGATGGGTGGCTAAACTCTTGTACCTCGCCACAGCATCGACAGACCAAAAAAGCGGCAACATGGCGATCGGTGGGCTGAGAGCAAGCAAAAAATGCCTTACTGGAATTTAATTGGTGAACCAAGCCATGCCTGAGCAAAAACTCCAAACTACGATATACAGTTGGCGGTGCGACGACTTTTTCGCTCGCTGATTGCAGTAAATCCAATAATTCATACGCCCCAATGGGCTGCGCGGCAAGTAGAATCAAACGATACACTTGCTCTCGCAGCGCAGTAAAACGTAAACCTTGCGCTTGGCAATCTTGTTTTATCTGAGCAATCTGTGCTTCAACCTGCTCAGGCGTCATTTGTGGCATAGACATAGATAGGTGGCGACAATTTGCGTCGTAACTATTGGCTGATTGAATAGAATTTCCAGCTGATTGTATAGAAGGTTGGGGCATATCAATAAAATCATCAATAACTATCAAATTACTTTAGCATGAAAACCGCATAATTTGTCTGAGAAATTAGCGATTCAGCTATAAAAATACCGGGCAATATAACAAGTCTAACAATACACTATTCATAATGACTGGCGATTAACATCAGCATAGATAAAACAACCTTTAGCCAAATTTTTAATCAAGATTCTGCTATACTACTTTTATCATTCCTGCCCATAATCAGCTAGCCGTTATTTTGCTATGTCAAAACCAGCCAAGCCATTTGACCCACAGTCTATCCAACAATCTATCAACAAGCAGTCGTGGCTGATACTTGGGCTGGTTGCTATCGGTGTTGCGTTGGATGTTTGGCAAGGCAATAGCCAGTATACCGTGAGTAAAAATTTGCTAGCCGGTAGTGTGCTAGGGTGGGTGAGCCAAATCATCTTTGCTAAAATTTCCTTGAGCAAATCGGGCTATCAGCAGCGTCGTCAAATTGTTCATCGTTTTTATCAAGCGCATATGGCAAAGTGGGTGTTGACCATTATTGGATTTGCACTGATTTTTCTGCTGTTAAAACCGCTAAATGCCATTGCGGTATTCGCGGGCTACTTAATTTTGCAAATGAGTTACCTCATTATCACTTACCGAAATCCTTGGTAAAAAAAGGCCTTTTACATTTATCTCGTAATCCTGGAAATAACCTAAACTAAATCACAAATAAATCTATTTAATCCTTTACAAAAAGGTAACAGTTGAATTAATATAGTGAAAATTTTTTGAAGGTGCGATTGCTCAGCGCTAATTGGCTAAAAAGAATTAGTTTTCAAGCAATTGCATATATGTTTTACTGATGACCCACTTATTTGAGTCAAGCAAAACACAGTAGGTCGATAGCCTATATTATTACGTTGATAAACAAGTTGTTTATTCACGGTTCATCACCTTAGTTAAGCAGATTGCTTAAACGCCTCGATGTGCCTTTGACGTCATGTTTGCACTTCTCATTGAGTATCATCAGCTCAGTTAGATACGATTATAGTGTTAAGTTACAAATTTTTGTGATTAGACAAAATATCTGACGCTAACTCCCTCTATTATCGGCTCAATATAAAAAAGAAGTTAAGATTATGGCAGAAGCAAACGCAGAAATTACTTCAAATGAGTATATCAATCACCACTTGACAAACTGGACTTTCGGTAATCACCCAACAGAAGGTTGGATAGTTGCCGAAACCAAACAGCAAGCTTCTGAAATGGGTTTCAATGCGATTCATTTAGACTCAATGCTGTGGTCGATTGGTTTAGGGGTTCTTTTTTGTGCCATTTTTTATATGGTGGCAAAAAGAGCGACCTCGGGTGTACCCGGCAAAATGCAAGCTTTTATTGAAATGATTGTGGAGTTTGTTGATAGTAACGTTCGTGATACTTATCATGGCACATCAAAGGTTATTGCGCCATTAGCACTGACAATTTTTGTGTGGATTTTCTTGATGAACTTCATGGATCTTCTGCCAGTTGATTATTTGCCTGTCATTGCACAAAAAATTGGTGGTCTGCTAGGACATAACCCACACCATGTTTACATGAAAGTCGTACCAAGTACTGACCCAAATGTGACGCTTGGTATGTCGTTCTCAGTATTTGCACTGATCATTTTTTATAGTATTAAAGAAAAAGGTTTTGGCGGTTTTATTGGTGAATTAACCCTTCATCCATTTAGCGCAAAAAACCCAATCGCTAAAATCTTATTGATTCCAGTGAACTTTATCCTAGAGTTTGTAACTCTAATCGCAAAACCTATCTCACTTGGCTTACGACTTTTTGGTAACATGTATGCAGGTGAATTAATTTTTGTGTTAATCGCCCTTATGCCATTTTGGATTCAATGGGTGTTATCAGTACCGTGGGCAATCTTCCACATTTTAGTAATCACTTTGCAAGCGTTCGTTTTCATGATGCTAACCATTGTCTATCTTAGCCTTGCATCACAAACTGAACATTAATTTCAAAACAGTAATGAGGATACATCAATGACTCTAGAAGGTATGACCGTTCTTGCCGTTGCTTTGCTAATCGGTTTAGGTGCACTAGGCACAGGTATTGGCTTTGCAATCTTAGGTGGCAAATTCTTAGAGGGCGTCGCTCGTCAACCAGAACTAGGTTCACAATTGCAAACTCGTATGTTCATCGTGGCAGGTCTTCTTGACGCCGTACCGATGATCGGTGTTGGTATTGCAATGTTATTGTTATTCGCAAATCCTTTAGCAGGTTAATAGGTACACTATCAGTACAATGTCCACATCATCTTATGTGGACAAGGATTGAAGAAACTTAATTAACGAGGGATTCTAAGTGAATATCAATGCAACCCTAATTGGACAATCGATTGCATTCGCCATCTTCGTGATGTTTTGCATGAAGTTTGTGTGGCCGCCTTTGGTTGCTGCTATTTCGGATCGCCAACGTAAAATCGCAGATGGCCTAAATGCTGCCGAAAAAGCCAAAGCAGACTTAGCAACTGCATCACAAGCTGCAGAGCAAGAGCTTATCGCAGCAAAAGCAAAAGCCGCTTCACTCATTGACCAAGCGAACAAAAGCGCCAATCAAATGATTGAAGATGCCAGAGTGCAAGCACAAGTGGAAGGCGAACGTATTCGTCAACAAGCGCGTGAAGCAATTGATCAAGAAATTAATAAAGCCCGTGAAGGTTTACGCGCGCAGGTTGCAGAACTTGCCGTACTCGGTGCCGAAAAAATCTTACAAGAAAAGGTCAATCCAGAAACTCATGCCAATATGTTAAACCAATTGGCAGCCAAGTTATAAGTAGCAACCGTACAGTGAGGATATGATGGCTGATTTATCAACCTTAGCAAGACCCTATGCAAAAGCAGCATTTGATTATGCTAAAGAGCATCACGCTGTCAATGAGTGGCAAGATTACTTAAACGTGATGAATGCCATCGTTAGTGATAAAGCATTTGCCGATTATATCAATAATCCAGCAGTTGCTGCACAAGCTAAAGTCGCTACTTTAAAAGACCTTTATAACCAAAGTTCACCTGAAGATAGCAATACCGTGTTTAAAACTTTAAGCACCGCTATTGAGGGTGGGGCACAAGCAGATTCCAATGCTTTTGTTAATTTTTTGACGCAACTTGCAGAGCAAGATCGTTTGGCATTATTACCCAGTATCAATGAGCGTTTTGGTTTATTAAAAGCCGCTGATGCAAAAGAAGTTCATGCATATGTCACGTCGGCATATCCATTAACGCAAGTGCAAGAGCAACTCATTGAACACCGACTTGCTACCTCCCTAGGCGCGAAGGTCGTACTACATGTCAATGTAGACCCTGCCCTAATTGCAGGTGTGACGATTAAGGTCGGTGACAAAGTAATCGATGACTCTGTACGTGGCAAATTAAAACAGTTAAAAACACAGCTGACGGCATAAATTTCAACAAAATTGATTCTAGTCAGTAAAAATTAAGGAACAGTGCAATGCAACAATTGAATCCAGCGGAAATCAGTAATCTGATTAAGCAGCGAATTCAAGACCTGACTGCGGGTGCCACAGCAAAGAACGAAGGCACTATTGTCATGGTATCTGACGGTATCGTACAGATTCATGGTCTTGAAGATGCCATGTACGGCGAAATGATTGAGTTTGAAGGTGGCGTATATGGTATGGCGCTAAACCTTGAACAAGACTCAGTCGGCGCGGTTGTTCTAGGTGAATACTTGAATCTCCAAGAAGGACAAAAAGCTTACTGTACTGGTCGTATTTTAGAAGTACCAGTTGGACCCGAGCTTTTAGGTCGTGTGGTAGATGCACTGGGTAATCCTATCGATGGTAAAGGCCCAATTAACGCCAAATTAACGGATAAAGTTGAAAAAATCGCCCCAGGCGTTATCGACCGTCAATCAGTTGATGAGCCAGTAATGACAGGTTATAAAGCTGTTGATACCATGATTCCAATCGGACGTGGTCAACGTGAGCTTATTATTGGTGACCGCCAAACTGGTAAAACAGCCATGGCAATCGATGCGATCATCGCGCAAAAACACTCGGGCATTAAATGTGTATACGTAGCCGTTGGTCAAAAACGTTCAACAATCGCAAACGTGGTACGTAAACTAGAAGAAACGGGCGCATTAGCTTATACAACGGTTGTGGTTGCATCTGCTTCTGAACCAGCAGCACTGCAGTACATCGCGCCATACTCTGGTTGTACTATGGGTGAATACTTCCGTGACCGCGGTGAAGATGCGCTTATCATTTATGATGATTTATCAAAACAAGCCGTAGCCTATCGTCAAATTTCATTGCTTTTACGTCGTCCACCAGGACGTGAAGCTTACCCAGGTGACGTATTCTACCTTCACTCACGTCTATTAGAGCGCGCTTCACGTGTAAGCGCTGAGTATGTAGAAAAATTCACCAACGGTGCGGTAACAGGTAAAACAGGTTCGTTAACTGCCTTGCCAATTATTGAAACCCAAGCAGGTGACGTATCAGCATTCGTACCAACCAACGTGATTTCAATCACCGACGGTCAGATATTCCTAGAGTCAAGCTTGTTTAACTCAGGTATCCGTCCAGCGGTGAATGCGGGTATTTCAGTTTCTCGTGTGGGTGGTGCAGCGCAAACTAAAATCATCAAAAAATTGTCAGGTGGTATCCGTACCGCATTGGCACAGTATCGTGAATTGGCAGCTTTTGCACAGTTTGCTTCTGACTTAGATGACGCGACCCGTAAACAGCTTGACCATGGTCAACGTGTGACTGAATTGATGAAACAAAATCAATACGCACCAATGAGCATCGCTGAACAAGCTGCGGTAATTTATGCTTCTAACGAAGGTTATCTAGCTGATGTCCCAGTGAACAAAGTGGGTGCATTTGAAGCAGGTTTGTTACGTTACCTACGTGACCAACATGGTGATTTTATGGCAGACATTGATAACACTGCCAACTATAATGATGATATCGCAAACCAATTCAAATCAGCGATTGAAAACTATAAGCAAAATCATTCATTCTAAGATTCAGTGAAATTTTAGAACTGCATTGTCATAGAACAAATGAACAAAGGGGTTATGATTACTTTGTTCATTTTTCCAAATTTCGTCCATGTTACATCAATGGGCGTGGACTGAAACTAAACATGGCTGTATGGATTATTTATGGCAAGTTTAAAAGAAATTCGAGCAAAAGTTGCTAGTATTAAAAGTACCCAGAAAATTACTCGCGCCATGCAAATGGTTGCAGCGAGTAAGATGCGACGTGCCCAAGAACGTATGCAACTAGGTCGTCCTTATGCTGATAGCATGCGTCGAGTGGTTTCTCATCTAGTTAAAGCTTCACCAGACTACAAACATCCTTACCTAGTACCTCGTCCGGTTAATCGTGTTGGCTATATTGTAGTCAGTTCTGACCGTGGTCTTGCAGGTGGTTTGAATATCAACTTATTCAAAAAATTGATGCAGCACGTTAAACAACAAAAGAGCCAAGCGGTTGAAACGCGTTTTGCGGTGATTGGTCAAAAAGGCGTGAGCTTCTTTAAAACATTCGGTGGTACGGTGATTGCTGCGGAAACTCACTATGGTGATAACCCAAGCTTTGAGCAACTTAGTGTGCCAGTTCAAGTAATGCTTGATGCGTATAATCGTGGTGAAATTGATGAGATTTACCTGGTATATAACGAATTCGTTAATGCCATGACCCAAAATCCTAGTGTGCAACGCTTAGTACCGATTGCGGCTGAGTCTTTGGTTGATGAAACGATGGCAAATCGTGAACACAGCTGGGACTATATCTATGAGCCAACTACCAAAGAGCTGCTTGATGGTTTAATGGGACGTTATGTTGAATCAATCGTCTATCAAGGCGTGGTAGAAAATATTGCTTCTGAACAGTCTGCACGTATGGTTGCTATGAAAGCAGCAACGGATAACGCAGGTAACTTAATTAACGAATTACAATTGGTTTACAACAAGCTGCGTCAAGCGGCGATTACCCGAGAAATTTCGGAAATCGTTGGCGGTGCTGCTGCTGTTTCATAATTGACCTACATTCAAGGAGAGCGTAATGAGTAGCGGTCGTATTGTACAGATTATTGGCGCGGTTATTGACGTTGAATTTGACCGTCAAAGCGTACCAAGAATTTATGATGCCTTAAAAGTTGAAGGCACAGAAACTACATTAGAAGTACAACAACAATTGGGTGATGGTATCGTACGTACTATCGCCATGGGTTCTACTGAAGGTCTAAAACGTGGTCTACCAGTTAGCAACACTGGCGCACCAATCTCTGTACCTGTGGGTAAAGGTACCCTAGGTCGTATCATGGATGTTTTAGGACGCCCAATCGACGAAGCAGGTCCGGTAGAGCATAGCAACACTTGGGCGATTCACCGTGAAGCGCCAAGCTACGACGAACAATCAAACTCTACTGAACTTTTAGAAACCGGTATTAAAGTAATTGACTTATTATGCCCATTTGCTAAAGGCGGTAAAGTCGGTCTGTTCGGTGGCGCAGGTGTTGGTAAAACCGTTAACATGATGGAACTTATCAATAACATCGCAAAAGCACACTCAGGTTTATCGGTATTTGCTGGCGTAGGTGAGCGTACCCGTGAAGGGAATGACTTCTACCACGAGATGAAAGATTCAAACGTACTTGATAAAGTTGCGATGGTGTATGGTCAGATGAATGAGCCACCAGGAAACCGTTTACGTGTTGCCTTGACCGGTTTGACCATGGCGGAATACTTCCGTGACGAAAAAGATGAGAACGGTAAGGGTCGTGACGTATTATTGTTTGTTGATAATATTTATCGTTATACACTAGCGGGTACCGAAGTATCAGCATTATTAGGTCGTATGCCATCTGCGGTAGGTTATCAGCCAACGCTTGCAGAAGAGATGGGTGTATTACAAGAACGTATTACTTCAACCCAATCAGGTTCTATTACTTCTGTTCAAGCGGTATACGTTCCTGCCGATGACTTGACTGACCCATCACCTGCGACAACCTTTGCTCACTTAGACGCAACAGTGGTATTGAGCCGTGATATTGCTTCACAAGGTATTTACCCAGCGGTTGACCCACTAGACTCAACGTCGCGTCAGTTAGACCCACTGGTCATTGGTGAAGAGCACTATACTGTTGCTCGTGGTGTCCAAGAAGTGTTACAACGCTTTAAAGAGTTGAAAGACATTATTGCGATTTTGGGTATGGACGAATTATCAGAAGATGATAAATTAGTGGTATACCGTGCACGTAAAATCCAACGTTTCTTGTCACAACCTTTCCACGTTGCAGAGGTATTCACTGGCTCACCAGGGAAATACGTACCAATCCGTGAAACCATTCAAAGCTTTAAAGCAATCTTGAATGGTGAGTATGATGACTTGCCAGAACAAGCATTCTACATGAAAGGTGGTATTGAAGAAGTGGTTGCTGCAGCAGAAAAACTACGCGGCTAATTTCTCAATCAAACCCTGTTAGTTTAAAATAAAGTAACAGGGTTTTATCAACCTAATTTTGCAATACCATAGGAGAGAACTGTGGCAACTTTACAATGTAATGTCGTCAGTGCGAAAGAAACTATCTACTCTGGTGAGATTAGTATGTTAATTGCTACTGGGGTAGAAGGTGAAGTCGGTATTTTGCCAGGACATATTCCTTTTATTACGCTATTAAAGCCGGGCACCATGCAGATCAAAACCAGCAATGGCAATGATGAAATGGTGTATGTATCAGGTGGTGTTTTAGAAGTACAACCGCATTTAGTGACGGTATTGGCAGATACGGCAGTACGTGCGCATGACTTAGATGAAGCCAAAATTTTGGAAGCACGTCGTCATGCAGAACAAAGCTTGCAAAATCAAAAAGCCGATATCGACACCTCTGCGGCTTTGGCAGCATTGGCAGAATCTTTGGCACAATTGCAAACCTTACAAAAATTCAAAAACCGTGCCTAATTTTGATGGTACTATGTTTAAAGACAGTGGCTATGACCACTGTTTTTTTTATGGGTGATTGAAAATATAAGTGCTTAAAAAAAGCGTGATTAAAAAAGGGTACTTAAAAATTTGCTAATTATCTTTTAAACCAAAGGTAGCAAAAAATTTTATCCGTTACCAAACAGATAACCTTATATGGTATGTTTTTAAAGCTTATTATATGTGGTATTTATACTTTTTTTATGTTTAGTTACGTTTTAACAATATTAAATTGGCTATTTTTTCGCTAAATTAATTCAATTATATTGTAGTAGTACAGGTAATGCGTAAACTTTCATTACCTATTGCTGATAGATAAATAAAGATATATTCTGATATAAGTATTAAGAGTATGTATAAAATTTTTTGGAGGAAATTATGTCAGAAGAAGAGTTGATACCCCGAGTATTGATTGTAGAGGATGATGAGCGTCTTGCAACCTTAACCCAAGATTATTTGCGTAAAAATGGTCTAGATGTGGCAATTGAAACTGATGGTAACCGTGCCATTCGTCGTATCGTGGCTGAGCAGCCTGACATGGTGGTGCTTGATGTGATGTTGCCAGGTAGTGACGGTCTGACGGTATGCCGTGAAGTACGTCCTCATTTTCATAACCCTATCTTAATGCTAACTGCGCGTACCGAAGATATGGACCAAGTATTAGGTCTAGAAATGGGTGCGGATGACTACGTGGCAAAACCCGTTCAGCCGCGTGTGTTATTAGCGCGCATTCGTGCACTATTGCGCCGTTCTGATACCGCACCAACTGATGAAGTGCCACAGCGTCTTGAATTTGGCGATTTGGTTATTGATAACGGCGGTCGTTCGGTTACTTTGAATGATGAGCTTGTTGACTTTACCAGTGCGGAATATGATTTATTGTGGTTATTGGCATCAAATGCAGGTCGTATCTTATCGCGTGAAGATATTTTTGAACGTCTGCGTGGTATCGAGTATGATGGTCAAGACCGCTCGATTGACGTACGTATTTCTCGTATCCGTCCAAAAATTGGTGATGATCCAGAAAACCCAAAACGTATCAAAACCGTTCGCAGTAAAGGCTATCTGTTTGTCAAAGAAAACTAACATAGTATTGATAAACACAGTATTGAAAAAAGTCAGCATCAAGCTGGCTTTTTTTATCGCTATCACTGGTAACTTTGCTACCTAGTAATGGTAGATTTAGCACAACAATTTGCTACGTTACTAGACAATCGCTTCATGAATTTTACATTGTAATATTAATTTTGCTAGGTAATAATACGGCTATTATCTTTTGACCTTAACCCTAGATTTTTTATGCCACTATTATCCTCCTTAAACCAATCTATCTTTCTGCGGATTTATGCAGGTCTGTTACTTATCTGTTTGTTGGTTGCGTTGTTTGCGCAATTGCTTATCACCACTATCAACGCAGAACGCGTACAGACTTATCGCGAGGATATGGCATCAGCGGCATTTTATCTCATTGACTCAGGATTGTCGCGCCAAGTAACGGCGCAAGAGCGTAATTTTTGGCTCTCCGATGTCAGTACTTTATTTGATACTAAGTTTGAGATCGAACCGACCTCAAAAGCGGATTTTAAAACCAGCGAAATTAATCGACTCAACAAACAACAAGCCGTAGTACGTTTTAATGGCGATACCAATACCGCAGAGATTTATCATAAAGTATCGGGTGAGAACAACGTCTTGCATGTCAGCGTCAATAAACTCAATGAGCAACAAATTAAAGGGATAGGCGTGTTGCTGCTCGATGATTTGTCTTACTATCGCACCTTGGCAGAAAAACAGCAACGCTTGCAACAAATTCAAAAATTTTTCCCTTTTAAGCTCACCTTGCAATCCGTTAATAAACTGCAACTTGATACCGACCAAAAAGCGCGACTGTATCGCAAAGATATCGTGATTATGTTCCGTGACAATACCAGTGTAGAGAATTCATCGATTCGGGTACTAGCACCGACTGAACTCCAAGATACTGTGGTGGATTTGGGACCCATTCCACTGTTTAACTGGTTTCCGCTTAATCTGATTATTAGTATCACGCTCATTAGTATGTTCTTAATCAGTTTAGGGGTGTATGCGCTGATTTTCCCATTAGAGCGTAAACTGCAGCTCATTCAAAGCGGTATCACCAAAGTGCGCGAAGGTAAGCTCAATACCAAAGTAAAAGTCGTGGGTGAAGATGAAATTGCTCATCTAGCGGCAACCTTTAATAGTATGACTGAGCACATCCGCCGTTTGATTGAATCACAGCGCGAGTTGACCCGTGCCGTATCCCATGAGCTGCGTACCCCAGTAGCACGTATTCGCTTTGCCGTGGATATGTTGGCTGATACTGATGATTATGACGATCGGATGAGTCAGCGTGATTATATCGACCAAGATATCGAATCGCTTAATGGCTTGATTGATGAGATTTTGACCTATGCCAAGCTTGAAGAAGGCTCACCCAAAATGGACTGGGAAGATGTCGATTTACAAGAACTCGTTTCGCAGATTGTTCGTGAGACCAATGCGCTTGGTAAACCTGTCACCGTCAAAGTAGGTAAGGTGCAAAAAGGTGCGTTTGCACAAGCTGATAGACGCTATTTACACCGCGTGTTGCAAAACTTGGCAGGTAATGCCACCCGTTATGCCGAAAGCACCATTATCATCTCAGCAGGCTTAGAAAAAAATGAGGCCTTTATCAGTGTGGAAGATGATGGACAGGGTATTCCAGAAAAAGACCGTGAAAAAGTCTTTATCCCATTTGCGCGTCTGGATGATAGTCGTACCCGTGCCTCGGGTGGTTATGGTCTTGGCTTATCAATTGTGTCTCGAATCGCGTTTTGGTTTAATGGTCGTATGTCAGTGGATGAAAGCCCGACCTTGGGTGGGGCGCGATTTATCATGAAATGGCCGAAAAGCCAGCTAGCTTCAAGTATTGAAGCGGACGAAATTACCCAAAAAAGTAGCGAGAAAAAATACACGGATGAGCAAGGGTCATAAGCTCGTTACCAGTAACGCTTGCAAATTTGCTCAGACTGGGATAAATTTTAGTGAGTTATGCAATGGTTTAGCAAAATTTGCGCACATCAATTAACCGATGAGCGAAATCATCACAAGCGAGGATGGCATGCGTTACCTGTTTTTAGCCTTGGTGGTACTCAATATGGCTGTTTTTGGTTATTATAGTTTTTTGCGCAAACCTACTGAAAGCCAGTCCGTGTCACAGGCGCGCGCAGCCTTGGTTCACCCTGTCACAGCCACCAATGTGTCAAGTGAATTGCCCCCTATGATTGGTACTAAAAAGTAAAAATGGCTATCCAAACCAAAGCTATCGAAACCAAAGTTACTAAGGAATCATGGTTAGCCTAATCTATTAAGTAACCAATTAGTCTTCTGTCATCTTTATTCTATAATCGGAATATTCACCACCACTGCTAAGCCGCCGCCATTAGGCTGATTACGAGCGATGACGCTACCATTGTGCAGGTGAGTAATGCGGCTTACAATCGCAAGCCCAAGTCCACTTCCTTGCGTGGTACGTGCCGTTTCGCCCCGCTCAAACGGCTGCATAATCCGCTCAAGCTGATCTTCGGCAACGCCTTGCCCTTCATCGCTAACTTTGATGGTTAAGTATTTTTGTCTAGAGGTTATCTCTGGCGTTAGTGTTTCATCGGTGACCACTTGCTCAGGAGGTTGTAGCTCATCATCAATGCTAATTTCAATATGAATGGGCGGCTGACCATAGCGACAAGCATTATTGACCAAATTAACGATGAGACGCTTAATGGATAAAGGTCGCAATGGCACACTGGGCAGTTCATCTTGGATATCGATAATAAATAGGGTGGGGGCAAACTGCACCACAATCTCGTTAATGATGGGACGCAGGTTGGTCAATCGCACTGCTTCATCTGAACCATCTTTCATAAATGAAATAAACTGCTCCAAAATCGCGTCCATGTCCTCAATGTCATACACTAGCCCTTCCCGCAAAAACTCATCGGGTAGCATCTCGGCTGTGAGTCGCATCCGCGTCAGTGGCGTGCGCAAATCATGGGAAATACCAGCGAGCATAATATTGCGTTCTTTTTGGGTTTGGGTCAGGTTATGAAACAGTCGGTTAAATGCCAAATTCACCTGACGAATCTCTGTTGAGCCTTCATTGGTCGCCAAATTGTTGGCGTGCCCAAGGGTGATGTAATCAATCGCCACTTTTTGTAGGCGTTTGAGCGGGCGATTTAATTGTCTGACCAAAAACAAAATGGTCAGCAACGTGGCAAGCGGAATCCCCAATAAGAAAAAATAAATCGACGTTGGGCTATATTTGGCATAAAACTTGACAGGCTCTTGCAGCCAAACATCCGGATGCGCGCTGTCTTGAATATACAAAATCGGTACGGGTTTGAATTTAAAATTGACCGATACAGGACGCTGCATCACGGTTTCCATCTGTGTTGCCATCTGCTGGGTAAAGTAATCCACCAAGGTTTTTTCTTGAAAAGAGGGTATCTGTTGTGGGTCAGTAATCACGTTAATATGTGAGGCGTCAATAATCCAATTTTTAAGCTCGGGATTGTTTTTAAAATCTTTATCCGCTTTATCAATCATCAACAGCTGATTGGCAAGATAAGTCGCATGGTTTTGTAGCTCTGGTAAATACAGACTGCGCCAAAAAAACCATAGCGACAATGCCACGCTCACCAGCACCATCAACATCACCATCAAGGTGGTTTGCCAAGTGTGGCTATAGCCTTTGAGTTTGGGTAAATGCGGTTTCATGCTGGGGTATCCTGATGGTGGCTGTACAGCTGAGTCAAAACGGGCAACGGCACTGGCATCCTGTTATAATACGCAGATAGCTTGGCAAAATTAAAGGGGCAATCATGCAGTTTTCAAAGTTTGGTGAAAAGTTTACCAAAAATAGCGGTATTTTGCAGTTAATGGATGATTTGGGCAACGCGCTTAACAGCGAACAACCGATTAATATGCTCGGCGGTGGCAATCCAGCACGTATTGATACAGTTAACCAAACCTATTGGTCGGTGTTTAAAACCCTAGCCGAAGGTGAGATGGGCTCAATGGCCATCGAAAATATCGGAAACTACTCAACGCCGCAGGGCGATGCCAAATTTATTGCAGCATTGGTAGATTTTTTTAATCGCCATTATAACTGGGGACTTACCACAGACAATATCGCCCTGACCAATGGCTCACAAAACGCATTTTTTTATTTATTTAATTTGTTTGGTGGACAGTTTGACGATACTACACAAGGCAGCATTGATAAAAAAATTCTATTACCCCTTGCTCCAGAATATGTGGGTTATGCCGATGCCCATGTGGATGGGCAGCATTTTATCGCAGTGCCACCCAGCATTGAATTTGTGCAACATCAAGGCGAAGACGGCTTTTTTAAATACCGAGTCGATTTTGACACCCTAGAAAATTTGGCTGAATTGCACAACGGCGAAATCGGGGCAATTTGTTGCTCACGCCCCACCAACCCAACAGGCAACGTGCTGACCGATGACGAAATGGCGCGCCTTGAAGCGATTGCTAAGCGTTTTGATATCCCACTGATTATCGATAATGCGTATGGGATGCCGTTCCCCAATATCATCTATAGCCAAGCTACGCTCAATTGGAATGAGCAAATTATTTTGTGCTTTAGCCTATCAAAAATCGGTTTGCCTGGGGTGCGTACAGGGATTGTGGTCGCCAATCCGCAGGTGGTCAAAGCGATTAGCAGCCTAAATGCGATTGTTAATTTAGCACCGACCCGTTTTGGTGCGGCGATTGCTACGCCACTACTACAAGACGACCGGCTAAAAGATTTGTCAGACAATCATATTCGTCCTTTTTATCAAGGACAAGCCAAATTAGCGGTGCAGCTGCTAAAACAAGAACTGGGCGACTTGCCAAGCCCCTATAACAATGCGATGAAAATCCACAAGCCTGAAGGTGCGATTTTCTTGTGGGTATGGTTTAAAGATTTGCCGATAACCACGGTTGAGTTGTATGAGCGATTAAAAGCCAAAGGCACATTGATTATCCCTAGCGAGCATTTCTTTGTTGGCGTGGATACTGAAAACTTTAAACACGCGCATGAGTGTATCCGCCTAAGCATCGCCCAAGATGATGATACCTTGAGAAAAGGCATTGCCACGATTGGGGAAGTGGTGAGGGCGGTTTACAATTCTTAAATTGCTACGGAAAAAATTGTGCTATATTAATCAATAAATCACAAATTTATGTGACATTTGGAATTTTATGATTAAATATATCCGATTTAATAATTTTTATTCGTATCTTGATGAGACAGACTTGTCGTTTGAACTCGGCAAACAGGCGACAGCTTCTGCCTATGATTTTACCGTCAAAACAACCCAAGATAACATTCGCTTAAATAAAATTATGGCGGTAGTTGGAGCCAATGGGTCGGGGAAAACTCAATTCCTTAAACCATTGTCTTTTTTGACTTGGTATATATGTACTTCTGCTAAAACATTTGATAGTGATAAACAAATAGTTATACAAACCCATATATTAAGTGAGTCTGAAGATGCCACATTTCATATGGGTTTTTTGCTAAAAAACTTAGAAAATAATTTTGAAGAATACAGGTATGAACTAGTTATTAATAGGGAACAAATTGTAAAAGAAAATCTTTACAAAAAATCTAGTAGTCAATTCAGTTACATTTTCAAACGTTCATACGTTAACGGTGTTCTAGATTACAGGCATAATGGTTTCATTAGACCCTCTTTAGCAAATGATGCTCAAAAAAATGTTTCATTAATTAGTTACGCAGAAATTTTTGAAAATGAAATTGCTAAGAAAATTATTAATTCCTTAATGAATAATGAGTCAAATGTTGTCGCTGGCGGTAGACTAAGTCAAAATGCGAATTCTATTGTTAAAGCTACTAAATTGTTTAACGAGAATGAAAAGCTTAAGAAAACAGCAGAGGATTTGCTATGCAAATTTGATACAGGGATACAGGAAATAGTTATCAAGGAAATCACTGCTTTGGCAAAAGACTCGTCAGAAACACAAGAAATATTATTGCCTTTTGGTATACATAGAACTATAGACGGGAAAACTTTTGAACTTAATTTTTTCCAAGAGTCTAATGGTACACAGTCAGCTTTTAACTTACTAAGTTTAATCTTACCTGTCTTACAAAATGGCGGTATTGCTATTATTGACGAACTCGACAACGACTTACATCCGCATTTACTTCCAGAGATTTTTAATTTATTCCGTTCCGAACACACCAATCCCCACAATGCCCAACTTATCTTTACTTGCCATACGCCTGAAGTATTTAATATTCTCAACAAGCATCAAATTTATTTGGTAGAAAAAATCGACCAAAAATCAGAAGCATGGCGATTAGATGAAGTGGAAGGTATACGCAATGACGATAACCTTTATGCCAAATACATGGCAGGGGCTTTTTCTGCCGTACCGAATTTGTAAGGGATAGGCATGGCGAAGAAAAAAATACGCAATCAACAACAAACCACCTTAATTATCGTGGGTGAAGGCGAGCATGAGCAAGCATTCTTGCAACACATGAAGTCGATTTATGATAATCGGTTGTCAGGTAAAAAAGTTACGCTAGACTTTGCAGGAGGTGGCTCACCGCATGACGTCATCAAATATACAGTCAAACAGACCCAACACCGAGCGTTTGATTATATCTATATTTTGATGGATTCAGATGTAGCGATTGAAGCAAAAGACACCAAAACCGCTAAAGAGAAAAATTTTATCCTACTGCAATCTGAGCCATTGTGCCTTGAAGGAATGTTGTTAGAGGTGTTAAAACAGGCAGCACTACCGACATCCCAAGCTTGCAAAAATAAATTACATCCGCAACTATCAGGCAGTCCAACTGAAGCCAGTAGCTATTCACCGTTATTTGATAAACCTGTTTTGGATAAGACAACCAAAATGACCATTGTCACGTTGCGAGAAATCTTGAAAAAAAGCTACTAGATTCTCCACTCCACAAAATTCTTCAATAGCTGCAATCCTGCAGTATGGCTTTTTTCGGGGTGAAACTGGGTCGCAAACAAATTATCTTTAATCACACTGGCACAAAACTCGACGCCATAATCACAGGTTGCCGCCACAATCGAAGTATCAGACGGCACACAATAAAAACTATGCACAAAATAAAAATGGGTATTATCTTCAATCCCTTGCCATAGCGGATGCGCCAAATCCATATGGGTAACAGTATTCCAGCCCATATGCGGCACTTTAATGCGTTCGTTTTTGTCATCTAGCCAATGATCATCAAAGCGTTTGACGTCACCACCCAGTACCCCTAGACAGTCTACCCCGTCATTTTCTTCTGAGCGCTCAAACAACGCCTGCATTCCGACACAAATCGCCATTACAGGCTTATTAAATACAGCCGTTTTGACAGCATCAGCGATTCCTGCTGCCTGCATCTCTGCCATACAGTCGCGCATTGCCCCTACGCCAGGGAAGACGATTTTGTCCGCTGCCGCAATCACCGCAGGGTCACGCGTGATAGACACATCAGCGCCCACTGCCGTCAAGGCTTTACCCGCCGAATGTAAATTACCCATGCCATAATCTAACAATGCAACCTTTGTCATCTGTTATCCTGTTGTCAAAAAAAGCCCAAAACTTCGATTAAGCGCTGATATCACTTGGCGCTCATCATCGTCAATTACCAAAGAAGTTTTGAAAAATGCCAAAATAGCCATTATATTAATATCATCACATTGCTGCGCAAATAGCACTATTTGCAAAATTTTAAGGACAACAATAATGGCAGAAAAAAACTATTATGACATTTTAGGCGTCGATAAAAAAGCCAGTGAAGCAGATATTAAAAAAGCCTATCGCAAACTGGTACGACAATATCACCCTGATATCAACGACTCACCCGATGCCGACGCCAAAATGGGTGAAATCAATAACGCCTATGAAACGCTCAAGGACGCTGAAAAACGCGCCCAATACGATCTGATGCTCGACAATCCTTATATGGGTCAAGGCTTTGGCGGTATGGGGGGCGGTCAGGGCTTTAATGCCAATATGAGCCAAGCGGATTTGGATGAAATCCTCCGTCAGTTTGGCGGTGGGGCGGGCGGTCGTCAGTCACAAGGCGCGGGTAGCTTTAGATTTGATGATATTTTCTCAACATTTGGGGGCAGTGCAGGCGGGTTTGCAGACGGATTTGGTGGTAGACAGTCGCAACGCTCGACCAAAGGCGACGATCAGCACGCCGAGTTATCAATTGATTTAAAAGCCACTTATGAAGGCGATACCCGTAAAATCAGCCTAAATTTACCCGTGCAAACCGCGACAGGGCTGGATTATCAAACCAAGACTATTGAAGTCAAAATCCCCAAAGGTATTGCCGAAGGGCAACAAATTCGCTTGGCAAAACAAGGCAATCCAAGCCCGTATGGCGGTGATAATGGCGATTTGTACCTAAAAATTAAATTTAATCACCCAGACAATATCCGTGTAGAAGGCAAAGACGTTTTCCAAACGGTAGACGTGGCGCCTTGGGAAGCAGCTATGGGCGGTCAAATCACGGTCAACACGCCTGCTGGCAAGGTCAATGTCAATGTACCAAAAAATAGCCGTACTGGTACCAATCTTCGCCTTAAAGGCAAAGGTATCCCAGCCAAAGAAGCCGGTGATTTATATTTAAGTTTAAATATCGTGTTGCCAAAAATCGATACAGACGCAGATATCCAAGCGTTTGAAGCGTTCAAATCGGCATTTGCCTCGTTTGTCCCAACGCGCTAATCCATTGATAATTAAGCTCTATTGATAACTAAGCAATAAAATAGGCAGTACAATAAAAAAAATGACAAACAAGCACCAAACATAACTATAGACACACAACAGGAGTGCAACATGGCTCAAACCACCAATATGGATTTATCGTTACGGTTAACCTTAGATGATTTGATTATGGCGAGTAGTTGGGATAAAAGCTGGGTATTAGCGCTAATAGATGAAGATATTATTTATGCTGAAACGCCTGCCATCGACAGCCAGCCCTATTTTAATAGCGCACAATTGACAACGGTGCGCCTTGCCTCACGCCTACGCCGCGATTTTGACGCTAGTCCGCAAGCGATTGGCTTGATACTATCGCTGCTTGATGAGCTAAGACCGCTTCGGCAGTTACAGCGGCAAATCACGCTCACGCGAATGGTTCATGATGTGGATGACAGCTAGCAGACATCAAGTTAGCCAACATCAACTAGGTGAATTTAATGCTAAAAAAGGGCAGGTTATAGTGTGATAATCCGCCCTTTTTATTTGCTACAGCAAACGATTATTGGGCATAACCGTGGTTACGGAGCCAATTTTGTAGAAGTTGAATTTCGGCTTGTTGGGTATCGATTAGGGTATTGGTAAGGCTACGCACTTTGTCATCGTTACCATATTTGGCAACCACTTGTGAGAACGCAATCGCGCCTTTATGATGAATCAGCACGGTTTGAGCAAATGCTTGGTCGGCATTTTTAGTCATGACCGTGTCCACCATTTCTTGCTGCATATCATCGATAATGCTATCGATTTCTTGCTGCGCTGCCACACTATCTGCCATCGGCTGATTAGGGTCCGCGGTGTTTTGAATCAGTTGCATGGCAAGCCAATTCTGTAATATTTGTGATTCATTTTGGCGTGAGCTAATAATGTCTTGGGCTAAACCTAGCAGTTCAGGATTTTTGCCGTATCGCTGCTCAATACTGGCAAGCGCGATGGTTTCATCAAAATGACTCAGCATAGCTTTGACAAAAATCATATCAGGCGAGATGGGTATATAGTCAAATTGATTGAGGGCGGTTGGCTCACTGGCTGCAGCCGTATCGATGCTCGGCTGCTTGATGACAGTAAAATACGCTTCTTGATAGTCATTGATGGTACTTGAGGCGGGCATCACATAACCTTGTGCCAGTTGACTGACGGTAAGCATGTTTTTATTGATTGCCTGTGTGTCTAATACTTGGGGCAATGGCTTATCATCAAATTCTTGGGGCGCGCTCGCGCTAGCAGCCGTTGGGGGTGCTGGCTGCTGAGAATCAGATTGCTCACAACCAATCATGCTGATAACTGCGATGACAAGCAAGATTGGTGGTGCGGTGTTGGCCATGTATCGGCTCCCATGCCTTGATTTTATACGGTGTGTTTTGAAATGATGATTGTAAGCATTAACTGTAAGCGTTGACTGTCAGCATTGATTATTCGTCATTAGACAAGAGTATAAAGTAGGGCAAGCACAGGGACTATATCAATTGTGTCATGGCAGCTTGCTTATCATTTGCTAGCTGTCGATTGTGCTAGCTGTCGATTATGCTAGCTGTCGCTTGCGGGCAATATTCCTGCCAAGATAAAAAACGCGCGATAAGCGGCTACTTTTTTCTCCAAGCTTTGCGGGTAAGCGCGCGAGGTCGATGGCAACCGATAAATACCAAATGTTCGCCCAAAAGCGTTAACTTCAAGAAACTGATTGGTTTTTGGCAGTTTATAGGGTGTTTGGCTGGGATCAAAATAGGGTGACGCGGGGTCGCTAATACTTTGGTTCACCAGCGCTATCAGCACTTCTGTGGCTTTGCCACCAGTGGTGTAAATCCACTTGACCTGCTCAAGCTGTGCCAAAACTTTACCCAAATCAATCGTAGCCACCACGGTTAAATGTTCGTCAGCCGCATTGCCTTTTTCGCGGATGACATGAGTGACTGAGGGACATTCACCGATGTTATAAGCCTGTAAAAATGCTTTAATTTTTTCGGCATCAAAGCGTTTTTCGTCACCGACTCGAAAATAATCGATATCATCAAAAAACACCTTGCCCATGATACGCCACATATCATTATAAAAATTGGGGTAATGAAATGCCATGCACCATTTGTCAGGTGTGGGCGGCATGGTACCCATCATCAAAACTTTGGTATCAGCAAAAAAGAAGTTACCAAACGGATGGGCTTCGACACGTGGGTCAGTCAATAAATCAGCAGACATATCAGTTTTTATTTCTAATTAAATACACGCCAAGCGCGGCACTGCCAATAATCGGTAACAGCACCATAAAAAACGGTGAAAATCCCGTGCTTAGACTGACAAAACCGACCAAATCTTGCAAATAACTAAATACCAAGCCAAAGAGCAGAGCAATCACAATGCGATAGCCCAAGCTTTGGTTACGCAAGGAGCCAAATACAAATGAACAAGCAACCAATACTAGCGATAACATGGCAAAAGGCGCCAATAGCTTTTTCCAAAAGGCAACTTCATGCTCAAGCGAGCGGCGTTTGTCTTTGGCTAAGAGCTGTTGGTGCTGCCATAATTCGGTCACTGACATGTTATCAGGGCTGCGTGTTAACAGATAAATCGCTGACGGCTCAATGGGTAATTGCAGCGTCATAGTCGGGATGGTAGTTAATTGACTGTGTCCATCGGCGGCGATGGTCAATTGTTTGATTTGTTGCAGCTGCCAGCCCGATGTCTTATCGGCGGTATTTTGACTGACAAAGCTGCCGGTATCGGCCTGCAGCACTTGTTGGATATGGGCGTTGTCGTCTAGCTGCCAAACTTTGATATTTTTGAGCTCGCCTTTGGTATTAGCATAGTCAATATTGATGATGCGGTTGGCTTGTTTGTCCCAATAACCATTGATGGCACTTGATAGCAAAGGCTTGTCATGTTTGACTTGGTGCGCTAACTGATTGCTAGTTGGCACTACATACTGGCCAAGTAATAGACCGATAATGACAAAAAGAATCGCTGGTTGCATCACCCAACCGACTATTTTAAAGCGGCTGATACCTGCCGCTTGAATCACCGTCAGCTCACTGGTGTTGGCAAGCAAGCCTAGACCTACCACTGCACCTAATAGCGTGCCAAATGGCATATAGTCGAGTAAATCACTGGGTGCACTATAGGCAATAAAACGCAAGGCATCTAAATAATTGTAATGATCATTAAGATCCTGCAACTCTGCCAGATAATCAAAGACGACTTTAAGTAGCCAAAGACCAATAATGGCGCCTGTCATGGCAAAAAGCGCTTGTTTTTTAACGTAACGAGATAAAATCATGACTGACCGCCTGCGGACAACTGACGACTGTGGCGACGATAGCGGACACGATGTACCACGCGGCTTTGCCAATTTAACAACAATGCAAATGCGATAAAACCAACGATTAGCCAAATATACGCGTACTCACTAATGCGCTCTTTACCAATGGCAGTGCGTAGTGAAATGATACTAATCGCACAGCTAGCAAATATGAGCACTGAAGGTAACAGACGAAGCCAGCGTCCTTGACGGGGACGCACCTGAGCAAGCGGGGTAGCAAGCATCGCCGCAATGATAATCAGCCACGGCATGGTCAAGCGATAGCCCAGCTCGGCTTTGACTTCGGGTTTTTGGGTATTGGCGAGCAGTTTGGCAGTAGTTTGGGTTTCGACATTGGTTTCGGTAATTTTTTCACTGGCAGGTTTTTCTAGGGTAATGCGATATTTTTCAAAACTGGCTTGGTTATAGTTGGCGTTATTGGTGCCAAGCTCATAGCGACGACCCTGAAACAAATCTAGCTGCATTGAGCTATCCGTGTCTTTACTGGGTACTTGATAGGCGCGCGTGGCCGTGATGATAACATCGTTTTTGGCGATTTTGCCGCTTTTGTCGGTTTGCTGTTGCACCACGTATAGATTTTTGAGTTCACGTTTTTCTTTATCAAACTCATCGACATACAGGTGATAGTTACCACTGCTGATAAAGGTTTTTGGACGCACTAAATCGAGCAAACTACCGAGCGACTGGGTTTGCCAAATCTGCTTACTGTTAGACAGTCCCCATGGTTTTGCCCAAAGACTAATCCCCATCTGAAATACAAATAACCCAGCAATGAGCGGAATCATCAAACGTGTCAAACGGCCACGACTGATGCCACTGGCAAACAGGACGCTCATCTCCTGATCCACGTACATACGACCGAGCACGAGCATCAGTGCGATAAAAAATGACAGCGGTAAAATCAGCTCAAGAAAGGTTGGAATGTTATAGCCAATAATAGCAAATAGCAAACCCACATCCAGCCTGCCTTCTGCAGCGATACCAAAATAGCGGATTAAGCGACCGCCAAGCATCAGCGCCATCAGAAATAACAGCACAATCGCAGTATTAGCGGCGACTTGTTGCGTCATATAGCGTCGTAATATCACAAGTAACCACCTAATATTACTCAAAAATTAATCAATTCAAACAGCTAGGGAAGTAAATGCCAATATTGTACGACATCATACCATTCGGCGCATCTGTTAATCGGCTATTTTAGCGCGTCACCGACAGATTATGAATATGAATACTGTAAGGTAACATTTCACAATGACTTTTCACCACCACTTTTTACAGCCGCTTTATCAAAGCCATTTTTTACAAAGACTTTTTACAACCGCATTCTACCCTACACAATGACGCCTGCTATCCCATCGCCCAATATTATAAGCCAAATGCTATAACCCAAATACGATAATAGGTATGCTATGATAATAGTTATTTCTTGATGACAATAATTAAGGAGCTTAAATGAGTTTGACATTGACACTAGCGACCGCGCTTAAAAAAACGGTCAAGAATAGCTATCACGTGGTATTGGTAGATGACAATAGCCAAACTATGGGGCAACTAACGAGTGAGCTACAAACCGCTGTCAGTAGCCTAATTGAAGCGAGTCGTTTTAAGGGTAAGCTTGCCGACACCGCCATCAGTTATGGCGCTGACAACAATACGGGTTTATTGTTGGTTGGCGTGGGCAGTCAAGACAAATTAAACGGCGGTAGCCTGCAAAAAATTGCCAAAGCAATTTATGCAAGTTTGAGCCGTCTTACCAAATCTGCCGTGATTAGTTTAGGCGATAGTATTGATGAAGTGAGTTTTGGTCAGCTAGCATTAGCCCTGCTAAATCAAAGCTATACCTTTGATATTTATAAATCGCAAAAAGCGGATAAACCGACGCTAAAAGACGTGACCTTATTGGTCAGCGCAGACAACCAAGCCGCGTTTGACACCCTGCTACAGCTGCAGCAGGCGACTGCGCAAGGCCAATCACTCACCAAAGATTTAGCAAATCAGCCACCGAATGTGTGTTTCCCTGCCTATCTTGCACAGCAAGCGCAAAACTTGGCAAATCAATACCCAGAGCTATTGACGGTAAAAGTACTGGGTGAAAAAGACATGCAGCAATTAGGGATGAACTGCTTTTTGGCAGTCGCTCGCGGCTCCGCACATGAAGCTAAGCTAGTATTACTTGAGTACAATGGCAAAGCCGCCAAAAAAGACAAAAACAGCAAAACCAAAGGCAAAAAATCAAGCCTAGAGCAACCGATTGTACTTGTAGGTAAAGGCATCACCTTTGACAGTGGTGGTATCTCACTCAAACCAGGTCTGGGCATGGGCGAGATGAAATACGACATGGGCGGTGCAGCGGCAGTCATGGGCATGATTAAAGCGCTATGTGAAGCGCGTCTACCGCTACAAGTCGTTGGCGCACTCGCTTGTGCGGAGAATATGCCATCAGGAACAGCGACTCGCCCTGGTGATATCGTCACCGCCATGAATGGTAAAACCGTGGAAATCCTCAATACTGATGCAGAAGGTCGTTTGGTACTTTGTGACACCTTGGTATATGTGCAGCGCTATCAGCCAAAAGTGATTATTGACATGGCAACCTTGACGGGGGCGTGTATCGTGGCGCTGGGTTATGTGCGCTCAGGTTTATACAGTAACAATGAAGATGTGATTTTTGAGCTTGAACAAGCTAGCGAATCAGCGTATGACCGTGTTTGGCACATGCCACTGGATGATGACTACCAAGAGCAGCTTAAATCCAACATGGCAGATATGCAAAACATTGGTGGTATGCCAGCAGGGTCAGTCACAGCGGCGTGTTTTTTATCCAAGTTTGTTGAAGATATCCCTTGGGCGCACTTGGATATCGCAGGGACGGCATGGCAGTCGGGTAAAGAGCCAACCGCAACAGGTCGTCCAGTACCGTTATTGATGCATTATCTTTATCGCCAAGCTGCCCAAGATGCAGTCTAGGTGATAGGACGCTGACCCCTAATGATGGCCTCGCAAATTAGTTTTTATATTTTGTCCCCGCAAAAAAAACAGCTGGCGTTTGTCTGCCAGCTGATTTCAACCGTGCTAGCCAAAAGCGATGATAGCATTATCGTAGTGGCAGCATCCGAGCTATTACCCCCACTTGATGACCGACTATGGTCATTGAGTGATGTGGCGTTTATTCCCCACCAAATTATCCAGCAACTTGATGCCTTTTATCACCAAAAACTCCCTGCCAGTGTGGTACTTACCGATAATATCGAACTTGTCACCCAATTTGATGGCGTCGTCATCAATCTCACCAATGAGGCGATTGTAGATACCCAAGCTAGCCGCCTGCTAGAAGTTATCGACGCTGCCCCCGAACAGGTTGAAAGTGGTCGTCAAAAATACCGCGTTTATCAAGCACAATTACAATCACTAGCAACCAACAGCGCACCTGCCATCCAAGTTTTTCAAATCCGATAACCTCTCTACCCAACACTTTGATAGAGTTAAGTTGACAAGTTGACGATTTTAAAAATAATTTATGCAAATTGTTAAAAAATGTTAATATATCAGCCATTTTTGCGGTGAAATATTAAGAGGTTATTATGTTAAAGCTTATCCAAGCGTATCAGCGCGTGGGGTTGGTGCCTTTGATTGTGATAGGGCTGATACTTGGTATTTTAGTCGGTTCATTAGCCAATCCGACTATCATCGGCGGTTTATCCATGAGTGTGGCGCAAACCATCTCAATTTTGGGTGCGTTGTTTGTCGGTGCGTTAAAAGCGATTGCACCGTTGTTGGTGTTTATCTTAATCATTGCCGCTATCAGTCAGCATAAATCAGGCACTCAGGTCAATGTCCGCTCAACCTTGGTGCTGTATATGGCAGGTACGTTCTTGGCAGCTTTGACAGCCGTCGTAGCAAGCTTTTTATTCCCAACCGAATTGATTTTAAAAGCTAGTGAAGTCAGTCAGACGCCACCGTCATCCTTAGCAGAAGTGATAAAAGTACTCTTGACCAACATGGTGGAAAATCCCGTCAAATCAATCGTCAATGCTAACTACATGGGCGTGTTATCGTGGGCGGCGATTTTGGGTCTTGCCTTGCGCCATGCCTCAGACAATACCAAGCAAATGATTAACGATTTGGCGGAGGCGGTCTCAAGCGTGGTCAAATGGGTAATTTGGTTTGCGCCATTGGGCGTGTTTGGCTTGGTGACACAAACCATCGCTGAAACTGGTCTGTCGGTGTTATTAAGTTATGCCCGTTTGTTAGCAGTGTTGGTCGGCTCTATGGCATTTATCGCGTTGGTTGTAAACCCATTGATTGTGTTTGTCAAAACCCGCAAAAATCCCTATCCACTGGTGTTTACCTGTCTTAAAGAAAGTGGCATCACCGCCTTCTTTACTCGCAGTTCAGCCGCCAATATTCCTGTGAATCTAAACCTTGCGCATAAGTTAGGTTTGCATGAAGATACTTATTCAATCACTATTCCACTAGGTGCCACCATTAATATGGCAGGGGCGGCGATTACCATCAATGTCATGACATTGGCAGCGGCACATACATTAGGTATTCACGTGGACTTCGGGTCTGCGCTGTTGTTAGCGGTGGTATCTACCTTAGCTGCGGCGGGGGCATCGGGTGTTGCAGGGGGGTCATTGCTATTGATACCATTGGCCTGTAGTTTCTTTAATATTCCTGACACCATTGCCATGCAGGTAGTCGCAATTGGCTTTATTATTGGGGTAATACAAGACTCGGTTGAGACAGCACTCAACTCATCAACGGACGTGTTATTCACTGCAGCAGCGGATCCCAAATACGCTTATCATCGCTAAAAGTTGTTAAAGATTTTGAGCGATATAACAATAAAAAAGGAACAATAAAAAAAGGGTATCAAGCGTGTCTTCTTTATTGTCCAAATAATCAATACACTAATTAGCTAATAATCCACAAAAAAAAGATGCCACACAGGCATCTTTTTTTATAAAAATCGTTTAACAATTAGCGATTATGGGTTTACTACAACAGGTACAGTTTGTACGTCAACGGGTACGGTCGTCGTTGTTGAGGCAATCGCTGTATTGTCGTCAATAGGTTTAACGGTGACTGCTTGAACCGCAGGCCCTTTTGGGATAACTTTTACTACAGGGACCACAACTACAGGATTGGGTTGAGCATTCATAGGTGCTCTTGGCGCAACAGATTTGTTAGTGCTTTCGTCGATTTTTAGGTCAGCTGGGATATCAATGTTTACTTCACTGGTTCTTGGCGTTGCTTTGCTGCCTTTTTTAGCCTTGGCTGAAGCTTTGGTACTGTGAGTATTTTTTGAGGCTTTTGTGGATTTTTGCGTCGCTTTTTGCGGTTTTGCTTTTGCCGATGCGACGTTTTTGTGTGTGGTAGTCGATTTGGTCGTAGTTGTTACTTTAGTCGCTGCTTGGGCACTCACGGTAAGACCTGTTGCTATGACTAATGCAGTAAGTGTTGTGGCTAACTTTTTCATAATTTTTTCCTCATTGTTGATTGCTATACTTGTGTCTATAGTTATTCTATAGTTATATAGGTAGTTAGTATAATTCCCAAATATGACAGTATTATAAAGAGAATCACTGTTAAGGGAATACTAAAAGCCTAGATGCCATTATAAAACAATCATCGGCCGCAACAATGTAAGGATTAGGGACAAAATGTTGAGAATACGTAAACAAATCCTAATGCCATTAAGGAAGTCATTCGGTGGCGTTAACAATCAGTGAGATTGTCAATGCAAGCTACAGCTACATTAACACAGCATTGCAATACTTACTAATGCTTACCAGAAGCATGAACATCATTAACCATGCATGGTTTTTTTTGCACTTTGTTATACACAGGCTATGAGAAAGCCACAAACCTTACAAAAGTGCTCGTTACAACGCTATAGAATTATTTTAATATGTACTCATGCAATAAAGCATAGGTTAACAGGCTTTAACAACTAAAATGCAAAGTGTCTAATGCAAAATTTCTAAGTGCAAAAACAGGACATTTAAAACAATAAAAAAGGAGAATTATCATGTTTCGTTGGGCTATTATTTTTGCGGTAATCGCACTCATTGCTAGTTTCTTAGGGTTTGGTGGTGTCGCAGGTTTATCGGCAAACTTGGCATATGTGTTCTTGGCAGTAGCAGTGATTTTATTTATTATCGCCTTTATTAGCCGAAAAGTTTAAACACTAAAGTGATAAGATAGGTCGATTTAACAGGTCTATTTAATCTGGTATGATCATACCAAACATGCTTAAAATAACCTTTTACGATATGAAAACATGTTTGTTTGATGCAAAGTGTTAACAATGTAAAAGGTTATTTTTTTTTGTCAGAGTTTTCACTCAAATATAGCTTTGCCTCATATGCCAATAATGCCAGTAAGGCAACCAAAAATGGCATGATGTAATACAGTAATCTAAAAATCAATAATACTGCCAGCATCTGCGTCCGATCGACTTTGGGCAAAGCCGTAATCATAACCACTTCAAATACGCCCAATCCCCCAGGGACATGACTTAAAATACCGATTGCCATTGATTGAATAAACGCAGAAAAGGTCGCCCAATAACTGATATGCTCAGAAGGCGGCAATAGTAAGTATAGTACCAATGCCACGGTACTTAAATCTAAAATGGCAATCGCAATCTGTTGCAGCACAATTTTGGCGGGCGGTAAGTCAAAACGCCAACCCCGAATCACCACATGTTTGCCTTGCCTGCCAGCGTACACAATAATCGCTGCAATAACGATTAACATGATGATGCCAAGCATCCGTACATAGAAAGTATGCTCAAAGATGCCAAGGGATTTATCCAGTTCGGATAATAGTTGAATGGTAATATCAGGATGGCTAGTCAAAGACGCCCCAATCAACGTGGTAATACCAAAGGTAAATGCCATTGACACCATCCAGACGATGTTGGCAATTTCATTATGACTCAGATTAAAACGGCGATAGTTACGATAACGGATACCACTCGCGGTGACAAGATTGAGCCCAATGGTGTGGCTAATGGCATAAGCGGTAAAAGAGGTGAGGGCGACATGCGGGTAATCAAGTTTTTTGCCGATTTGGCGTAGTGCAATAAAATCATAAATGGTGAGTACTAAATAACCAAAAGCCACCACGATGGCGGCGATAATAAGATGGAAAGTAGGAATATGCGCGATAGCGTCTAGAACGTCTTGATAGTGCACAGTTTTGGTCAAACGGTAAAGCGCACGAATTGCCATGAAAAAAATCAATACCGTAATCGCTGTTAATGCAAGTCGCCAAACCTGCTTAAACCAAGAACTATTCATGCATTCAACCTAATTTTTTTTAGTAGACATTACGATCAATTAATCAATTAGTCGCCAACATTATTTTCATTATCTTCAAACAATGTCAAATTTATCTCATCTTCTTGCGCAGTTTGAGTGGGGGTTTGGTGCGCCAAACGCTCGGCACGCAGTCGTTTGAGTCGTCGGATAGTCAATAACTTAAGTACTTGCCGCTTTTGGGAGTCATTCATCATAAGCCAAAGGTCACGCTCGGTACGATTGCGCAAACAGCCTTTACAATACCCCTGTTTATCAAGCTCGCAGACTTGAATACAAGGACTGGCAATCTCAAATAACTCTTGCTGCTCCATCGCGGTGATAACTCCTGACTACGCCATGCAAATGGACAAGTAATCCACCTATGCAGAGATAGGGTTAACTGGACTGAAAATCAAATAACACAGGCAAAAACGTACCTTCAACTACGGCTATCTAACTAACACGACAAATTTTAACGTGTTGAAACCTCGCATCATGGCTATTTTAGCCAAGCAATGCTAAGATTAAATGTTGGCCAAATCAACCACAGTCGATATGATAATTTACTATAATTAAAAAATAGCGAGAAAACCATGCAAATTGTGTATATTCACGGACTTGATAGTAATCCAAACGCCGAAAAAGCGCAAAAACTCAAAGATTTTTGTGCCAAAAATTTTCCACAAATTCATGTCGTTGCGCCCGACTTGAATCGTTCACCCAACGAGTCGATTGCTTTAATCCAAGAAATTATTGCCAAAGACCCGAATACAGGTTTGGTCGGTAGTTCGCTCGGTGGATTTTATGGCAATATTTTGGCAAATTTGACAGGTAAAAAAACGGTATTGCTCAATCCAAGTGTGCACAGTGGCACAAGTCTCAAGCGTTTTTTTGGGGAAGATTTTGACGGTTTGCCCGATGATTATATCGGTCACGTGACCCCCGATGGTTGGCATATTAGTAAAAAAGATATTGAGTGGCTGGTAGCAAATCGCCCCGAACAATCGCTCAATCCGCAGAATTTATTGGTAATCTTGAAAAAAGGCGATGAGTTGCTTAATTTCCAAGATGCGGTCAATTATTTTAGTCAAAGCGCTTTGGAAAAAAGCAATGCCCAAAGCCATATCATTGTGGAAGAGGGTGGCGACCATGTGATGAGTGATTTTGAAACCAAACTACCGCAAATCATACTGTTCTTGTTCGGCTTGCCGTTGATTAAATAAAAAATGTTGGTCAAAAGTTCAAGCATTAACCTAGAAAATGGGTTTGCGTCATATCACTAGCTATATCTACTATTTGTATTTGTTATGAATCATTTAAAATTTTAAAAAATTAAGGTTGTTATGAGTAGTTACACATCCACATCACTTGAAGTATTAGAAGGTCTTGACCCGGTACGCCGTCGTCCTGGTATGTACACTGACACCACCCGCCCCAACCACCTTGCCCAAGAAGTCATCGACAACTCGGTGGACGAAGCGCTTGCAGGTCACGCCAAAAACATTACTGTCATTCTACACACCGACGGCTCTCTGTCAGTCGAAGATGACGGACGTGGCATGCCGACCGACATTCACCCCGAATTTAACCAATCGGGGATTGAACTGATTTTGACACGCCTACACGCAGGCGGTAAATTTTCTACCGACAACTACCAAGTCTCAGGCGGTCTGCATGGCGTGGGGATTTCAGTCGTCAATGCTTTGTCGCACAAAGTCGATGTCACTGTGTGGCGAAATGGCGAAGCATTCACCATGCAATTTGTCGATGGCAATGCCGTTGCCCCGCTGGCGGTTGCGCCGTCTTCTAACAAGAAAAAACGCGGTACGTTGGTGCGATTTTGGGTCAATGAAACATACTTTGATTCACCAAAATTTAACATTAAACAACTCAAACACCATCTTAAAGCCAAAGCCGTGTTATCGGCAGGGCTGACCATCACTTTTATCAATGACATTGACGGCGATAAAGACGTTTGGCAATTTACCGATGGGCTATCGCAATATCTCACCGAGCAACTGGTCGAAGAAATCATTCTCCCAGAACAGCCATTCGTGTTTAATTACGACGCCAAAAAAGGCGAACGAGCAGGGTTAAGCTTTGCCATTTGTTGGCTTAGCGAGGGTGGTACGCCTGTGCAAGAAAGCTACGTTAACTTGATTCCTACAGCACAAGGTGGCACCCACGTCAATGGACTACGCACAGGCATTACTGACGCGTTAAAAGAATTTTGTGAACTGCACAATCTACTGCCGCGCAACGTCAAACTCGCTCCTGAAGATGTGTGGGATGGGGTCAATTATATTTTATCGCTAAAATTCTCCGAACCGCAATTTAGCGGACAGACCAAAGAGCGCTTATCGAGCCGAGAAGCGGCGGGCGTGGTACAAGCCTTTGCCAAAGATGGCTTTAGCCTGTGGCTCAACCAACACTCGGAGATTGCCAAACAAATCGCTGAATTGGCGATTAATAAAGCAGGCAAACGGCTCAAATCTGCCAAAAAAGTTGAGCGTAAAAAAATCACCCAAGGACCTGCACTGCCAGGCAAATTGGCGGATTGTCGCGGTGATTTGCGAGATGGCGCAGAGCTGTTTTTGGTGGAAGGGGATTCGGCAGGTGGCTCGGCAAAACAAGCCCGTGACCGTCACTTCCAAGCCATTATGCCCCTGCGAGGCAAGATTTTGAACACATGGGAAGTGTCACCCGATACGGTGCTTGCCAGTGAAGAAATCCACAACATTGCCATTGCCATTGGCGTTGATCCTGATTCGGACGACTTGAGCGAACTGCGTTATGATAAAATCTGTATTTTGGCGGATGCCGATTCGGATGGACTGCATATTGCCACATTGCTGTGTGCGCTGTTTGTCAAACACTTTAAAGCGGTCGTTGATGCAGGGCATTTGTATGTCGCTATGCCACCACTATACCGCATTGATATTGGCAAAGATGTGGAGTACGCCCTTGATAATGACGAGCTTGAGCAAATCTTGAAAAAAGTGGCAAAAAATAAAAAGCCGCAAATTACCCGTTTTAAAGGTTTGGGCGAGATGAGTGCCGAACAGCTACGTGAAACCACGATGAATCCTGATACGCGACGTTTGGTGCAGCTAGACCTTGATGACCCAACTGCGACCGATAGCGTGATGGATATGCTGCTTGCCAAAAAACGCGCCAGCGACCGTAAAGTATGGCTTGAGCAAAAAGGCGATTTGGCGGAAATTGGGGTTTAATGGCTAGGCAAAAATGATTGACGTTAAGCTTACACTGATAGCGTGTACTTTTGACAGTGTATGGCTATCTGATACGTTTAAACATTATCAAGTAGATAAATCCTATGACGCGTTAGACTTTTCAAAAGAAAATGACGCTCGTGATGCGATTTATCAACTTTCTCCTTCAGCCTAACATCTAACATGGGGCAAATCCGCGAATATGACTAAACTGTTGATTACCCTGCTTTTATTCTTTATCACCGCCATTGCCGAGATTGTCAGTTGTTATCTTGGCTATCTGATGCTCAAACAGCACAAACCGCTTTGGCTCATTGTACCTATGACCATCACGCTCGCCGTGTTCGTATGGTTATTGACCCTTCATCCCACCGCGACAGGGCGAGTGTATGCCGCATATGGTGGCATCTATATCGCGACGGCTTTGGTATGGCTAAAATTTGTCGATGGCGTTTCTCTGACGCACTGGGACAGCATTGGCGGTTTGGTAATATTGTTGGGTGCAAGTATTATCATCCTTCAGCCCAAAAGTTTGTTATAACTCTCTTCAATCAACAAATTTGCTAATTTCAGTGAACTAATGTAAACTGAAAATTTTAGCCTAGTATTTTAATTCAATCTAGTATCTCAAAGAGTATATTCATGGATATCAACCAAACGCCAGTAGACCCTAGCCAATTTGGGTCTAACGTGCCGCGCCGTCATGACCCAAAAATCGCCAAACTTGCCGCAAAATACTTAAAAATAACAGGTTGGCAAGTGGTCGGTGACGTACCTGATGTCAAACAACTAGTGATGCTCGCTGCCCCTCACACCTCAAACGAAGACGGTTGGAACGCGGTGATGGGTATTTTAACGCTTGGCATTGATGTCAAACTCATGGGCAAAAAAGAGTTGTTTCGTCTCCCCCTCATCGGGCCTTTTTTAAAGTGGGGCGGTATGATCTCAATTGACCGTCAGAAAAAAGGCTCGACTTTGCAGGCGACTTTGGAGCAGTTTAAACAACAAGAGCAGCTTTGGTTAGGGTTGGCACCTGAAGGGACACGCAGTTATACCGAAAAATGGAAAACAGGGTTTTATCATATTGCCGTAGGGGCAGGCGTACCCATTTTACCGATTGCGATGGACTATAACACCAAACAAATGCGCTTTATGCCCTTGTTTTACCCAACAGGCGACTATGACGCCGATTTACCCAAAATTTTAGAAAACTATCGCGGCGTCAAAGGCAAATACTTTGAGAAAATGTCACAGCCGTTACAAGATTTGCATGGCTAACTGTCTTAGCTACCCCATAAATTTCTCATGCTGTTTTTATGTTGAGCTACTTTTAGTTAAGGTAGCTTTATGCCAACGGCTTAACAAGCCTGCTGTCACATTCATCCCATTTATCATTAGCGGGCTGATAGGGTAAAAAAAGGGTAAAAATGCGGTATGAAAGTCCTTCTGCTGCCGATACGGTCAATAAAAGGGTATCGAGGTAAAGACCGTTTTGCTATCGCCGCTATTTGCCCACAAAAAAACCTAAAGCTGACGATGCCATAGGTTTTACAAACTATTTCTGCTATGATAGATACAATTTTGAGACGATTTTTTAATAGTTATTAGACCTTAATTGGACATATCAGATAGGAAATTTTATGAGCAATAATACAGTTCCCGTATTGGCAGCAGTTGTGTTAGGTGCTTTGGCATTATCACCCGTTTTTATCAAAAGTTTTGGCAACGACCCACAAGTAGCCGCCATCGGTAGCCGTCAGTTGGCGGGTAATTCAGCCGCTATCAATGCCCAAAGCAGTGAAGTGGCAAAGGTAGGTTATAGCCTAGGTTATATGATGGGTCAAAACGTCAAAAAAGACGCCAAAGACCTCAATCCTGCTGATATCAATCAAGGTATCAATGACGGTTTTAATGGTAAAGAATCGACCATGACCCGTGAAGAAATGATTAAAGCGGTACAAACCTATGAGCAAAATCAAATCCAAAAACGCCTACAAGACAACCAAACCAAAGGCGAGGCTTTCCTAGCGCAAAACGCTAAAAAAGCGGGTGTCAAAACCACCGCGTCTGGCTTACAGTATGAAGTGCTCAAAGAAGGTACCGGCGCGCAGCCAAAAGCCACAGATATCGTAGCGGTACAATATGAAGGTAAATTGTTAGACGGTAAAGTGTTTGATAGCACCGCACAGCATGGCGGTCAGCCTGCGGTATTCCCGCTTAACCAAGTTATCCCAGGTTGGACCGAAGGCTTACAGTTAATGAAAGAAGGCGGCAAATATCGCTTCTACATTCCATCAAAACTCGCTTACGGTGAGCAAGGCGCCCCCCAAGGTGGTATTGAGCCAAATAGTGTGCTCATTTTTGATGTTGATTTGCTAAAAGTCAACCCACCGGCTGATGCCGCACAGCCTGCCGCAGCAGATATCCAAGCCCAACTACAACAACAAATTGAATCCATGCAGTCAGCTTCTCAACCTGCTCAATAGGTGGGGTTGGCGTCAGATAGGTGATCTCAATCAGCCGGGCAAGCGTAACTATCGAGTTCGCTCGCCCTACTCATCGACACGATGGCAAAGGAACATCCCAATGAGTTTAGGATATAAAAAAGTAAGTTTAGTGACTGGCATCGCTACTGGCATGCTATTAGCAGTTACGTCAATCAGTGCAAATGCCGCACCCGCCAGCACTGGCACAAACAAAGTTGCGTCCTCTGTGTATGTACCAAAGTCCACAGTGACGGCAACTAGCCCAGCATTGGCACAAGTCGGCTATAGCTTTGGCTATCTAATGGGTGAGAGCAACAAAGACAGTATTGATGACTTAAATCTTGATGCGTTTTTTCAGGGATTTCGGGATGCATACTTAGCGCAGTCGCCCAATCTTGACAAAAAACAAATGCAAAAAGTATTGCTAGACTATCAAAAAAACAAAGAAATTGCCTATGCCAAAGAAGTACAAGCGTTAGCAGCTAGTAATGCAGCAAAAGGCAAACAGTTCTTGCTAGAAAACGGCAAAAAATCAGGCGTGAAGACTACCGCGTCGGGTCTACAATACCAAGTGCTAACACAAGGGAGAGGCAAATCGCCTAAAGCGACGGACAAAGTCAAAGTCCACTACGAAGGTCGCTTGATTGACGGTACCATTTTTGACAGCTCTTATAAACGTGGCGAACCTGTGACTTTCCCACTCAACCAAGTGATTAAAGGTTGGACAGAAGGGTTACAGTTGATGAAAGAAGGGGGTAAATACCGGCTGTTTATCCCCGCTAATTTGGGGTATGGCGAAGCAGGCAATGCCGATATCGAACCCAATAGCGTGTTGATTTTTGATATTGAGCTGTTACAAGTCAATCCACCTGTGACCCAACCCGTCAAACTTTAAGAAGTTTTCTCCAGTTGGCTATAAAAAAACGCTCATATTCCTATTGAGCGTTTTTTATATGAGGGCTTGAAAAGCGTACCTTTAAAGCACCTTTTTTAATACTTTAGAATTGCGAGTATTGTCATAAAAGGCATAGCGGTCAGCAGGTAGCGATTCAGCAGGGACTTCCATAAACCCCTGCTCGACAAACCAATGCGCGGTGCGAGTAGTCAATACATAGAGTTCATGGAGGCCGCGGCTACGCGCTTGTTGCTCTAAGAATGCTATTAAATCTGCACCACGGCTACCATTGCGATAATCGGGATGGACAGCCACACAAGCCACTTCCGCGGCTTGGTCGTTGAGTGGGTATAAAGCCGCGCAGCCTAATACCATGCCATCACGCTCAATCACGCTAAAGTTTTCGATATCGCTCTCTAAACCCTCACGTGAACGACGGACCAAAATACCTTGTTCTTCGAGTGGCTCTAGCAGTTCAATCAAACCTACCACATCATCGATATCGGCACGGCGAATTTCTTCATACGGGTCATGGGAGATTAGCGTCCCTGAGCCGTCACGGGTAAATAACTCTTCAAGTAGTGCACCATCTTTGGCATAGGAGATGATATGGGTACGGTGGATGCCGTATTGACAAGCATCGCTGGCTGCCCGTAAGAAACGCGCGATTTCTGAGCTTTCAGGAACATCCCGTAAGAAGCGTGTCACTTCATGCGGAATCATTTCTTTAAGCAGGTGAGTGCCATCTTTATAGATACCTGTTTGCTCACCCAAGAAAATTAATTTATCCGCTTTTAGACTAATCGCGGCTTGTAGCGCCACATCTTCAGCCAGCAGGTTAAATACTTCGCCGGTCGCAGAATAGCCCATACTACCCAAAATTACCACATGATCATGGATTAAATTGTTGTGGATGGCTTCGGCATCAATCGCGCGCACTTCCCCAGTAAATTGATAATCGATGCCATTACGGATACCGTAAGGGCGGGCGGTGACGAAGTTGCCTGAGATGGCATCAATACGAGAGCCATACATCGGCGAGTTGGCAAGTCCCATCGATAGCTGCGCTTCAATTTGCAGGCGAATTGAGCCAACAGCTTTTAGGATATACGGCATGGCTTCTTTTGTAGTGATGCGCACATCATCCGCCATCGGTGTTTCGATATGGTTCTCGGCAAGATTGGCATCAATTTGCGGACGCGCACCGTGGACGAGTACGAGCTTAATGCCAAGACTATGTAGCAGCGCAAAATCATGAATCAAATGGCTAAAATTGTCGTGATTGACCGCTTCGCCATTGAACATAATGACAAAGGTCTTGCCACGATGGGTGTTGATATAGGGCGCAAAGTTACGAAACCATAATACATAAGGCGGGGTAACATAAGCTGGGGTTGTGGCAGCGGCATTTTGTTGGGCAGTATTGGGTAAATCAATCATAGCGTGATAGGCAAGTATAGGGTTATTGTCAGTCATGGTTTCGCCATCGGCAAGTGGTGCATTGCCATGGGTAAAACTTGCTGAAGTATCGGTTGAAGTTGGCATGATAACAGTAGACATGATAAAAAAAGTAGACGTACAAACAGCGCACGATAAAGTTTTGTCTCTTTTAATTAAACATACATGTAAGTTTAACAGCGTGATTGCGCGCATCGCTCAGAGACTAACGATAAGGCTATCAATAAACCTTACAAAATACAATAGCTAATCTTACTGATTTTGGCTGCGCTGTTTGTATTTAGTAAATTCATCCCGCAACTTTCAACTTGCTAGTGAGTTAAATTGTAAAGTTTGTTATGCTAATCTATAGTCGAGCATTAACCTATTTGACCACCCAATCAGCGGTGTATGCCAACCTGCCAAAAAAAGAGAATACGCTAGCACCCGCTGACACAACAATTTTGAACATTTGAAAATCATGATTTAATGGAGAATATTCATGCAAAAGCTTTCAGTATTCGCGCTAATGACCGCCTCACTTGGGGCATCAGCCGCCGCAATGGCTGTGCTACCAACGGTGGCATTAGACCCTGTTGATAATAGTCAAGCAGCACCTATCTCAGCCCCCGCTGCTGGTCAAGTTCAAACCCGCATTTTAGCCTCTGTTGTTGGTCAGGATCCACAAGGTCAAGAAGTGTTAAGCCCCATCAATGCACAAACGCGCCTTGCACCAGGCAACGTCGTAGAATATCGCGGCTACTTAACCAATAACAGCCCTGACCGAATCCGCAACATGAAAGTGACCATGAATATTCCAGCCAATATGGAATTAGTGAGCACGAGCGATGTAGAGCCAACCCGTGCGTTTGGTAGTATGGACGGTGCCAATTTTCAATATATGCCACTAAAAACCAACATGAATGGCGTGCTACAGAACTTACCGATGGCTTACTATAAAGCCATACAGTGGGATGTACCAGGTTTGGGTCTTAATGAAGTAGCGATGGTGAAATATCGTTTAAAAGTAAAATAATAAGCGCTCAATACCTAGAAGCAATGCCTAGAAGGGCTCAACGCATAAAACCGCTCAATTGAATGAGCGGTTTTTTTATTTACAATTTTTGAAACTTGCCGATTTTTTGCTCGATATCGCTGAGCTTTGCTAAGGTTGCAATTTCCCCTGCTTTTATCGTCGCTTCTCTAGCTATGGTATTGGTCGTGCCAATATCACCAACGGCCGGGCGTATCACCACGTCCGCCCATTTGATTTCAGCAGCATTTGCTTGATGGGGGATGACGGCAAATGTCTTATCCAGTAGCGCCCAAAAATCCTGCGGATGACTGTTTTTTGGCGGGCTTGAGACATCTACTGCGATGATAATATCTGCGCCCATTTGTTTGGCAGTTTGCACAGGCACAAGGCTTGTCAGACCGCCATCGCCATAGCGTTTATTGTTGATACGTGGCGGTACAAAAACGCCATACACGCTACTGGATGCACGCACCGCAAGACCGGTATTGCCTTTATCAAAGACGGCTTTTTGCTTGGTGGTTAAATCGGTGGCGACACTGGCAAAACGGATGGGGAGTTTTTCAATCGGTTGATTATCGACTTGAGTATTTACCCAGTTTTGTAATTTGATGCCTTCGATAAAGCCTTGTTTGCTCCAGCTATAATCGAGCAATTCATTATTGCTAACATGGGTTGCGATGTCTTCAAGTTCGCTAGCGGACTTGCCACTGGCGTATAAACTACCGACTAGACTGCCGCTACTGGTACCGACGATTAAGTCGGGGGTGATGCCATTTTTTTCCAGTACCTTGATGACGCCGACATGAGCAAAACCTTTGGCACCGCCACCGCCTAATACAAGGGCGATTTTGGGCTTTGCTGATGGTTGAACGGGTGGTTTAATAGGTTGGGTGGTTATCACTGGCGTTTTAGTGCAGGCGGTAACCGTAAAACAAATGCTAGTAGTTATCAGGGCAAAAAAAGAAAGCGGTTTCATAGCAAGCCTAAGTACGTAGAGCAATCATAATGACACTGGGTTGTCTTTTAACTTTTAAAATGGCAATATTTTCTACCAATTGGGTAAAATTTTTAACCCCAAATTGGGTGGGGTTATAGCCTTTGTTTTTAAGCTCGCTGCCAAACTGTCCAATATGTAGCCAACCTTGGTTTTTAGTCAATAATTTTTTGATTATGGGTTTGGCGAAAATCTCATAAATATCATCGAGCAATTTTTGCTCTTGAATGAGCGTAGTCGCATCGGTTGGTAGATTTTTTGTCTTATTTTGACTCGGTTTTTGCCGAATCATTAACAGATTGTTTTGCATTTGATTGCTAGTTTGCCTTGTTTAAAGTCGCCATAAATTCGCTTGCAGGCGATTGTGCCAAGGGTACTGACCTTAGCTAGAATACTTTCAATATTTTTTGCATTGATATTATCGCCATCAATCAAAACAGCAATATTATTAAATGATAAATTTGTTGAGTTCATCGGTTATAAAGCGTAAATTGTGTCGCTATGTATTCTAACTTAATTTGGTGTTTTTTCATGCTATTTTTATTATAGGCAGATAAGCTAACTTTATAATATGACGCTAAAACCTGACATCTTTAATCTTCCTGTCACCGCACTTGCTGGCGTGGGTAGTAAAATCGCTGAACAGCTTGACCAACTTGGTATTGAGCGCGTGTTTGATTTGTTGCTACATTTGCCCCGTGATTATGAGGATCGCAGCCGACTGGTCAATATGTGTGATGTCGTCGATGGACAATCGGCATTGCTACAAGGCACCGTTGTCCGCGTCGACAACAAAAAGATGGGCCTCAGCGTGACATTGCAAGATAAGACAGCACAAACAACATTACGCTTTTTCAAAGTCTATCGTGGATTGACCGATGCCATGGCAGTGGGCAATACCTTGCGTGTGTTTGGTGAAATCAGTATCAGTAAGTATGGCACCCAAATCAGCCACCCTGAATATGAAATTATTACTGGATATCAACCCTTGACCAATACAGGGCTGATACCTGTTTATCCAACGGTCAAAAACTTGCATCAGAATAAACTGCGTAGCTTGATTCGACTTGCGCTGCAAACGGTTAAACAAGCCAATCCTGTGATGGCTACTATCAGTGATGCTGAGTGGCAAATCGTACAAAGTGCGCTGAGCCAACAGTTTCCGTTACTGGCAGGTAGCCACAACCCATTTGGGGAATTTAGCTTGCTAGAAGCCATTAGCTTTATCCATCAGCCACCGATTTATACCGATTTGAACAAGCAAATGTTGGTATTAGCGGCGTTAAAAAATCGCAGCCATCCGACCTGTCAGCGGCTCATTATCGAAGAAATGCTCGCGCACCAGCTGAGTCTACTGTACCGCAAGCAACAACTTTATCAGCATAAAGCACCGCGATGTGATGCCACAAGCGCGCTTGCCAATCGGCTGTTAGCCAATTTACCTTTTACCCCTACCCATGCCCAAAATCGGGTAGTAGCGGAAATCGTCAAAGATTTGTCAACGTCAGTGCCCATGCTGCGACTCGTGCAAGGCGATGTTGGCGCAGGCAAAACCTTGGTAGCAGCTTTGGCGGCGTGCTATGCGCTTGATAGCGGCTGGCAAGTGGCGGTGATGGCACCGACAGAGATTTTGGCGGAGCAACATCTTAATAACTTTAAAAGCTGGTTTGAACCGCTTGGCATCGGTGTGGGTTGGCTGGTGGGCAAGCAAACAGCCAAAGCGCGTGAAAAAGCCTTGCAACAAGTACAAGACAACGAGGTGCAAATCGTGGTCGGTACGCATGCGCTATTTCAAGAGCATGTTAATTTTGCCAAGTTGGGCTTAGTGATTATCGATGAGCAGCACCGTTTTGGGGTGGAGCAGCGAATGGCGCTGGTCGATAAAGGCTTGGCGCATACCACACCGCATCAGCTGATTATGACAGCCACACCTATACCGCGTACCCTTGCCATGAGTGCATTTGGTGATATGGATACGTCCATCATCGATGAACTACCGCCCAACCGCACCCCCATCACCACCGTCACCATAAGCCGTGACCGACGTGATGAAGTGATTGAGCGTATCGCTGTCAACTGCGAGCAAGGCAAACAAGCTTACTGGGTGTGCCCACTGGTCGAAGAGTCTACCGTGCTTGACGCCCAAGCCGCTGAAGCGACTTATGCCGATTTGAATGACAGGCTCAATCTCAACATTGGCTTGGTGCATGGCAAAATGAAGCCCAATGACAAACAAGCGGTCATGGCGGATTTTAAAGCCGGTAAAACCGCTTTGCTAGTGGCTACCACCGTGATTGAAGTCGGGGTCGATGTGCCCAATGCTTCGCTGATGGTGATTGAAAATGCTGAGCGATTAGGGTTATCGCAATTGCACCAACTACGCGGACGCGTGGGGCGTGGCACCCAAAAAAGCTTTTGCGTATTGCTTTATCAAACGCCATTGTCAGAAACGGGTATCGAGCGGCTCAATGTGCTGCGAGATAGCAATGATGGCTTTGTGATTGCGCAAAAAGATTTGGAACTGCGCGGTGCAGGGGAGCTTTTGGGTAAACGGCAGACAGGATTTGACAGCTACTATGTCAGTGACCTAGCCAGAGATGAAAGCTTGCTAATCGTGGCGCAAGCGATTGCTAAGTACCTAATTGCTGATGAAAATCGCAAATCACAAGTGCAGCAATATATCAGCCATTGGACACCCGATGCCATCAAATACATTAACGCATGATAGCCCATAGTAGAGGCTTAAATTCTGATAAAACGTTGTTTTTACGGATAAAGGGCCTATTCACATCCGCAATTTTTTGTTATTTTATGCCATATGACTGATGGATGAATGGACACTTGTATGACTATTGGTTTTAGTTGATTTTTTATACACGGGGCAATATCACGGTTATTAATTTAGAATTATCAATATTTTAAGGATATATGTTATGCCACAAACTAAATACGATTTACCTATCGCAGACCAAGCCGCTGCTGATGAAATCATCAAGAAAACCGAAGACATCAAAGGGGTCAAGTTTGTCAATGTTAACCCTAATGGCACCATCGTTGTGACCCATGGTGATGACTTTGATGAAGCGGCATTTAAAGCGGCTGCAGGTATCTAGCTACTAGTCTTGATAAGCGACTAGGTTTTATGTCTAGTTTTATTGCCTGAATGTTTTGTTCCCTATATGTTTTGCTGCACAAAAGCTGACTTCGGTCAGCTTTTTTATTGGCTAAAATTTGCCGTTAATTGTTCATTCAATCGTCATACGGTTGTCACCTTAGTCAGCTAATGTTTCTTAGCGATAGCGTATCTTTTTATCACAATTTGACTTTTCATATTGTTGCTTTGCCTTATCTAGAGGAAACCCCATGACTGACCAACCCGCTGAGCAAACTTCTCCTATCCACAATTTGCTTAAAGACACCCAGCCATCAACCCCAAGTATCAACCGTCGCCGTTTTTTACAATCAACATCGCTTGCGACTGCCGCAGGTGCATCGATGTTGCTAGCCGGCTGTAATAATGACAATGATGATAATGATAACACAGCGCAGGTTAGCTTTTTACATGGCGTAGCCAGTGGCGACCCGCTTGCTGACAAAGTGATTTTATGGACTCGTGTGACACCGACGAACAGTGGCAGCAGCCTTGATGTCGATTGGCAAATTGCCAGTGATAATACGTTTAACACCATCATCAATAAAGGCACGAGCAAAACAAACGGTGGGCAAGATTATACGGTCAAGGTGGATGCCACGGGTTTACAGCCAAACACCCCTTACTTTTATCGATTTATATGTGGTGGTGTCACCAGTCCGATTGGCAAAACCAAAACCCTACCTGTCACGAATGTCAATCAAGTGAAACTTGCGGTGGTGAGCTGTTCAAACTATCCTGCAGGGTATTTTCATGCGTATGCCGATATTGCCAAGCGCAGCGACGTTGATGTGCTGCTGCATTTAGGCGATTATATCTACGAATATGGTCGTCATACCATCGATGACCAAGGTAAAACGGTACCTGCCTATGCTTCAAGCCAGGCCGCACAGCTCAAGCGCGAAGTCATCCCAGTGGAAGAATTGCTCACCATTACTGGCTATCGCTTGCGCTATGCTCAATACCGTACCGATAAAGATTTGCAAGCTGTACATGCCGCCATGCCAATGATTGCGGTATGGGACGACCACGAGATTAGTAATGATACTTATAAAGCGGGTGCTGAAAACCACCAACCCAATGAAGGCGATTGGAATCAGCGCAAAATGGACGCCATGAAAGCCTATCATGAATGGATGCCCACGCGTAATAGTGTGATGACGCAAATTTATCGTAGTTTTGATTTTGGTAGTTTACTCAGTCTACATATGCTAGACACCCGTGTCATTGCCCGTGACAAACAGCTAGATTACAATAATTTTTTAATTAAAGACGCCAATGGTCAACTCACTTTAGATGGCGCGAAATTTACCACAGCAATGCAAGATACCAGTCGCCAATTGATTGGTTTGCCCCAACAAAATTGGCTGGCAGGTCAATTGCAAGCGTCAAAGTCGACTTGGCAAATTCTGGGTCAGCAAGTGGTGATGGGGCAGATGTTTATTCCTGCCCCCGTACTGCTCAACTTTATGAACCCTGCCTTGGGGGTAGATGCCGTCACTTATCTGACCCTAATGCAAAAAGCGCAGACCGCGCCCACGACCTTGACGCCGCAAGAGCAGAGTATGGTACAACAATTGCAGCAAGCCCCATTCATTCCTTATAACCTAGATGCGTGGGATGGTTACGCGGTGGCACGCGAGATGATTTATGGTATTGCCAACGCTATGCAAAAAAACTTAGTGGTATTGGCAGGCGATACCCATAACGCTTGGGCAAATAATCTAGTCAATGTCAAAGGTGAACCCGTCGGGGTGGAATTTGCGGTACAATCAGTGACATCGCCAGGTTTTGAAGAATACTTAGCGACAGTTGACCCAAAACAGCTATCGCTGGGGTTACCCATGTTGGTCAAAGGCGGTACGTTAAAATGGTGTGACACCTCTCAGCGCGGTTATATGATTGTGACAGTCACCCCTGAGCAATGCACCAGCGACTGGGTGTTTGTCAGTGATATCACCAAACCCACTTATTCAAGCAGTGTTGGTAAAACCATGCGTGTCAAAGTGGGTGAGCCTTATTTGGTTTAAACAAGTTTGACAAAACCCAGTAAAAAAGCCGCTAACGTTAGCGGCTTTTTTTGATACATCATTACATATTTGGGTAGTTTGGACCACCACCACCTTCTGGCGTGACCCACGTGATGTTTTGTGAGGGGTCTTTGATATCGCAAGTTTTACAGTGCACACAGTTTTGTGAGTTGATTACAAATTTTGCGCCGCTGTCACTTTGCACCACTTCATATACCCCTGCTGGGCAGTAACGCTGTGCAGGCTCAGCAAAGATTTTGAGGTTACGCTTAATTGGTACCTCTGGATCGGTTAGTTTTAGGTGACAAGGTTGATCTTCAGCGTGGTTGGTATTGGAGATAAACACGGAAGATAATTTATCAAAGGTCAGCTTACCATCGGGCTTTGGATACTCAGGGATATAGGCGTGGTCTGCGCGCTCAAGCACATCGTAGTCTGGCATTCTGTCACGAATAGTCAGTGGCATTTTACCCTTAAATATATTTTGCTCTAGGAAGTTGAAGGCACCGCCCATCCAGATACCCATGCGGTGCATCGCATTTGCGAAGTTACGCGCTTGGTACATGTCGTTGTAGAGCCATGATGCTTTGAATTTTTGCTCATAGGTTGGCACTTCGTCATGTTGACGACCAGCCGCAATCGCTTCATACACGGCTTCAGCGGCTAACATACCTGATTTGATGGCGGTATGAGTACCTTTGATTTTTGCTGGGTTTAGGAAACCTGCATCGTCACCCACTAATACACCACCGGCAAAATACAGTTTTGGTAATGAATTTAAACCGCCTTTGGTCAAGGCACGCGCACCGTAAGATAAGCGTTTACCGCCTTCTAAAATATTGCGAATGAGCGGGTGGGTTTTTAGACGTTGTAACTCATCAAATGGCGATAGGTAAGGGTTGTGATAAGACAAGTCAATCACCATACCAAATGACACTTGGTTGTTTTCGTCAAAATATAACCACCAACCACCGTTACTATGCGTCTCGCTAAGTGGCCAACCTGAACCGTGCAGCACCATACCTTCTTGGTGTTTGGCAGGGTCAATTTCCCAAAGCTCTTTTAAGCCAATCCCGTAATGCTGCGGGTCTTTGCCTTCTGATAGGTTAAAACGGCTGATTAAGCGTTTACCTAAGTGACCACGGCAGCCTTCAGCAAAAATGGTGTATTTTGCCAGTAGCTCATAGCCTGGCTCATAGCCTGATTTTGGTTGACCTTCGGCATTGACGCCCATGTCACCCGTCAATACGCCACGGACAGAACCATCTTCGTTGTAGAGAATTTCAGCGGCAGAAAAACCTGGGAACATCATCACTTCAAGCTCTTCGGCTTGGGTGGCTAACCAACGTACAAGGTTACCCAATGAGATAATGTAGTTGCCATGGTTGTGCATCAAGCTTGGGACGATTTTTTCTGGCAATTCGCGGTATTTGGTCTCATTTTTGAGCATGTAGACGCGGTCACCTTTGGTTTGCACGCGAACGGGCGCACCTTTTTCTTTCCAATCAGGAATCAGTTCAGTCAGTGCATTAGGCTCCATGACCGCACCTGATAAGATATGGGCACCAAATTCTGACCCTTTTTCAACGATACACACGCTAAAATCAGGATTGCCAGCAGCAATGGCAAGTTGACGTAGACGAATTGCCGCAGATAGACCTGAAGGTCCGCCACCCACGATAACTACGTCAAACTCCATTTGCTCGCGTTCGATGTCTTGCATACAAACTCCTTAGAAAAATAAAATTCAGTGATGACAACTTACTTAACCTTGCTCGCATTGGGTTAAACAATGCGATTTATCAGCTTACATCTGACAGCCTTTCAACTTAAGTTGCATCACGATGATTTTTGCAAGGCTAGTGATTGGGAAGGTTAGCCTTTGATTATCAGTTCATCAAATAATTGCTGGCGCAGGCTGGCAATGTTATCAATGGTTTTCTTGATTTTAACATATAATGAATCGTTATATGAATTCAGAAAAAATACTACTTAGTATAATAGATTAACCGTTTAACCACCTAATATTTTTGCAGGAGAAAATGACTGCCGGGCTTAATTTATCGCATCCAATTTGGCTTGTCTTATGCTATCTGTCACCTTTATATACAATAAATCGACACAGGTACTAACAGCGACTATTTGAAACCCAGCGTTGAATTGACTACTATGTACCACAAAGTGATGTCAACACAGCGCATCATGGCATTCATAAACCCATACAATACTCTAAATCCTAATCTAAATAAAAACTACCATAATATGAGCCAGAAAATGACTAATACTAATAATGTAGCGTCTAAACCCAACTTTGATACTAGCTTTGATATAGGCGAGCTAAGCCAACAAATCGAGCAATCGGTCGCTTCGCAAGCGGTAGCAGACGCAAACCATCCGACACGCCAAATTCCACCGCTTGAAAAATGGCAACCCAAACTCAGCGGTACGATGGATGTGGTGGTCAAAGCCAATGGCGAGTGGTGGCATGAAGGCAGTCAAATCACCCGTCCACTACTCATTGATCTGTTTGCCAAAGTGTTATGGTCAGAGGTTGATGACAACCACCACGTTGAGTATTTTTTAAAAACCCCTGTTGAAAAATGGCAAATCCAAGTAGAAGACGCGCCACTGCTAGTCAATCAAGTGGACGTCATTAACGAGCAATTTGGCGATACTAGCAAACCGGTGTTGCAGTTCACCACCACGCAAGGCGATGTGGTGATTGCTGACGAGCAGCATCCGATTCGTTTGGGTCTGCCATTTACCCATGCAAGCCAGCATGATGCTGGCTTGCAGCAAAAACAAGCCAGCCAGCCTTATCTGTTGGTGCGGCAAAATGGTGACTCAGCATTATACGGACTCATTCATCGCAATGTGTTTTACCATTTGATTAAGTTGGGTGAGTTGATAGAGGGTGAAGAGGGGACGTCATTGATTTTGCACAGTGGTGATAGCACTTTTACCTTGACCATGAGCGCATAAGTCTCAGCGTTAAGCAAACTGTTGATAAGTTTTGAGCAAGTAAAGTGACGAATGGGCTGTCAAGTTCGGCAACTGCATTTTTTTGTAGTGAGTACCTAAAAATTGGTATAAGATAGTGGTCTGTTTTATGGGTACAGTTATTTTGCGGTTTAAAATAGCAACACCCTGCGAGTTGGACTGATTAGGCTATGGTAGAGTTAGCAAGCGCGCCGATAGGCGTATTTGATTCTGGGTTGGGCGGATTGTCGGTATTGACCCATTTGCAGCGGCGCTTGCCATTTGAACGTTATATCTATCTTGCCGATACCCTGCACGTACCCTATGGCTCACGCAGTGAAGCAGAGATTTGTGAGCTTACCTTGCAGGCCGTGGCATGGCTACATTCGCAAGGCTGTAAACTTATTGTGATAGCTTGCAATAGTGCCTCTGCGCATGGATTACAGGCGGCAAGGCGGCAGTATCCTCAAGTGCCGATTGTCGGTTTAGTCCCCGCATTAAAACCTGCGGTGATGCAGTCGACGACCAAGCAAGTCGCGGTGTTGGCAACCCCAGCGACCTTGCACGGGTATTTACTCAATGAAGTTATTGAACAAGTCGCTAAACCGCAGCAAGTGACTGTGCACAAATATAGCTTTAACAGCCTAGTGCCTTGGGTGGAATTGGGTATGCCAAGCCATCACCCAGCGGTGACTGATTTAGATCACTTGCTAAGTGAGTTACAGGCTAAAAAGGTAGACCAACTGGTACTGGGCTGTACCCATTTTCCTTTTTTTAAAGCCTATTTGGCACAGCGTATCGATGAGCTGATGACCCACCAAGCTATGGGGCAAGTGGCATTGATTGATTCAGGGGATGCCATTGCCAAACGGGTGCATGATTTGCTTGAGCAAGCCAATCAGCTTGCCTCTCATAAAGAGCGACCACGGTTACAGTTTTATGCCACCGCCAACTTACCTGCCGCTGAGCAGGCGGCAACGCGTTTGTTGCAGCGGTTTTTGCCAGAGTTAGGGATTGATTTTTTTACCTTGTGTGTGACTCAACATGGTGCAGTGTATTGAGCTTGTTGGTTAGTCAGCATGGCTTTTTGCCCTTTTAGCTTTTAACCCTTTACTTTTTTAATTAATTGCGTTCATTAGAGCGTTATGGAGAAGATAGCATGTCTCAAAAGAAACGTTATCATATTCATATCTCTTTGGTTAGAAATGAAAATCTCTACCTAGAGAACGCGCTAGAGTACGCGTTATCGACGGATTATTTTTTGACTTGGGATTTGCTTGCGACCAATACCAATTTTGTTGAGTACAGCCGCCAACAAATCGACCAATGCGATTATATGATTTTTATTTTGGGCAATGATTACGGTCATTTAAGCCTATCTGGTGTCAGTTATCTGCACTTATCTTATATCTATGCGTCTTCAAAACGCGTCCCGATGATTGCGCTAGTCAATACCCAGCTGAACCAAAATGAGCTATTACGCCAACGGTTGGATTTGTTTAATTTGGTGATTAAAGAACAGGGTTTGCGGGTAATTCACTTCGGTCAGACCCATGATGGCGTGTCAGAATGCGTGCGTATGCTTGGGGAAATCAAAGAGAAATTTCCGCGATTAGGTTGGGTCAAAGACACCCGTTCATTGAGCACGCTACCGGCCACTGCTAGTGGCGATTTAAAGTCGATGTTTGTCTCGGATAGATTTCATATCCGTAATGGCGTGCAACCCGCCTTAACTGATAGCAGTCTAGAGGGCACTCAACAGTCCCCTGAAGCTGAAGCCAGACCAACCCAGGTTACGCCAAAAGAGCTCAATGAAGCGTTATTGGTCAACTATACCGCACACGCGTTTGAAGGCGGCAATTTGCAAGAAATCAGCGCAACTTACACCTTTAGCTGGGGTAATATTGTGCAAACGCTACAAGCATTACCACAGCCCTTTACCAGTAATATGATGTTGACCCAAATTAATGATTCCCTCAAAGATGCTGCAATGGCAGAAGCGCTCAAAATCTCACCCAATATCCATGCGGTCTCGCGCTGTCAAATCAGTAGTATCGATTATCAATGGATAAAAAGCCAACTGGTGAAAAAACGATGGTTGTTCTCGGTCAAAGAAGGGCAAAGTATCCGCGAGCTGTGGCAGATTAACATCATTGTACAAGCTTAATCCATCGTTTCTAACACGCCTTTTTTATGGTTTTATGCGCGTTTTACCCAAGTATTTTATATCAGCTTTGACCAAGCCATGATTTACTCATGTCATGATAATGTTATACAGACCTGCTATCTAGCGTCACATTTGTTTGTGTTATGATAATCTCACAGCATACATAACGATAATATTGAGAATAAAAAGAGGATAAAATTATGAGCAATCATGTGACCCAACAAGCGGAAGATCTTGAAAACAAAATCAACCAACTTGAAGATACCATGCACGAAGCGCAGCAGTTTCGCACCCTCGAAGAGCAAGTCGAAGACATGAAACGCCGTGGTATCAACCCACGCGATAACTTCAAAAAGTGGGATGAAGACGAAGAGGACAATTGGGGCAGCAATTCAAAAGGCGAAGTCAAACCGATCCAAATGGATGATGGTGAAGAGCCCACCCCGCCACCTATTGTATAAGGTTGTATAATTTGTCGATATTAACAAGACCGTATTGATATCAACAAAAACCCTTAATCTCAGCATTAAGGGTTTTTTATTGGGTAATGAAAAATTGATGAACATTGTAGATGACTACGGCTTAAATAACTCAGGTTTAAATCATTTAAGGTTTAATGCCTAACACTGAAACACTAAGGTTTCAATGACTAGGGCGTTGTCACCCCACCTTGCCCATTGTCGATACGATAGTAACTCGTGCGCCCATTGGCGTCGCGTACCACTTTAGTCGGCGTGGCAGTAATCGTTGAATTCGGTACAGACTGGTATCGAACGGGCGTTTGGGTCGGGTATTGGTTTGGGTACTGAGCATTGCCTATTGGCTGAGTCATTAGCATACGGTAGAGTTTCATACCCGCACGACCATCAGGGTTGACACCTTGCTGACGCTGAAAATCTTGAATGGCATAGCGCGTTTTATCGCCAATCATGCCATCAGCTTGACCAATATCATACCCACGATTAAGCAGTGCTTGCTGGATTTCACGGGCTTGACGGCGACTAATACCGGCATCATCCGTGGGCCAAGGTGTGACAAAGCCGACGTTGCTAGTACGGTTTTGGCTAATCATATCGGACAAATGCGCAATCGCTAGCGCGTAGTTCTCTGACGCATTGTAACTATAAAACGCATCGAAGTTTTTACCCACTAAGAACGCAGGACCTTTGCTACCTGCAGGTAATAACAAACCTGCACTATCAAGGCTAGAGGGTAGCGGCTGACCATTGGCAAGGGTCAGACCTTGACTGCGCCAGTAGCTCATCGGTTTTTTGGCTTTGCGGTTGCTATCTGCCCAAAACCCTGAAGGCAGCTTGACCTCAAACCCCCAAGGCTCGCCCGTGCGATAACCTGCTTTATCCAAGAAATTGGCCGTTGACGCGAGCGCATCAGCTTGGCTGTTGACCAAATCTTTACGTCCATCACCATCAAAATCTTGCGCCAAGCGTAAGAAGGTACTTGGCATAAACTGGGTTTGCCCAAACGCCCCTGCCCATGAGCCAGTCATGTCATCACGGCGGATATCACCATTTTGCAAGATACGCAGCGCGTTGGCGTATTCCGTGCGAAAGTACGACTGACGACGGTCAAAGCAAGACAAGGTCGCCAACGACTGGATTAAGTCTTTTTTACCCAGCTGCTTACCAAAGTTCGACTCTACCCCCCAGACGCCGAGTACATCCGTTCCTTTCACGCCATAGCGCTGCTCGATGCGGCTTAGCGTGCTTTGCAGTTGGTTTTTGGCATTGATACCGTCTTGCACACGCTCTTCATCGACCAGACCTGAGAGATAGTCCCACACTTCTTTTTGAAACTCAGGTTGATAGTTGAGTGAGACAATCACGCTAGGGTCAGGCTCAGTTGGGCGATATTGTTCTAAAGTGCTGGATACACCGCGAAAGGTGCTGCTGTTTTTGAGATTGGATAAACACTGTTGAAACTGGGCATTGCTAAGATTAGGCGGTGTCGGTGCGGCATTCGCTTGGCTAATCATCGCCACGCCTGCCAGCGCCATAAAAATCGGAAGTAAACGCATAACAAACCTTGAATAGTGACAGATAAAAACATCAACAAACGGGGTGAATTTTGACTCATTCAAGGGTATAAAAAAAGCTTGCTTAGTGAAAGGAGTAAATGCATTTAATTACATTTTTTCACATTGGGTGATAAAGCGTTAATTTTTGCACTATTGATGTAAGTTTAACTGTCGAACTCAAAAAAATTGGGCATTAACGGTGTAAAGCCCAATTTTGAAAGCATTAACACAGTATCGATACGGTTCATTGTTCAATCATAAAACCACTAAAATATTGTTTAAGCTTAGCAAGCTTGGGCGGAATCACAAAGTTGCAATAGCTTTGGGTCGGGTTGTTGGCATAATAATCTTGGTGGTAGTCTTCTGCAGGGAAAAACTGCGCAGCAGGATGCACTTCGGTCACCACCTTGATGCCTTGCTCATCACGAAGCTCACCAATCACACGGTCAATGGTCGGTTTTTGCTGCGCTTCATCGGTGTAAAACACCACAGAGGCATATTGTCTGCCGACATCATTACCTTGACGGTCTTGTGTTGTGGGATCATGGGTGGCAAAGAAAATATCCAATACCGTCTCAAGCGGAATAATGGTCTCATCAAAATCGACTTTAATCACTTCGATATGACCGGTATCGCCGCCACAGACGGCTTTGTAGTTGGCGCTTACTTCATCACCGCCCATATAACCTGAGGTGACATCGGTCACACCTTTGACATGGCTAAATACTGATTCGGTACACCAAAAACAGCCACCACCTAAAATAATCGTTTGCATAATAGTACCTTTTTATGGTTATCTCATTGGTTTGATATAAGGGTTAAAATAAATTATTAAAAGTAAAACGGGTGAAAATGTTAGAATAGCAAAGTTTAATCGCCATTCAAGTTAGGCAATGTAAACCAAGTTTCCGCTATCTAAAAACCTGGCAGTTTAAGTGTTCCTTAAGCATTTCCTTGTTGAAGCGAGCATAAAACTGTCAGCGATACTAAGTCAGCGATACTGAGTCTTAGTAACGCTCAATCAGCCATAGTGAGTCAGCCGCATGAGTCAGTCCCAAGCCAAACCACCCCACGATACCTTATTTACCACGCCGCTAGATGCCAATGCGCGGTTTAGCTTTGATGAGCAAGTGGTGGTTTGTTTTCCCGATATGATTCGCCGTAGTGTGCCCGGGTATGGACAGATGCTCGCCATGTTGCCGATTTTTGCCAAACGCCATTGCGGTTTTCGTCAAACAAACCAAGACGGCAACAAAGTCAGCCGCGTGTATGATTTGGGCTGTTCACTCGGGGCGGTGAGTTTCGCGCTCGCAGGCGAGTTTGCGCCGCAAGATTTGCAAATCAAAGCCATTGATATCTCAGAGCCGATGATTGCCAAAGCGCAAAGTGTACTGATGCAGCATTATCCTGAGCATGATATCGAGCTGATTTGTGCCGATGTGTGTGAGGTGGCGTTTGAGCGGTGCGATATGATTGTGCTCAATTTAACCTTGCAGTTTTTATCCCCTGACAAGCGCGAGCAGTTACTCAAACGCTGTTATGATGCGTTGGCTGAAGGCGGTATTTTGATTCTGACCGAAAAAACCCATTTACTCGATGAAGCGGACGATGCGTGGCGCGTTGAGCGGTACTATGATTTTAAACGCGCCAATGGCTATAGTGAGATGGAAATCAGTGGTAAACGCAATGCACTGGAGAATGTACTTATCACCGATACCCTCGATTTTCATCATCAGCGTTTAGCAACGGTGGGGTTTGACCGCCATTTGACGTGGTTTCAGTTTTTAAACTTTGCGTCGATTATTGCGTTTAAGTGATGATTGCCCTTAAACAATGAAAACCTGTCAATCCTAAAAGAGTCTACCATGAACCATACTATCAAAACTGCCGAAACCGACGTCTATCTTACCTTGCTGCAATTGGCGGAAAAATACCCAGTTGCCAATGCATGGCTTGCCCAGTTGCCCAACTGGCTCGCTACCATCAAAGACAAATCACGCTACGCCCATGCGCCACTTTATCAATCGCTTATTGAACGCTTGCCCGTGGTTGACAACGCGCAAGTAGACTTAAATCAACCCTGTATCACCGTAGCATTCGATTGGCAAGACAGTGAATACAAGCAAACCCATGCACTACTCAAACGTTTGATGCCGTGGCGCAAAGGCGGTTTTTTACTGGGCGGAGATGACCTGCAAATCCATATTGATACCGAATGGCGCAGTGACTGGAAATGGGATAGGGTATTGCCGCATATCAGCCCCCTTCACGGCAAACGCGTGCTAGACGTGGGTGGCGGTTCTGGTTATCACGGCTGGCGTATGGCGGGCGCAGGGGCAAGCACGGTGATTGTAATTGACCCATCGTGTCTGTTTTATCACCAGTTTATGGCGATTCGCCATTTCGTCAGAGACGCTGACCGTAACGATTTTGGACGCAACAGGGTGCACTATGTGCCCGTACCGCTTGAAGCCTTGCCCAATCCTAGCTTGACTAGTGGGCAAGCAGGTCTGTTTCATACCGTGTTTAGTATGGGCGTGCTGTATCACCGCGCGTCACCGTTTGAGCATCTTGAGCAATTATACAATCAGCTAGCAAAAGGCGGAGAATTGGTACTAGAAACCTTGGTGATTGAAGGGGATGCAACGTCCGTGCTAGTGCCAAGTGAGCGCTATGCACAGATGAATAACGTGTATTTTATCCCATCGGTTGCGGCACTGTCGCTGTGGCTGTACAAAGTAGGCTTTGTGGCGGTGCGCTGTGTCGATGTGGATGTGACATCGACGGATGAACAACGCAAAACCGACTGGATGGATTATCAATCTTTAAGCGATTTTCTTGACCCCAATGATAGCAGCAAAACCATCGAGGGCTATCAACGCCCGACCCGTGCGGTGATGATAGCCAAACGACCGTAACGGCACATGAACAAGTAACAAGGGTAATGCAATTTGGGGTAATGGCGTTTTAGGCTAGTAAGGTTTAGAGCCGGGTAGTTTAAAGCGTCCTACTAAAATACCACTCCAAGACCATTTTGATGAGAAAGCCAAAAAAACCGCCGCCCAGTGCCAAAAAAATCCAAAATGTGCCTTGTTTGCCTGCATTGTTTTTCTTGGAAATATCGTACATGATAAAAAATAAAAACGCGATAAAGATAGGCAGCAGCACATACATGCCAAGTTTGGTGATTAACTCACTAGAGACTAAAACAAACATGTTATTATCCTATTATTGTCATCAGACATTACAAAATTTTAGCGCATATTATACGCCAAAAAACCGCGTTTCCTTGTAATGGCATGTATCTTTTGACAGGATTATAATGAAAAAACCATCAAAAATTGGTATATTGAACGCCAAAATCAATGCCCATCGATTATGAGCGAGTGATAGCCTCAAATCGATGGTGATTCATTGATTTATCGTGCTTTTTTAGCTATCAATTCTGCAACAAAACCTGTAATTCAACAAAGAGAATTTCCATGTCAGAACAACAACCCGTCATTTCGCAAGCCTTAGCATTAGTGGTGGAATCACTAAAACAACAGCAAATTTTGCCAATCGATTGGGTTGATAACAGTACCATCAGCCGCACCAAAGACCAAGCGCACGGCGATTTTGCCAGTAACCTTGCGATGATAGCTGCCAAGACTGCCAAGAAAAACCCGCGTGAACTGGCGCAAACCATCGTGGCAATGTTGCCTGCCTCGGACATGATTAGCAAAGTTGAGATTGCAGGACCGGGGTTTATTAATTTTTTCTTAGATGATAACGCGCGTTTTGCTATCTTAGATACCATCATGCAGCAAAAAGGCGACTTTGGAACATCCGAAGAATTTGCCGGTCAAAAAATCCAAGTTGAGTTTGTCTCTGCCAACCCAACCTCAAGCCTGCATGTGGGTCACGGTCGCGGCGCTGCGTTTGGCATGAGCGTGGCCAATTTACTAGAGGCGGTTGGCTACCAAGTCGGGCGTGAGTATTATGTCAATGATGCGGGTCGTCAGATGGATATTTTGGCAACCAGTACCTATTTGCGCTACCTTGAGCTGTGCGGTGAGTCAATTGTATTTCCCACCAATGCGTACCAAGGCGATTATGTCAAAGATATTGCCAAACCCATCAAAAAACAGCATGGCGATAGCCTAAAAACCGCTTGGGAACATATGCTACTCAATGTACCTGCCGATGCCGAGTACCAAATCGATGCCAACGGCGAAAAAGTATGTGTCTCAGGTGATAAAGAAGCCCATATTGACGGACTGATTGCCAATGCCAAAGCCAATTTGGGCGATAATTATCAGATTTTTCATGAAGCCGCACTTAGTACCATCTTGGCAGATATCCAAGATGATTTGGCAGATTTTAACGTCCATTTTGACCAATGGTTTAGCGAAAAATCGATTCAAGATGCCATTGTGCCTGCTTTGGAATTATTAGAGCAGCGGGGTTTTCTCTACCAAAAAGACGGCAACTTGTGGTTTAAATCCACCGAATTTGGCGATGAAAAAGACCGTGTTGTCCGCCGTGCCAATGGTCAATTTACTTATTTTGCCTCGGATATCGCCTACCACAAAGACAAGCTTGACCGCGGCTATGACAAAATTATTGATGTTTGGGGCTCAGACCACCACGGCTACATCAAACGCGTGAAAGCGGCATTGACAGCGATGGGCTACGATGCCCAGCGTATGGATGTGATTTTGGTGCAGTTTGTCACGCTGTGGCGCGGTACAGAGCAAATCCAGATGTCATCACGCTCAGGTCAGTTTGTGACCTTACGTGAACTGCGTCAAGAAGTCGGCAATGATGCCGCGCGCTTTTATTATGTCGCGCGTAAACCAGAGCAGCACATTGACTTTGACTTAGAACTTGCCAAATCACATACCAAAGATAATGCGGTGTATTATATTCAATATGCCCATGCGCGTATTTGCCGGGTGCTTGAGCGTACTGAAGAGCGCGGTATCAAGGTCGATGATAAAGCCGGCAAAGCCCACCAACATCTGCTGACCCAACCGGTTGAAACGGATTTATTGAGCTTACTGGCTTCTTACCCTGAAGTGCTACGCCGTGCTGCGGTCAACTATGAGCCGCATTTATTGACCAATTACCTCAAAGATTTGGCAAGCTTGTTCCACGGTTGGTACAACGACAACCGTATCTTACCCAAAGATGGCGAAACCCCGACCCAAGATGAGCTTGACTTGATGCAGGCGCGTCTGCGGTTATCAAAGTCGGTACGCCAAGTGATTCAAAACGGCTTAATTTTGCTTGGATTAACGGCACCAACTAGTATGTGATATGATTAAGATACGCTAAAAACGCTGTAATATTACCGTATCCCATGTCGTAGGAGATGATGATGGCAAGACCCAAAGGAGCGACCCCGCGTAAAGCGCCAAGCACGATGTCGTTTTTTGCTGCCATGTTGGTGGGCATGATATTGACCGTGGGGATTGGTCTGTTTGTTTATTTGTGGAATCCATTTAACCAAGGCAAAACCACAAGCGACGAAGTGCCCATGGTGCAGCCAAAGGTGCAAGACAAACCCAAAACCAATAACTACGAGTTCTATGACTTACTCAAAGAACAGCAGGTCAGTGCTGTCCCGGACGAGGCCGCTGCCAGTCAGCCAGTCTCAGCGCAGCCTGATGTAGTGTTGACCCAAGCTGACAGCACCAGTGCGCCCAAATCAGCGAATGTCAGCGTGGTCGATAATCCCTTGTTGTCTGATGATAACGGTACCAAACCACGGGCTTCAGCCAACAATAGCAGTATAGACACCAGCACCGCTGCCGATGACAAAAGCAGTGCCGATGCCATTGTGATTGGCAATGAAGAGCCTACGCGGACTTATATCTTGCAAATCAATAGCTTTGATAATGCTGATGATGCGGATAAACGCCGTGCTGAAGTGCTAATGGCAGGGGTGGATGCCCAAATCGTCAAAAAACGCTTAAGCAATGACCAAACTGTCTATCAAGTTATCTCTCGCGCCATGAGTAGCCCAGAGATGGCGGCACAAGCCCAGCGCCAACTACAAAATAGCCGCATTGATTCACTGATTGTCGAGCAGCGTCGCTAGGCTGATTTGCATGCAAAAAAACCGTGTTGTGATAACACGGTTTTTTATTTTTTGGTGGCATTAAGCTTTTTTACGACTAAATTTGCGTTGCTTTTTGTTTTGCAGTTCAGTCAAGGTGCGTTTGATTTCCTCATCAGTCAGTTGTGAAATTTGCTGTAAGATATGCATCACGTCCATATTAAGGATAAATCGCGCGCTTTTTGCCATGGTATGAATGCGAGCATCAAACTCAATCACCCCGCTAGCCGACACCGTAATATAGCCCAAACGCTCTAGCGCATCCATAAAGCTAGTAAACAAGGCACGGTCAAAGAAATCTGGCATGTCATCTTCGTATAGCACGGATAGGCGCTGACCGAGCAGATGACCCAAATCAATCACTTGATCTTTGGTGAGTTTGCCTGAGCCTTGCTGACTCAGCAGCGCAAGTACCATAAAGTAGCGCTCTAAACTTTGCTCAACTGAGTTGGCAAGCACTGTCAACTGCTGATAGCTACGGGTATTCGGCTCTGGCGTGGTCAGGATGCGATGACCGTCCGCATTCACCCCTTTGTCCACGATGATTTTTTCTTCGACCAACGTATCGATATGCTCACGCAAAGTGTCATTTAGGGTGCGCAGTGGGTATTTCAAAAACAACTCTGCTTGCAAGAAGGGGTACATGATACCTACCACCCGCTCAATGGTGTTTAGGCTCATGGTGCCATTACGCTGTATCAATGAGGCACACAGTGACGCGATGATATAAATATGCAAAATATTGTTGCGAAAATAGCTCAGTAGCGGTGCTTGACCGTCCGCAATACGAATCAAGTCCCCGAGCACATGGGGGGTGCGCTCGATGAGTTTAAGCTTGACACCATAATTGATAATGGATTCTGGGCTTTGCTGGGTGATTGATACATCATCATCATACGGGATTTTTTCTGCGATACGTTGATACAGCGCCAACTGTTCACGACAGCTTTGCTCATCGAGTGCACCATGAGGCGTGTCGAGCAGTACCAAAGATAGCAAAGTGACTGGGTTAAGCACCGCAGAGCGGTTGATACGCTGCATGATTTTGATGCCCAAATTGTCAATCATGTGAGTGACATTGGCAGGCATATCACTATCGGTACGGTCTTTGGGTAAGGTATTTGGGGCAACGTCAAATTTTTTCATAAAATCAGCCAGATAAAGCGGCTGACCAAAACTGACATGCACATGACCGAAGATGCGCTCGATTTTTCGGCTGGCTTTTAACAAACCCAATAACGACTCAGATTCTTTGGGTTTACCTTTAAGTTCGCCCACATAAGTGCCGCCTTCCATAATACGTTCATAACCGATGTAAGTCGGGATAAAGACAATTGGTTTGCCCGCTTGGCGCAGATGGCTTTGTACCGTCATCGCTAGCATCCCTTTTTTGGGCGGCAACAAGCGTCCTGAGCGCGAACGACCGCCTTCTATGAAGTACTCAATCGGCGTGTTACGCATCAACATACTATGCACGTATTCACGAAACACCGCAGAGTACAGCGGATTGCCTTTAAAACTGCGACGCATAAAGAAAGCGCCGCCATTGCGTAGTATTTGACCTAGCACGGGAATGTTTAGGTTCTCGCCTGCGGCAACGTAGGGCACACGCAACCCACGTTTATAAATCACGTATGACAGCAACAGATAGTCCATGTGACTGCGGTGGCAAGGCACATAGATGATTTCATGGTCGGATGCCAGTTCGCGTACCCGCTCAAAGTGCGCCACCTCAACCCCGTCATACAACTGTGTCCATAGCCAGGTCAAAAAGCGGTCAAAAAAGCGCACGGTTGCATACGAGTAATCACTGGCAATCTCGTTCAAATAGCCACGCGCCAGTTTTCGGCTTTTGGCGAGTTCACGCGAGTTTTCTTTGCTATCGACATTCACGGCATGCTGAATGGCAGGCGTATACAGAATTTTATCGACCACATTGCGACGGTCTGATAAGTCAGGACCTAAGATGGCTTCTTGTTGTTTATCTAGATAACCTTCTAAACGCTGCTGTACCCGTGCAGTGATGGTGTGTAAATGATGGCGGTCTTTACTAGCAGTATCAGTGGGTGCCAGGCTATCGGCTTGCAGCACAGGGTTTTTGCTAATCTCATCTTCGATAATGCCACGCAGGTCTTTGGGCGCGTGGAACTGCACATAAGTATCCCGCCCTTTAACCCCGATATTAAATAGCTGTTTACTGATACTTGGTACTTGCCATTCATCAGCGGTGAGGAGGTTAAACAGCGAATCTTCTTTTTCTGGCGCGCGACCCCACAAGATAGTGACAGGGATAAAATCAATTTTTAGCGTTGGGTATTGCTCGACGGCTTCAATCAAGCGTAATAGGCGAGGTGAGAATACGGCGCTGTCATGAGACAGTTTTTCTGTTTTATGGTGATGCAAAAAAATCATTGCGGTATTTTCATCAATACCATGCGCCCGATCGATGACATTGGCTAGGGCAGGGGGTAGGTCGTATTGTTTGGTTTCTAGGTCAATTAAAATACTGTTGCTACGAGAATACTCTTTGAGCACATAAAAGGTGAGTCGCTGGCTTGATGTGTCGCTATCCATATTTGTATTGGCGCTTGCTAAGCTACCGCTAGCTAGCGGTAGCTTCTCATCGCTAACATCGGTGCTAGCTTGGCTAATATTGGGGATGTCGCCGATAAGTTTGGATTTGACGGCGAGCCCCAATAATTTGCCAGAGACTTGTCGGTATAGATTTTTTAACAGCGGGGTAGCAGCAGGATGGGTACCTTTGCTGTTCGCTTGGGTAGTGCCTGAATTTTTCCCTACGTGATTCATAGTATGCCTAGTGATTGCGTGAGTTTTTTCGTAAGTTTTTTAAAGATAAATACAAGGTTTAAAATATGTCTTATCATGCCATAGATTGATGAATTTCTAAACCTTATCACGCAAAAATTCTTGTATAATGAGTGACTTTAATCCATTTTATCTACCCAAAATAACGTTAATGATAAGAGCGTCTATGGCAAGCCAGCAAGATATAAACCATACCCATACGATTGATATCACTCACCAACCACAGGTGCCCGTAACAGCCGTAACGCAGCAGCTTGAGCAGCAAGCGATTTGGCAACAATTAGTCACGCAGTTATTAGAAACCTTAACCCTCGTGCCGTATCAAGACAATGTATTTATTGGGCAAAGCCACGATTATGTCGGCGCGCGTATTTTTGGTGGGCAAGTACTGGGACAAGCATTGATGGCCGCCAGCCATACCGTGGAGCATTCAAAACCTTGCCACTCATTTCATGGCTATTTTTTGCGCGGTGGCGATATCAATAAGCCTGTATATTACCAAGTGGAGAAATTACGTGATGGTCGTAGCCTTGCTTCACGTCAAGTGACAGCACGCCAATATGATGACGATAATCAACCGAGCATTATTTTTACCATGATGGCGTCTTTTTCACCGTTTGAAGAAGGGCTTGAGTATCAACAAGCGATGCCAACGTATCCTACGCCAGATGTGTTGCTGACCGAGCAGCAGCTCAAAGACCAAGTGGTAGGCAAAATCCCTGATGCCCTAAAAGCGCGCTTTATGCGCCAGCGTCATATCGAAATCAAGCCAGTACAGCCGCGTGACCCGATTCATCCAAAAATCATGGAACCTAGCCAAGCCAACTGGCTGCGTATTCCGCAGCTGGGTAAACAGTCAATTCAAGTGCAACAAGCACTGCTCGCATTTTCTTCTGATTTTTATTTGATTGGTACAGGGCTGATGCCACACGGGATTAGCTTTATGACTAAAGGGTTGCAAGCGGCAAGTATCGACCATAGTATGCATTTTCACCGCCCATTTGATATGAATGATTGGTTACTCTATAACATGTGGTGCGATACCACGTCACAGTCAAAAAGCCTAAACCACGGTCAATTTTGGCAAAATGGCAAATTGGTCGCCACAACCCAGCAGCAAGGGCTAATGCGACTGCGCTAGTGATTCAATAATTTTTATCTTGTGTTAACTCGTGTTAAATAGTAGCCGTATGAGAGAGGAAAATATGTCCAATCCCCCAATGAGTGATGCTGCCCGTCAGAACATCGCCCAACAAGACAATCACCCATTAAAAGGCTTTGCTGTTATCTATGAGCAAAAAGTGGAATGGGGCGATATGGATGCGTTCAATCATGTCAATAACGTGGTGTATTACAACTATGCCCAGCGCGCGCGTATCCACTACCTTGAACAAGTCGATATGTTTAACTTACAAACCCATACCGTGATTGCTTCGTCATCTTGCCAGTATTTGAATTCGGTCACTTTCCCCGATGTGCTTTGGATTGGCATTCGTGCCAAAAAAATAGGTAATACCAGTCTGACCCATGACTATGTTTACTTTAGCACGGCCCAGCAAAAAGTCGTCGCTACCGTGTCGTCCGTCATTGTGTTTTTTGACCAAAATGGCAAAAACAAACAACCGATTTCTGAGGGTCAACGCCAACAACTTGCCGAGTTAGAAAGTCATACGGTTTAACTGTTACTAAAATTGTTAAAAAAGCCACAAGCTGCAATGCTCGTGGCTTTTTTTGTCTGGTGAATTGCTATTTGTGGTGTGGGTTGGCAACGGTTTCGACCAAGTTTAGGTCAAATCCTGATAACGCGTTGAATTTGAGCGGTGATGACAGCAAACGCATATCACGCACGCCTAGATAACGTAAAATCTGTGAGCCAACCCCAATGCTGCGGTAGGGTTGGTGTTTAAGCGGTGAGTTGGGTTTGTCAGCGACAAAGTTATCGAGTGCTTCACCCATATCAATCGCTTGCTGATGCCCAATCCAGACGAACACGCCACGCTCTGATTCGCTGATTTCTTTGAGTGAGGCATGAATATCCCAGTTACTCTTACCGCTGTTGGGTAGCTGCACGGTGAATAAATCGCGCAATGGCTGGAAGCTATGCACCCGCACAGTGCTCACGCCTTCTTGTGGGTTGCCCTTGACCAGTGCCAAATGGGTATCCTCTGAATTTTTTTCTTTAAAACGATAAGCAGTAAACTCACCAAACTCAGTTTGCATAGGGTAATTGGCGATAGCTTCTACCGTTTGCTCATTGGCAATACGGTAATTAATCAAATCAGCGATGGTACCGATTTTTAAGCCATGTTCTTTAGCAAAAATCTCTAGGTCATCACGGCGCGCCATTTCGCCATCTTCTTTGATAATTTCACAAATCACTGCCGCAGGTTCAAGGCCTGCCAAGCGTGTTAGGTCACAGCCGGCTTCGGTATGACCGGCACGGTGTAATACACCGCCATTTTGTGCCACGATTGGGAATACATGTCCCGGTTGTACGATGTCTTCGGGTTTGGCAGTCGAAGACACCGCTGTTTGGATGGTTCTGGCGCGATCTGCTGCTGAGATACCTGTGGTGACCCCTTCTGCCGCTTCGATTGATACCGTAAAGTTGGTACTAAATTTAGCGCCATTTTTATCCGACATGAGCGGTAAATTGAGCTGTTCACTGCGGTCAGCGGTGATGGTCAAACACACCAAGCCACGCGCATGGGTAATCATAAAATTAATATCTTCTGGGCGTACATGGGTGGCTGCCATCACCAAGTCGCCTTCGTTTTCACGGTCTTCATCATCCATCAAAACGACCATTTTGCCTGCACGGATGTCATCGATAATTTCTGCCGTTGTATTAAATGCCATAAAAGTGCCTTTGTTAGCGATTTATTGGAATAACATTGATTAAAAAACTGGTTGAAAAACTGATTAACAAATAGGGACAGAAAATAAGCGCTATCAGCTAGTATTGTTCAAACTATTGTCCAAACCAACCTTAACAATCACCTCATCAAACTGGGTGAAGCTAGTATGGGCGCTCATTTCATATTTGCGCGCTATTATAGCATTAACTCAGTGAGTCTAAGCAGCGAAATATTGATAGCCATACGCGCTGGTAGCGCACGCAGACATAAGATTAGGGTAGATTGGTTGAAAAAATTAACAAAAATTGGTGATTTTGTATAATTTTTGAGCAAAAATTAAAAAAAACTGGTATATTATTACTTAATAATTAATAAAAATTACATTCTTAATACGTTTGAAGAAAACGCTATTAAAAGTCATAGACGTCTAACCGATTTATTTATCTAAGGATCCTGTGATGTCAGTCTTTTATCTTATCTACACGAGCAAAATCACCTTACAAGCAAGTTTGCATACGATGACGTTGCCTGATATCTATCGTCAGTCAGTCGCGCGCAACACCCAAGCAAATGTCAATAGCGTACTATTTCTCAAGCAAGGCAACTTTCTACAATATATGGAAGGTAGTGAGCGTACTATCACCCAACTATTTGACAAAATCAAAGCCGATAAAAGACACAAAAATATTCACGTTATTGGACAGGGACAAGCGCCCAATGCGCTGTTTGGGCACTGGAAAATGCACTGCATCAATTTAGATAGCGTCAATGATATGGATGATGTCGATGATATCAGCCCCCTGCTAGATTATTTTGAAACTGCGCAATTTGATAGCGCCAGTGTGCCAAGGTTGCTTGCGGATGTAGAAAACTATTATCGTTCGGGCAAATGGCAAAGGCATCAACATACCAACTTTGATAAGGGCAGTTATAGCCATGCCAAGCTGCGCCGATTGGGTGTTAAGCATCGCTATTTTTTGTGGATTCAGCTTGGGTTTTTATTGGTATTTTTATTGCTGATGGTGTACTGGTTATTACAGAATAGGGTTCATTTGGCTGCGCTAAATCATCCGTTGTCTGCTTTGACGGGTTTTTTAGCCGCCGCGCTTTAATCACCGCTGTTCAATGATTGCCCTTTAACCACTGTATAAAGGCATAGGTTTGCTGTTCTTTGGCATTATCAGCAAAGTCAAACAACCGTGTGCCCATCAAATTATCAGGCAGATACTGCTGTGGGTGGTAATGGTTGGGGTAGTCGTGCGGATAGATATAATTGGCACCATAACCTTCGGCGCGCATCAGCTTGGTGACGCCATTACGCAAATGTAGCGGTACAGGCGATTGGTCATTTTCTGCCAGTCGCATCGCTTTATTGATCGCCTGATAACTAGAATTGGACTTCGGCGATGTCGCCAAATACACCACCGCTTGCCCCAAAATAATCCGCGCTTCAGGCATACCGATGCTCTGCACGCTTCGCAGGGCGGTATCGGCAAGTAGTAACGCATTGGGATTGGCAAGTCCGATATCTTCACTTGCCAAAATCACCAACCGCCGTGCAATAAAGGCAGGGTCTTCGCCCGCTGTCAGCATCCGCGCCATCCAATACAGTGCCGCATCAGGGTCACTGCCGCGGACTGATTTAATCATCGCTGACACTAGGTCATAATGACCATCACCTGATTTGTCGTAGCGTACCAGACTTGCACCTGCCACCGCGATGACACTGTCATCAGTCACCACAATCGGTGACTGGCTGCCTTGCTTAAAATTGGGGCTTGATTGAATGGCGAGTTCAAGTAAATTTAACGCCTTACGCGCATCGCCTTGCGATAGCGCAAAAATCGCTTGGCTTGATTGTATTTCAATCTTAAATTGTTTAAAAACTGCATCATCGTCAATGGCACGTTGTAGTACTTGGCTGATTTCATCTTCGCTCAAGGGGTTGAGTCGATATACTTGGCAACGGGACAATAGCGCATTATTGACACTAAACGAGGGGTTTTCGGTGGTCGCACCAATTAAAGTAATATCCCCTGACTCAACCGCGCCGAGGAGTGCATCTTGTTGGGCTTTGTTGAACCGATGAATCTCATCGACAAATACCACCGGTGGCTCGCCAAACAGGCCGTCATCTTTTGCCAGTACTTCACGCAGCTCTTTAACCCCTGCATTGATAGCCGAGAGCGGGCGAAAAGGACGACCCACTGCATCGGCTAATAGCATGGCTAAGGTGGTTTTGCCGATGCCTGCTTCCCCATGCAAAATAATGGATGGCAAGTAACCTTGCTCAACGATACGGCGAATCGGTGCGTTGGCACCGAGCAAATGGGTTTGTCCGATTACCTCGTCAAGCGATTTTGGGCGGACACGTTGGGCAAGGGGGATTTGGTTAGTTTGGCTCATTGGTTAAGGAATCAGCTTAAATTCGTTGCTAAGGCTTTCAGTAGATGTTATAGGGTTGGTGGTTATATTTGGATCATAAGTTAAACCAAAAATTTGGGCTTGATAATTTTTATTCAAATCCAAAGGCTGCGATGAATCGTCAATTTTGGTGATAAAACTTAGCGTAGCACCCTGTGGAATAATCATATCAAGTGAACGACAAGCATCTGACACGCCACCCCAAACGACATCTTTTTTATCTTTTTCAAACAAAGCGACCGTAATAGACTCATTACAGTTGTTAATGCGCAAGCTTTTCTCTTTGGCTGTAATCGAGATGCGTAATTTTTTATTCGGTAAAGGCTCAGCTAAAATATAGCTTGTACTTGTAGTAGTATGAGTTGAAACCGCAGGCTTTGACTCAGATGTTATGGCTGGATTTGAACTTTGTTGCATAGACGGCACTGAACATGCTAATAAAGTAACGGCGAACATGGCAACCATCAATAAATGCCTAACTTTTAGCACCTTTTCTTTTAGCATCGTTTCTTTCCTTATCTAGCATGGCACCAAGTTTTTAAATCAAGTTTTTTAAATAACGCCTAATATTCTAGTGTAGCAAACAAGGGCGTGGGCGGCTAAATGAGTTAAGCAGTGATGTTGTGTTTTCTTTGTTAAAACCCAACGCGGTTGTTAGGTATGGTTTGGCAAAGTTCAAAATCCCTTGTACGAACTGGGATTTTTTTAGGCATTTTAGCATGCCTAAATGACATCGGTAAGCTAACTTGTTTGATTTGTGTGACTACTTGGATTGAGAAATATTTTTACTTTGTTAAATAAAAATAAACAGTCATGATGTGAGGCTTAATGAGCCATATTTTTAAAAAAACTACAATATTGTTAATATGACAAGTGTAGATTGACGGGTCATTTTTTTCTTTTTACAATCTTATACTTTAGTTAATATTCAAAATGACAATTAGTGCTCACTTTGGTATTTCATTATTATTTAATTAGGCATTATTTAATAAGACATTATTTAATAAGACAGTTTTTTGGTAAGACAGTTTTTTGGTAATACGGGCATCATAACGGTGACCGCATCAATTACTAGGGTAATTGACGGCTTGCGGGGTTGTTATGTTGCGGCAAAGCCATAGGCAAGTTATTAGCGAGTCGTATGAAATTACATCAATCCATCAAACCATCGACTTACTCAGTAAGCCATCATCCGCAGCCACTACCACGCGTGCTTACCCTGTCTGCGTTTACGATGGCAATGGTTTCGTTGAATTTGTCCTTATCTTTGGCAGCGACGGCTGCGACCACGGTCACCAAACCTAGCACTACCAAAACGACCCCAACAAAAACTACAACAAAAACCACCACCACGACCACGACAAAAACCACCAAAACGACCAGTAGTCCCACTAAAAATGCTAACAAGCCGCCTGTTAAAACATCAGCTAAAACATCGGCTAAAAATTCTGTTAAAACATTGGCTAAAACCACACCAGCAGCGCCAACCACAAAGCCCACTAGCAGATTGCAGCCCAGTACCAGTGGCGATACCGCGGAGTTTACGCCGATAATCAATACCCCGCCCAATCCTGAGCCTGTACTCAATGCTAGCCCTGCCACCGACGCACCATCAGCAGACACGCCATCGAAAAAAACCGCGACCCGCGCCAATGAAGTCAAAGGGGGGAAAGCAGCTGGGCTCAGCTACGATCCTACTATCAATAATGGGGTGCCTTATCCGCCAAGTTATGGCCTAGATGTGCCCAGTAATTTGACACTGGCACAAGCGCAGCAGTACCTAGTCAAAGTATCACCCAAAGTCGCGGCTGACAATGCGGCAATCGTGAGTAATGAGCTGCGAGCTGAGTCGACCAAAGGCTTAAACAAACCGATTGTGTATCTGGGTGCCAGTGCCACGCATGTACATGTGGATAACAATATAGATACCACGGGCATTAAAAACAACCTAGCCATTGACAACGCAGTCAATAACAATATTGGCAATTTGCCCATCACTTTGCCACTGCCTACTACGGCAGTAGATATCGGTGGTTTAATCACCGACCCGATTCCCAATAGCATCCCTGCCAATGTCGACAAAAATAGAACAGGCGCAAATGTCACCGTGCTGTGGTCTGCTTATAACGGACATAAAACCGAAGCAGTGACCAGTTTGCTCAATGGTATGACCGATGAAAGCCGTGCCGATGCTGACTTGTCACTGGATGAACAATACACCACGCTTACCAAACGCTATTTTCAAACCCAGCTTGCCATCATGGCAGCGTATCTACGCGCCGATGCGCTCAATGCGATTCGTGCCACCGACCATGCCGCACAGCGCGCACTCGATGTGGGGCTGATTTCAAAAGTCGAGCGTTTGGAAGCCAAAAAAGCCTTAGCCGATGCCGAATACGAAAATAGCAAAGCGCTGAACGATGCTGAGCTTGCCATGACCGCGCTACAGCGGTTACTGCGCACGCCGTATTTTATCAAACCAACATCGCCTTTATTTGTATCCACCAAGCCGTTGCCGCCGCTGAGTTATTTTCAGCAGCAGGCTAAAATGCATCACCCAGGTTTTGATAAGGTCGCCGCCAAGTACAACCAAGCCAAAGCGCTGCATGAATTTAGTGAATCCGCCTACAAACCCAATGTCACCGTCTTTGGTCGCTCTGAAATCGACGCTGACCCAAATTGGATTGCTGGAGTGTCTGCCAACTGGAAATTGTGGGGTGGGGTAGATCGCCGTACTAGCACCCAATCGAGCCTTGCCAAGCTGCACCAAGCCGAATTTAGCCAAGTGGATGTCAATGATAATATTATGTTATTGGTAGAAAAAAATTGGCAAACAGTCAACAATGCACGCGATAATTTTATTGCCTTAAATACCAATATTGAACTCGCCAGTGAGATGCTACGCTTTCGTCAGCTTGGATTTAAAGAAGGCGTCAACACGGCCGTAGAAGTGATGCAAGCCGAAGCCAATTTGGAAAAAGCCAAAACCGAGCAGGCCAAAGCGGCAAATGATTATGTACAGGCAATGGCAGACTTGATGCAAAGCTGCGGTACGCCGCTAGAGTTTAACCGTTATATGCAGGCAGCGGACGTCAAGCTACCCGCGATTTATTTTGAACATCGTAAGAACTAATCAATTATTTTAACCCGTGTCTTTATTTCACCAGTAGGCTTACCGTATGGCTGATCCACAAAACCCAACACCAGACAATGCGATGGACAACGCTAAAGACAACGACAACACTTTGGACAGCGCTGCGGATAATGCTAATGCAGCGATGAACGCCCAAGCTGCCGATGAGCCGCACGCAGAGGACAGCCTGTCAGCCGCTGCGACGGATAGCCGCTACGTGCCGCCTACCAAAAAACCCAGTAAAATCCGCACCATCATTATTGCTTTGATTATCCTTGGGCTGATTGGACTGGTCGCATGGGGGCTAATCAAAGACAAGCGCGAAACGCGCAGCGCGCCTGTGACCATCCAAGGGCATATGGAAGTAGAGCAAACGCCTGTCGCTGCCAAAGTTGCCGGTCGTATTGCCAATATTTATGTCAAAGAAGGCGATGAAATTAGCGTGGGCACACGCTTGATTGATATGGATAGCCCAGAAATCAATGCCAAGGTCGAAGAAGCACAAGCAGGCAAAGAATTAGCCCAAAGCCAACTGGACAAAGCCAACAATGGCGCAAGACCGCAAGAGATTGAAATGGCAAAATACCAGTACGATGCTGCCCAATCTGCGGCTGACCTTGCCAAAGTCACCTATGAGCGTATCAACCGACTCGCGGCAGAAGGCTTGATGTCACGGCAAAAACGTGACGAAGCCTATACCAACTATGTCGCCAGTGTCGATAAAGCTAAAATCGCCAAAGCGCAATATGAGTTAGCCAAAACAGGCGCGCGCAGTGAAGATAAAACCGCTGCCCAAGCACAAGTCAGCCAAGTAGAAGGCAAGCTTAAAGAAGCGATGGTTGCCAAAGAAGAAGCCAATCTTAAAAGCCCGATTGCGGGTATCGTGGACAACGTGATTGTCAAACCAGGTCAAGTGGTTGGACAGGGCGTACCACTGATGACCATTGTCGACCCCAAAAACCAATGGGTCGTGCTTAACGTTACCGAAAATAACCTAAATCATTTTGCAGTCGGCAGTGAATTTAGCGGTACGGTTCCTGCGTTATCGGTCAACAATCAGCCTTACCGCCAAGTGTTTAAAGTGTACGCAAGTTCCGTGCTATCAGATTTTGCCACGTGGCGCCCGACCAACAGCAAAGACGGCTTTGATATGCGTACCTTTGAGATTCGTGCGCGCCCGAGCCAGTCAGATACACGCCTAAGACAGGGCATGACCGTATTGGTTGATATACCGGCAAGCCAGCAGCCAACCCAAACACAATGAAGTCAACTATGGCATCAAAATCGACATCAAAACTGACTTCAAACAAGCGCTCTAAACCGTCACCGACATCGTCCGCTGTGCCAAATGCCAGTGACAGTGTCAGTGCTGGTGACAATGATAATGAGCGTTATGCGTATTCGCAGTTTGATAATCGCTCAGGCTTTGTGCAATTCTTTGCGGCGTTTTGGTACAGTGCGCGCCGTGAATGGGATTTTTTGGTGCAAAATCGCTGGGATTTTTCCTTGATGTTTTGGATGCCCATCGTATTGATATTTTTGGTTTGGTGGATTTTTAGCAAAGGCATGGCAGTCGGGATTCCGATTGCGGTCATAGACAATGACCACTCCGCGCAATCCGCGACGATTATCCGTTATATTGATGCGACGCCTGAGGTTGCGGTGGTCAAAAGCCTTCATAGTGCCGCTGCCGCTCAGCAAGCTATCGAGACTACCGATGTCATGGCGGTGGTTGAAATTCCAGAGAATTTTTCAACCAATCTACTGGCGGGCAAAACCTCGCGCTTGCTACTCAATGTCAATGCCCAGTATGGCACGCATTCAGGCATGATACAAAAAGCGGTACAGACAGCAGTTAGTACCTTTTCGGCAGGGGCGGAGATGCAGCGGCGAGTCGCCATTGGCGAAGATATCACCCTGACCAAAACCAGTTATGCACCGATACAATCGCAAAGTGTGGCACTGTTTAATACCGCCAATAACTATCAGCAATTTTTGGCGGTCACGGTGGTACCAGCCTTACTACATATTTTGTCGATGGTGATTGGCGCGTCAACTGTCGGGCGAGAGTTGGTCGACAAGACGTTAGGTGAGTGGTATCAGTCGCTAACATCCCCCAAATTTGCCAGTAGCCATGCCAGTAACCACGCCTTTAACCGCCCCTTTAATCCTAACCATCCTGTCACACTGGGGCACGAAAAACCCAAGCTATCGCTGATTATCGCAGGGCTCAATGGCAAACTAATTTGGGCGATGTTTGCCTATACGCTTTGGGCAGCGGTGGCATTGACCTTGGTGATGCAAATTTTCCCCATACGTTTGGCGTCTGTGGCGATTACTTATCTGATATTTTTAATGTTTATGATGGTGTCGTTTTGGCTTGGGGTGATTCTCACGGTCGGCACGTTTTCGTATCGTCAAGGCTTGTCATTTACCGGATTTATCTCCGCGCCGTCATTTGCTTTTTCAGGGGTGACGTTTCCATTTTTGGCGATGAGTCCTGCCGCGCAGCGTTGGGCAAATGCCCTGCCATTAACCCATTATCTCAACTTGCAAACCACCCAATTACAAATGGGCGCACCGCCATCGTTTGCCTATAGCAGCTTTATCGGATTTTTTATTGCCGTTATGATTACCTTGTTGTTAGCCGCGTTGTTGACCAAAAAAGCCTTGCTGAAGCCTGAAAAATGGGGGCAACGCTGATGCCCACCCAGACAACGCCCGGCAAAGTCGACGTAAGCAAAGCCCCAAACATTTGGGAGCGCGGTTTTTTGCTGCAAGTTTTGCATGTATGGCGCAGCGTGTTTCAAGACAAAGGGGTGCTCAGTATGCTACTGATTGCCCCGATTATTTATGGCTTTTTTTATCCGTGGCCGTATTCAAAAGAAGTGGTGCGTCATGTCCCTGTGGCAGTAGTGGATTATGACCATTCAAGTCTATCGCAGACCATAATCAGCTACGCCCAAGCCAATCCGCGCATCCAAAGTACCATTGTAAACGATGAAAACAGTGCCAAGCAGCTGATGTGGCAAGGCAAGATTGCAGGCTACATGGTGATACCCTCAGGGCTATATCAAAAAGTGACCACAGGACAACCTGCCAAGGTGAGTATCCTTGCCAACGGTAACTATTTTTTGCTCAATAAACAAGTACAAACGGGGTTTTTAGAAGTCATCGGCACCGTGTCCGCAGGGGCGAAAGTACAAAAAAATGTCGCCATCGGGCAAGATATCACGGTTGCCAAAAACAATATTTCCCCTGTTGCGCTGACGATTAATCCGTTATACAACCGTACCGAAGGCTATGGTAGCTACATTGTCCCTGCGGTTGCGATATTGATTCTGCAGCAGATGTTTTTGATGGGCACGGCAATGCTAGTGGGTACTTGGGCAGAGCAAGACATACACCGCGCTTCGATGAAAACGTGGCTTGCGCGAATATTGGGCTTAGCGTGTTTTGGTTTTGTGCTCGGCTGTTTTTATTATGGCTGGGTATTTTCCAACAATGATTATATCCGTAACCAAAATCTGACGGGTTCACTGATACTGCTTGCCCTGTTTTTCCCCGCGGTAACGGCATTGGGCTGTCTACTTGGGGTATGGTTTGGGGCGCGAGAACGGGCGATGCAAATTTTGGTCGCAAGTTCAATGCCGATGCTATTTGTCTCAGGAATTTCGTGGCCGTATCAAATGCTGCCTGAGCCACTGCAGTATTTGCGCTGGGTGTTGCCTAGCACCTCTGGGATGAATGCCTCTGTGATGCTCAACCAAATGGGCGTGCCACTGGCGTATGTCAACGTGTATCTCATGGCACTCATGATGATTTTCTTAGTTTGTTTATTGCTGCTACTTTTATTAGCGAGTAAAGAAAGTGAATCGTTAGCAGATTAATCCTTGTCAACAATTATTTTCTTCCTCATGCGGTTACACAGGTGGTTAGTTGCCAAAGTTGCGATGCGTGTAGCAAGTATCTATCATCCATCATCCATCATCTGTCATTTGATAAACTTTCCGATAGCACATTGACACAGATGGGCAATTCGTGGTTATCTAACACAATAGATACAACATAATTGAATTTTTCAACTGATTGGCATATAGGATTTATCAGTGATCAGTATTTTTGATTTATTTAAAATTGGGATTGGACCTTCAAGTTCGCATACGGTCGGACCGATGAAAGCGGCGAATCTGTTCGTTAGCGCATTATCACAGCAGCAGCTACTGACGCAGGTGGATAGGGTGCAAGTCGAGCTGTTTGGTTCGCTCGGCGCGACCGGCAAAGGGCATGGTAGTGATATAGCGGTGATGCTAGGTTTGATGGGAGAGCAACCACAGACGACGGATGTCGCCGCTATTTTACAAAAAATTGCCGATATCCAAGCGCAAAACACGCTATGTCTAAATCAGCAGCATGAAATTAACTTTGTTGCTGACAAGGATTTAATCCTAAATGGTAGGGTATCGCTGCCCCATCATCCCAATGCTTTGACTATCACTGCTTTTACAGGCAATGAAATTGTTTACCAAAATACGTATTATTCAATCGGCGGCGGGTTTGTACAGACCGAGCAAGAAGCCCAAGCAAAAGAACCGGTGATTGAAAGCGTCAAAAAACCGGTACCTTATCCCTTTAACAACGCCAAAGAATTATTACAAATTTGCCAACACAATCAACTGTCAATCGCCCAAGTCGTTCGAGCCAATGAACTGGCTAACTTGGGTGAAGATGAGCTGCTGGGTGGACTTAACGATATTTGGCAAGTCATGCAAGACTGTGTCAATGATGGTTGTCGCCACGATGGTATTTTGCCAGGGGGCTTACAAGTACAGCGCCGCGCCAAGGCGATTTATCAGCAGTTATCCGCTGCCGATAGCCGAAAAGCGTTTAATGATGCCCTTGCCGTGATGGATTGGGTGAATTTGTATGCGTTGGCAGTGAATGAAGAAAACGCCAGTGGCGGACGTGTGGTGACTGCTCCCACCAATGGTGCGGCAGGCGTGATACCTGCTGTCATGCATTATTATCGAGATTTTTGTCCAAGTTATACGCTGCAGGGGTTACATGATTTTCTGCTAACTGCTGCGGCGATTGGCATCATTATCAAAGAAAACGCCAGCATCTCAGGCGCAGAAGTGGGCTGTCAAGGGGAAGTCGGCTCGGCGTGTGCGATGGCGGCGGCAGGGTTAACCTATGTGCTTGGCGGCAGTCCTGCCCAATGTGCCAATGCTGCCGAAATTGGCATCGAACATCACCTTGGCATGACGTGTGACCCGATTGCGGGGTTGGTCCAAGTGCCTTGTATCGAACGCAATGCCATGGCGGCAGTAAAAGCGATTAATGCCTCAAGGCTTGCGCTTAAAGGCAATGGACAACATGTGGTATCGCTTGATAAAGCCATCAAAACCATGAAAGAGACAGGCAGAGATATGATGTCAAAATATAAAGAAACCGCAATGGGCGGGCTTGCTATCAATGTCCTAGACGAGGATTTTGCCGCCCAGTCAAATCTGATTCCGACGCTGGATGTGACGGTCAATTACAGTCAATGTTAGTGCTATAGTAAAAAAACCGATTCGCCAAGGAATCGGTTTTTTTTGTGCTTATCAATCAATCGCAGGCTGATAATCCCCTGTGATAATACGTTCTTTGATGTCATCGGCTTGCGCCAACACTTGAGCCAATAAGGCTTTGACATTGTCAAGCGTCGCGATGGGGCTTAACGTGGTCATTTTAAGCGATTGCACATCTTGGTGAGCATCCCCTTGCTTTTGGTAACTGACGCGCGTCACGCCGATATTGGCTTCACCTTTGGCAAATAGCTCATCGGCGACATTTTGGTTTAAGCTATCAATCAACTCAGCCGGGTAGTCTTTGGGTACCACGCGAAATAGCACGGAGGCAAACTGTGGCTCTACCAACAATTCAAGCCCATCCGTGGCTTTGATGTAATCAGCGACTTCGCGGGTCAAATCAACGCCATGGTCAATCATCGAGCCGTATAATTCTTCGCCCAAGGCTTCCACTGTCAGCCATAATTTTAGCGCATCAAAACGGCGTGTGGTTTGTAGCGACTTAGAGACTAGGTTGGGTACGCCATGTTCTTCGTCATACGCAGAGTTCAAATACTCAGCTTCATAATGCATGAAGCGATAGTTAGCTTCATCTTTGAGCAAAAATGCCCCGCAAGAGATGCTTTGGAAGTAATGTTTGTGGAAGTCGAGGGTGATAGAGTCGGCTTGCTCAATGCCTGCAAGTTTATCGCGGTAGTTATTCGATAAAATCAGCGCACCGCCCCAAGCGGCATCAATATGAAGCCATGCACCATACTCATGGGTAAGCTTACGAATCGCAGGGATTGGGTCAATCGCGCCCGCGTCCGTGGTGCCTGCAGTAGCGACCACACAGGCGATGATTTTGCCTTCGGCCTTCAGTTGCGCCATGGTGTGTTCAAGTGCGACAACATCCATCTGCGCTTGGTCATTGACTGGCACAGTAACAACCGATTGAAAACCCATACCCATCATTGCCATGTTTTTTTGCACGCTAAAATGCGCGTTTTCTGAGCAGATAACTTTCACTTTTTGCATGGCATCGCTTGGGATACCGTCACGCTGTACTGACCATTCTGACCCATCGTCATTTTTATAGTTTTTAGCGATACACCAATCACGGGCGAGCAACACGCCCATCAAGTTGGATTGGGTGCCCCCTGAGGTGAATACGCCCGCTTGGCCGCTACCAAAACCGACTTTTTGACGTAGCCAATCAATCAGTTGCACTTCCATCAGTGACCCTGCTGGGCTTTGATCCCAAGAGTCCATCGATTGGTTGGTGGCATTTATCAGCACTTCGGCGATTTGACTGGTCACCATCGTTGGGCAGTGCAAGTGAGCAAGCGAATGTGGGTGATGCACCTTTAAGCTTTTATTAAGAAATAATTCGACTGAACGTTTTAACGCATCTTCCAAGCCAAGTCCTTCTTTTGATGGCTGAAAAGCAATCTCAGCGCGCAGCTGCTTGATACTACCGCCGGTGTACATTTTGTCGTTTTTGAGCCAATCGGTGACGGCTTGTACAGCGGTGTTCATATTTTTTTGGTAATCGGCAATGGATTGGCTGTCATTACAAAATAACGCTTGGCGGTGCTGTGATAAGTTTGACATGGTAAGTCCTTGCATTCTTTAAGATAGAGTTAACTATAAATTGTCATTAAACAGAGTGATACGAGCAAATGGTTAATTTATTTTACAAAATTACGCTTATACAGTTGATGATTTACAATATTGGCTTTGGCATCGTTTATATCCCAAATTTGCAATTCCCACGGATAATAAAAATTGCTCGCATTTTTAAAATACACATGCACACCGATGTACCCGTCGAGATCACGTAAATACCAATTTTTTAGACTGTAATCTGTTTTCCAATCATCCAGTTTTTCCATGATGTCTGTCACATCAGCCGATGGCAAAATTATCCGAGCACCAAAAATATCATTTAAAATATTATTGACTGGGTACTGGTTTTCTCGTGCCAAATAGCGATTGACTTTGTCATAGATACTTTCAGCCGTTTTAACACGGTAAAAAAAATCGATATTTTGGGTATCGGCAAATGCCAAATAATCATTGATCGCTTCATGCAAATTAAGCCGATATGACAAAATAGGCTCAATAGGGACGGTTTTGAGCGTATGTGATAGATTGATTTTTTGTACCTTGCCTGTTTCAAAATAATCTTGCCAATACTCACCATGAATCCGATTGATTTCTCGAATCAGGCGTTCGGTCTTGGCGATAGTGGTTTCCATATTTTACTCAAAATGAAATAAACAGATAATAAAAACGGCAAAGCTATGTCAGTAACTTTACCGTCTTAATAGGCAATAATCAATTATCCACGTACTTTTTGCACGGCTTCAGCCACTGCCTTTTTAAAGCGTTCAAGCACCGCATCACATTCTTCTTGCGTGATGTTAATCGGGCAAAGCAAGCGAATCACTGTACCGCCACGACCGCCTTTTTCCAGCAGTAACTTGTTGTCAAAACACGCTCTTTGAATCGCATTTGCCATGTCAATGTCAGCAGGATACGAGCCGATACGGTCAGCAGGTTTACGCTCATCGACAATCTCAATACCGGTCATCAAGCCGCGACCGCGCACGTTACCGATACAAGGAAATTCTTTGGCGATTTTTTTGAGTTCATCGCGCAAGAATTCACCACGGATACGCGCATTTTCTGCCAAGTTTTTGCTGCGGATTTCATCCAATACTTGAATCGATGCCGCCATTGCAAGCTGATTGCCACGGAAAGTACCGGTGTGACCGGCTGGCGCCCATGCGTCGAATTTTTTGTTGATGGCAAGTACGCACAATGGCAAACCACCCCCAACCGCTTTACTCATCACTACCACGTCAGGCACGATGTCGGCATGTTCGAAGGCAAACATTTTGCCTGAGCGCGCAAACCCAGCTTGCACTTCATCCAAAATCAATACGATATCATGCTTAGCGGTCACTTCACGGATTTTCTGTAGCCATTTTTTGGGCGCAGGCACGACACCGCCTTCCCCTTGAATCGCTTCTAGGATGACCGCTGCAGGTTTGACCACGCCGCTTTCAACATCTTCAATAAAGTTTTCAAAGTAGTAAGTCAGCGCATCCACGCCTGCTTCACCACCAAGCCCAAGTGGGCAGCGGTATTCATGCGGATAGGGCATAAACTGTACCCCTGGCATCAAATTGCCAACTTTCTCTTTAGCAGACAAATTGCCGGTCATGGCAAGCGCGCCATGGGTCATACCGTGATAACCACCGCTAAATGCGATAACGTTGTCACGCCCTGTATAAGTTTTTGCTAATTTAATCGCCGCTTCTGTACCGTCAGCACCGGTCGGACCGCAAAATTGCAATACGAAATCTTTTGGAAAAAAAGACAGCAAGGATTCGGTAAATGCATCTTTGACAGGTGTGGTGATATCTAGGGTGTGCAGTGGCAGGCCACTTTCTAACACATCGTATAAGGCTTGTTTGACGGCTGGGTGATTGTGACCCAAGGCTAATGTGCCAGCACCGGCTAGGCAATCAAGGTAATCATTGCCTTCAACATCAGTGACCCAAATACCTTGGGCTTTAGCTATAGCTAGCGGTAGTTTGCGGGGATAACTACGAACATTAGATTCCATCGTGCTTTGACGAGTTAAGTAATATTCGTTAGTGGCATGAGAAATAGGGTGTACAGGGGTGTGAACGCTCATATCGGATTACCATCTCAGATAAGGGTTTAAGAAAATTTGCTTGTGGCTATCTTTCTCGAACTTGTGAATAAAATATCAGTCGGGATGACTGACACCAAAACAAAAACGTTATACCGCAAAACCCCAAAATGCCATGACACTGCACCCAAGACCTAACAATATAACGTTCAAAATTTATGGGGGCATAATACCCTTTTTTTGTGAAAAATACAGTCTTTTTTGCAAAAAATCGCATGAATCCTCCAAATTGATAACACAGGGTGTATTTTGCGATGGCAAAGGCAAAAAATCACCGTAAGCGGTGAGCAAGGTGAGCGAGGTGAGTACTGAGCGGCACAACACCGCAAGTAAGTGTGGAAAGTTTGACAATCGTTGATAGTCTATGCGGTATATAAAACTCTGCAGTCACAATTTCAGTCACGATAATGATAAAAAAATTACCTAGTTAATACCATGTTAATGAATTATTTGCTACAAAATAGCCAAGTGTCAGCACGCCCAATAATATCCAAGTACACCATCAGAATTTTATAAAAGCTAAATACTGCTGATTGAGAGCTTTACACGAATAAACATACAAAAGCTGATTCAAAAAATATAATCAATTACCTAGCAAAATAGACTGGCAAAAAAACTAGTAAAAAAATTAGCAAAAGAAACTGCCAAAAAAATTGCCAAAAAATCGGGATGGCTACATACGCAAAAATAACAAACCCTTCTAATGTTAGCATCATCCTTGCGTAGGCAAGGCATAGCGAATTTCTAGAAATAAGTTTAATAACAGGCGTTAATTCTAGATAACACACTTACCAATAAACCTATAACAACTAGACGAGAAGCAACTTTATGCCACAATCCTTAACACTTACTATCAATCAGCAACAACACACGTTGACGAATCTAGATGTACGCACCACGGTGCTGGATGTCTGTCGCAACCATCTTGGCTTGACAGGCAGCAAAAAAGGCTGTGACCACGGTCAGTGTGGCGCGTGTACCATGCTGATTAACGGTCAGCGGGTCAACAGCTGTCTGACCCTAGCGGTCATGCACGAGGGCGATAACATCGAGACCATTGAAGGCATTGGCTCACCTGAAGCGCTTGACCCGATTCAACAAGCGTTTCTGGAACATGACGCCTTTCAATGTGGTTATTGTACCCCTGGGCAAATTTGCTCGACCAAAGCGATGATTGAAGAGCTACGCCAAAACTGGGCAAGTCATGTGTCGGATGATTTGATGCAACCTTTATCAAAAGATACAACACAATTTAAACAACAATTGGATAAAGAAATCTCTGAGCGTATGAGCGGTAATATTTGTCGCTGCTCGGCATATCCCAACATCGTGCGAGCGATTAAACAAGTATTACAAGAAACAGGTTTTTCGGCAGAGACAGATAAGGTAACCACCCAGACAGCAGCTACTCAGGCTACAGGAGTGTCGCTATGAAAACGTTTGATTATCAGCGCGCCAACTCGGTGGATGACGCCGTCAAAATAGCCATTTTAGCTGAAGGGCATTTGAGTGAGGCGAAGCGTCCGTTTTTTATCGCTGGGGGTACCAATTTACTTGATTTGATGAAACTCGAAATCGAACAGCCAACACAGCTGATTGATATTTCACGTTTGCCGCTTAATACAATTGAAGCCACGCCAGAAGGTGGGTTAAAAATCGGCGCTATGGTCAGTAACAGTGAATTAGCGGCTCACCCTGTCATTCGTCAAGATTATGCGGTGCTTGCCCGTGCCTTGTTGTCGGGTGCGTCGCCGCAACTGCGTAACAAAGCCAGTACCGGTGGCAATCTACTACAGCGCACCCGTTGTTACTATTTTTATCAGCCTGATAGTCCGTGTAATAAGCGTGAGCCCAATTCTGGCTGCGGGGCAAAAGCAGGTCTTCATCAGAACTTAGCAATTTTAGGCACAAGCGAGCAGTGTATTGCCACCCATCCATCGGATATGGCAGTGGCAATGCGATTACTTGATGCGGTCATTGTTATCCAGCAAGCGGACGGGCAAACCCGCCAAGTGCCTATCGCTGAATTTTATCGCTTACCTGAGCAAACCCCCCATATCGAAACTTGTTTGAATTTAGGTGATTTGATTACCCATATCATTCTACCGCCCTCCTTAAAAGGCGTGCATAGTTATGACAAAGTGCGTGACCGTGCGTCGTATGCCTTTGCTTTGGTGTCCGTCGCTGCCGTGATTGAGCATGATAATGATACACTCACTAATGTGCGACTTGCATTTGGCGGTATTGGCAGTCAGCCGTGGCGAAATACCGAGATTGAAAAAATACTGATCGGCAGCACGGGCGATGCCGTGAGTATTGAGCTTGCGGTGGCGACGCTATTCAAAGAAGCAAAAACCGATGAACAAACCGAATACAAGACCGTGCTAGTACAGCGTCTTTTACACCATGTTGTGCAGCGGGCGTTACAACAACCCAATCAATCAAGTCCTTTAAGTAGTGGAGTGAGTGCATGAGCCTAACACAAATTTTTGGCGAATCGCCCCTTGAAAAAAAAATGACCATGGACAAGCCTGTCGAGTCACGGCTAGATACGACCGATAGTAAACTCGTTGGCAAACCACTGAGCCGTATCGAAGGACACCTAAAAGTCGCAGGCAAAGCCACATATACTGCTGAGCACCAATTTGACGACTTGTTTCATGGGGTGATGGTCGGCGCAACCATTGGTAAAGGCAAGGTAAAAAAAGTACATAAAGATACCGCCTTACAAGTTGCAGGTGTGATTGGGGTGTTTCATGACCCATTGTTTTTACGCAACCCGCAACAAGGGGGTGTCAAAATGGCACCTGTGCAAGGGGCAAGTGAGGTTTTTTATCATGGACAGCCCATTGCCTTGGTGGTCGGAGAAACCCTAGAAGCGGCTCAAGAAGGCGCGAAGGCGTTACAGATTGACTATGAAAATGATGAAAAACATGGGCATTTTGACTTTAACAAGCAAAAAAAGCACACCCAATTTATCGATTGGGTAACCGATAAAAGTGACGACATTGGCAAACCTGAAAAAACGCTTAAGCAATCAGAGGTCAAAGTCGATGTGACTTATACCACGCCAAGCCAAAGTAACATGCCGATGGAACCGCACAGTTCGTTGGCGCGTTGGTTTGAAGGTAAGCTAACCCTTCATACTTCTAACCAAATGCTTGCCTCTTCCAAAGTACAACTTGCCAAAGCCTTAGATATACCGGAAGATGATGTCCGTTTGCTATCGCCCTATGTTGGTGGTGGGTTTGGCTCAAAACTGGGTATTTCACCAGAGTCGGTGATGGCAGCCATTGCGGCTAAAGACTTAAAACGCCCCGTACTGGTGAACATGACCCGACCGCAAGTCATGGAAACTACCGTCAGACGCACCAACACTGAACAACGGGTGGCATTGGGGGCGGATAAAGATGGTAAAATCCATACCATTATTCATAATAGCATTGTCACCAATTTACCTTCAGAAACGTTTTTTGAGCCAGTGGCGGTCTCTACCCACTTTTTGTATGGCGGTGACAATCGCCAAATCAAATACGAAATGGCGCGCATGAATTTTACCTTAACAGGCTCTATGCGTGCCCCTGGCGAAGCAGTGGGTCAGTTGGCACTCGAATGTGCCATGGACGAACTGGCGCATGCGTTAAAGCTGTGCCCAATCGAACTGCGAAAACGCAATGAACCGAGCGAAGACCCAAGCAAAAAAATTCCCTACAGCACCCGAAAATTGCTGGCGTGTATGGAGCAGGGGGCAAAAGCCTTTGGATGGGATGAACGCCCACAAACGCCCGCAAGTCGCCTTGAAGGCGATTGGCTGATTGGCTATGGGATGGCGTGCGCCGCGCGTAGCAACGAATTAAAACCCTCACAAGCCCGTGTGAGCCTGTTGCCCTCTGACAAACCGCTTGGGGTCATGGCTCGTATCGAAACTGACATGACTGATATCGGTACAGGTAGCTATACTATTTTTGCGCAAGTGGTTGCCGATATGCTGGGCTTACCGATTGACCATGTCGAGGTCAAACTTGGCGATACCGATCTGCCCCCTGCTGCAGGGTCAGGCGGTAGCTGGGGAGCTTCAAGCGCTGGTAGTTCAATTTATCTGGCATGTGAAGCGCTACGAGAAAAGATTGCCCAGAGTGTGGGGCTGCATGCCGATAGCATTGGCTTTAAACAAGGCAATCTATATAGACAATTTGAGCATGACCCTAGCCTAGCTGAAAAAATTGGCGAAAAAATTAACCATACGTTAACCGATACGTTGGATAAACTAGCAGAAAAAACAGGGCTTAATTCTGAGGTCTCTGTAGACAATCATGATAATGTACTCGATTGGGAACAAGTCGATACCCAGTTACCGCTGAGCAGTTTTTTGCAGCAATATGCCCCTCATGGCTTGGTAGCTAATGGTGAAATCGAACCTGGTAAAACCAAAAAAGAATACCGTCATGCAGGCTATGGCGCACAGTTCGCTGAAGTCGGGGTACACCGGGTAACCGGTGAAATTCGGGTTCGCCGTATGCTAGGCACATTTGCCGCAGGGCGTATCTTAAACGAAAAAACAGCGCGCTCGCAGTGTTTTGGTGGTATGGTGTTTGGTATAGGGGCTGCCTTGATGGAGCAAATTCACCATGACAAACGTGACGGTCGTCTATGTAATCACGATTTAGCCGAGTATCAGGTGTGTGTGAATGCTGATGTGCCTGACTTAGAGGTAATAATGTTACCCGAAACTGACCCCTATGCCAATCCGCTCCATAGCAAGGGTATAGGTGAATTGGCATTATCAGGGGCAGGGGCAGCCATTGCCAATGCGATCTTTAATGCCACAGGCGTTAGAGTACGAGACTATCCCATTACCTTGGATAAACTGCTGTACCAGTTGCCATTACTGTAATCGGGTACACTGTCATTTGCTATGAACCACTTGTTTGATATTTTTGCTACCCTTGAGCAGTTACCGCCCAACAGTGAAGCGGTACTAGCCACCGTGGTGAGTGTCGAAGGGTCAGCCTATCGGCAACCTGGTGCTAGAATGTTGATTTTAGCCGATGGTCAATCCATAGGCATGGTGAGTGGCGGTTGTCTTGAAAAGCACTTGGTACAGCGAGCCTTTTGGCTAACGCGAGATGGGGCAACGCTCAAAACCTATCATACCGCAACCGATAGCCAGTTATCACAAGATGAGGTGGTCGATGACAGTGATGAGCAAGAAGGCTTTGGGCTTGGCTGTCAAGGCGTCATTCAAGTATTATTTGAACGTCTGATTTTAAATGAACAATCTGTATTATTTGCCTGTTTTCAGCGCTTAAAACAGACAAAACAGCCACAAACACTGGCTACAGTTATCACCTCAAACTCAGATGAGTTTATAGTTGGGCAACATCTGCCCTTGACGCAGTTGTCGCAATTGGGTCAACAAGATTGGCAATTGGTTAATCAAGTCGCTGCCAGCCGTAAAAGTCGCTTTATGCTGCATGTTTATCAAAAACAATCGCAACAACTAAGCATCTTTATAGAAACGCTACAACCACCGCTACAATTATTAATTTTTGGCGCGGGGCAAGATTGTTTACCTTTGATGACCATGGCAAATTTGCAAGGCTGGCAGGTGACGGTGATTGATAGTCGTTTGGATGTGATTACCCGTTGTCGCGGGCAGGCTCACGCCAATTTTGTACAGATTGCCCTTGAAAAAGCCGAGTCTGTACAGACTTTTTTTGAGTCACCGCAGCCGACCGCTGTGGTGATAATGACCCATAGTCTGAGTCAAGACAGAGTATGGCTCAGCCAAGCCTTTAAAGCCCAAAACTCGCCTTTTTTTATTGGGCAATTAGGGCCCACATATCGTACTGAGCAGTTGCTTAGTGAGATTGACGATGGTTATCAACTGGTGAAATCTGCTAATTTGTTCTATCCTGTGGGTTTAGCGCTCGGTGGTGATACGCCCGAAGCGGTGGCTTTATCTATCACTGCCCAAATTCAACAGGTATATCATGAGCGTCACGCCTAGTAATTTAATCGTGGTGATTTTGGCGGCAGGATTGAGCCAGCGTCTTGGTTTTGCCAAACAGCTGATTGTAAAAAATCATCAAACCTTGCTGGCTGAAAAAATTCAATTGGCACGCCAATTGCAGCCTTATCAAGTGTTGGTGGTTTTGCCAAAACTTGATAACCCAATATCTAAAGCGTTATACAATGAAGTTGCACCATTTGCCGTCACAGTCGTCGATAATCCAACGCCGCAAACAGGGATGGCGCAATCGATTCAGTATGCAATGACAATATTACAACAACAGTCAGTAAGTGCTGCAATGCGGATTTTGTTTTTGACCGTTGACCAAGTGGCGGTAACCCTCGATGATTTGACGCTATTAAGCCAAAATGTTGAGGACCATCGGCTGATTGTGAGTGAGTATGGTGATAATAATCAACCAATTTGGGGGATTCCCGTCAATTTACCTTGGGGTTTTTTGCGAGCATTTGGTTATCAGTTGCAAGGCGATAAAGGTTTTCGGGCGTTATGGCAACACCAAATGGCTATCGTTTCGCCCACCGACCGCACGGTTTATCAGATTTATCCGATACCGCTGCCGCATTTAGGCCAAGATATTGATACCTTAGAACAATTTGAGCAGCTAAAAACAGCCTATCAGCTTTTGCCGCCGACCCAATATTTTAATTGAGATGATGATGATTTCTGTCAATGAACTAAAACAAGCGATTAATGATCGCCTAGAGAACTATTTAACGTCGCGTCTAGGCGAGGTAAAGACGATAACAGTGGGTTTGTTAGAGGCGCAAAACCACATTTTAGCCCAAGATATTGCCGCATCCTTTGATATTCCCCGCCAAAATCTATCATCCATGGATGGTTTTGCGATAGCTATGGATAGCTATCTTGACCACGATAGCCAACTTGAAATCATCGGTGAATCGGGGGCAGGCAAGCCTTTTAATGGTCGTTTAAAACCCAATCAGGGCGTGCGAATTTTTACCGGGGCGGTGGTGCCAAATGACTGCGACACGGTGGTGATGCAAGAAGACACCAACCTTAGCGACATTCAGCCCAGTTTGGATAACAGCCAAGCCTATCACATTCGCTTGACCCAAACCGCTAAAGTGGGTGCAAATATTCGCCGCCAAGGCGAGGAAGTGCAAGCAGGCGAAACTGTTTTAACAATTGGTAAACGCCTAAACCCCACCGATATCAGCTTACTTGCCAATTTGGGCGTGGATAGCGTGCAGGTATTTCAGCCACTCACGGTTGGCATTATTGCGACCGGTGATGAGCTAGTCGACGTGGGGCAGCCGCTGGCAACGCTTGCCCAAATTTATAATTCCAACACGCCCACGCTAAAAGCGTTATTAAAGCAGTTGCCGATTGTTATTCAAGATTATGGCATTGTCCCTGACAACCTTGAGACCACTCGCCGCACTGTTCAGCAAGCGATAGCCGAATGTGATGTGATTATTTCCACGGCGGGTGTATCGGTGGGCGATTATGATTTTTTAACCCAAGTCATTCAGGCGCTCGGCAAAATTCATCATTACAAAGTGGCGATGAAACCAGGTAAACCTTTTATATTTGGCGAATTTGAGCAAGATAAAAAAACGGTCATGTATTTTGGGTTACCCGGCAATCCGCTATCTACCGTGGTATGCTGCCTTAATTTTGTCAAACCTGCGCTGTGGCAACTATCGGGCGTGAAACCATCAGATATCCCAAAACCGCTGCAACTGTTTGCCAAAACCACCCACGACATCAACAAGCGAGCAGGACGCCAAGATTATCAGCGAGCGATTTTTTGCCAAAATGAAGACGGCAGTTTTAGCGTAACCCCTTTATCTGCCCAAGACTCCCACCGTGTCAAACAGCTTAGCCACGCCAATTGCTTGCTTGTATTACCCAAAGATAATGCAGGGGTAAAAGCAGGCGAAATAGTGACAGTGCAGCCGTTTAGTTGGAATTTTAGCTAACGATGACTCCGCAACATTCTTCATTAAATTTGGTGGACAATTTCCATCGCCAGTTAAGCTATTTACGCCTGTCGATTACCGATTTTTGTAACTTTCGCTGTCATTACTGTCTGCCCGATGGCTATACTGCCAACGCGGGTAAACGCCCTGACAACGAGCTTTCTGTATCCGAAATCGATATTTTAATACAAGCCTTTGCCAAACTAGGTACCACCAAAGTGCGGCTGACGGGGGGTGAGCCATCGATTCGACAAGATTTACCGCGCATCATCGAACTTGCCAAGCAGACCCAAGGCATCCAAACAGTGGCGGTTAGCTCCAACGGCTATCGCCTTGCCAAGCATTTATCCGACTGGCAAACGGCAGGGCTAAATCAGCTTAACATCAGTATCGACAGCTTTGACCCCGCCATTTTTAAACAAATCACCGGCTTTGATATATTGCCAACGCTGTTACAAGACATCGATACATTGCTAGCAACCACCGATATTAAGCTAAAACTCAACGGTATTTTGATGGCAGACACCGCCTTTGATAACTTGCAATCCGTGTTAAGTTTTGTCAAAAATCGTCCTGTCACTTACCGTTTTATTGAGTTTATGCAAACCTCGGATAATAAAGCTTTGTTTTTTGCCCAACATAGCAGTGGTCAGCGTATCAAAGATTTTTTATTACAAAATGGTTGGCAATCCCAACGTCGAGCAAGCGATGCAGGCCCTGCGATTGAATATCGCCACGCCGATTATGTCGGTGGCATTGGGCTGATTGAGCCTTATGCCCCGCAGTTCTGCGACAGTTGCAATCGCTTGCGAGTGAGTAGCCAAGGCAAAGTACATTTGTGTTTGTTTGATAATGGCAGTTATGATGTGCGAGCGTTTTTGGCAAATGGCGATGTCGATGGATTGGTTCATGCCTTGCAAAGCTTAATGCCGATTAAGCCCGAGCATCATTTACTCAAGCAAAACGATAGTGGTATCATGGCGAATTTGTCGATGATTGGCGGTTAATCGATGGCAGGTTTTTTGAAAATATAAAATAGGCAAATTTAAAAAAAATTTACTCATCCAAGCGCCGCTTGATAAGCGTATAAGTTTATGTAATTTTGTGCCACATTTGAGGGGTGAAAATCCAAAACATGACAACACAATTAACTCCCTTAGACCTGACACATTTAGACGCACACGGTGATATCGCCATGGTCGATGTGTCGGGCAAAGCGATAACCCAACGCACCGCCACCGCCGTAGGGCAAGTCATTTTCCCTAGCGACAGTTACCAAGTGATAAAATCCGCCGATGGCATCACCAAAAAAGGCTCAATCACCCAGACCGCGCATATCGCAGGGGTCATGGCAAGCAAACGCACCCACGAGCTGATTCCGCTTTGCCACCAGCTGCCACTCGACGGGGTAAAAATCGGCTTTGAGTATGATGATAACAACTGCTCAATCCACGTCACTGCCACCGTCAAAGTTACCCACAAAACAGGCGTGGAAATGGAAGCCTTAACTGCTGTGTCGGTGGCTTGCCTAACGATTTATGACATGACCAAAGCATTATCTCACGACATTACCATCAGCGATATCAAGTTACTCACCAAAACAGGAGGCAAATCCGACTATGCCAACACCTAGCGCGTCTGAGAAAAATTTAGCCATCTTATACTTTGCAAGCCTTGCTGAACAAGCAGGGAAAGACGAAGAAACAATCCGCTTTGACGGTGATAACTTGACCGAGCTTTACCAAACGTTAAGCGCACAATACGGTTTTAAACTCGCCCCAACCAAACTTGCCGTGGCAATCAATCACCACATTGCCAACTGGCAAACGCCGCTCCAAGATGGCGATATCATCGCCTTTATTCCGCCTGTGGCGGGCGGTTAAATATCGCATACGTCCTTTAAAAAATATACAGAGAAAACCATGAACGCATTGCATAAAGGCTCAGCCACCATTAGCATCAGTGAAGACCAAGCCTACCACACCGTGATTACTAGCGGCTTTGCATTGACTGACCGAGCCATTGACGACAGACGGCTTAAACACGCTTTAATGAGCGATACTTGCGGGGCGTTAGCGACATTTGAAGGCTGGGTACGTAATCACAATAACGCTCGCCCTGTTAGCAAACTCACTTATTATGGCTACGAGCAGTTGGCACTCAATCAAGGCAAAAAACTGATTGAACAAGCCAAAGCCCAGTTTGACATCGAAAACGCCATTGCCATACACCGTGTTGGCGACCTTGCGATTGGTGAGATGGCGGTGTGGGTTGGGGTAGTGGCTGCCCACCGTTATCCTGCATTTGATGCGTGTCGTTGGCTACTAGATGCGATTAAAGCGGATATCCCTGTGTGGAAACAAGAATTTTATGCCGACAGCACTGAGAGTCTGTGGCTTTCTAATAATGGTTAATACTCTAGTAATGGTTAACAAGCAATGACAACTACCCTATTAAGCGTGCTGTTTTTTATTTCTGCCTTGCTCTATTCATCAGTCGGGCATGGCGGTGCATCGGGCTATCTTGCGATGATGGGGTTAGTCGGCGTTGCGCCAAGTATGATGAAACCTACTGCGCTATGTCTCAACATTTTGGTGTCCATCATTGCGTTTTGGCGATTTTATTCCGCAAAAAACTTTTCTTGGCAAATTTTTATTCCCCTTGCTATAACTGCGATACCGATGGCGTTTATCGGGGGGATGACCCATTTGCCCAGTCATTTATATAAGCCGATTGTTGGGATGGTACTGATTTTTTCGGCCATTTATTCATTTATTTTTGCCAAAAAACTCACCAGCGAGCAACCATTAAAACAGGTGTCAAAATGGTTTTTGGCAATCGTGGGGGCGGTTTTAGGGTTGCTGTCGGGATTGACGGGGGTGGGCGGTGGTGTGTTTTTAAGTCCAATTTTATTATTTAACCGTTGGGCAAGCCCTAAAGTTGTCGCAGGCGTAGCGTCGGGGTTTATTTTGGTGAATTCAATTTCAGGCTTGTTTGGTGTGTTATCGACAGGGGCGAAACTGCCAAATCAACTACCAATCTGGCTTGTAGCGGTGTGTGTAGGGGGTTTTATTGGCGCAACTTATGGTAGCAAACGCCTTGCCGACCCCATGCTCAATAAATTATTATCTCTTGTATTAGTCATTGCAGGGCTGAAAATGCTGGCAAATTTTTGACGCTTAGGTAGACCCCAACCGCTGGCTCTAGCACCAACTTAAAAAATGCGATAAATTGCAACATCCAATCATTTTAAAGCTTAAGCTATAAAAAAAACCCATTGCAGGCGAACATTTATAAATAACAACAGAAAACATAAAATTACTTTAGATTGCTAAAACCCTTGATACAAGCCTATTTCATGCTATTATACTAACTATAGTTATGCAAAGTTATTTATTGTTAGCATCAAAAAATGGCTACCAAAATGGCTACCAAAAATTATAGGTTAAATTGGGTATCAAGGGTTAAATTATGGCTAAAGTATCAATTGCAAATGTTAGTCAGATAGAACGGCATATCAAAGAAAGTATTGCTACTAATCAAGAGTTAATCTTACCGATTGCAGGTTTTAAGGGTTTAGAGATTAGAATAAGACCCTCACAGAAAACCGATAAAGCAACCACAGATTTTAGACACCGTTACACGCACCCTATCACAGGCAAACGCCCTTATTTATCATTAGGCAATTATCCAGCCTTCTCACTTGCCCAAGCCAAACAAGCCTATACCGATAATCTAGTGTTATTAGAGCAGGGCATTGACCCTAAAGAACATAGAGAGCAGGAACGAGAGCAAAAAGCCCATTCATTAGATAGTACATTCAAAGCAGTAGCAGATGATTGGTTGGCAGAGCAAACTAATAACCCCGACCACGTTTTAGCAGAGCAAACTTTGAAAAATTGGGGATTTTTACTTGAGCCTTTACTAAATGAATTTGCAGAAACGCCAATAGATACTATTACCACTCCTCAAGTATTAAGGCTATTCAAACAGGTACAAAAAACGCATATCCAAAAGGGCAACCGAGTAAAAGGCATTGCAAGCCGAATTTTTGCCCATGCGGTAATTAATGGATTGATAGAACACAATCCAGTTACTGCAGTAAAAGAGGCTAGAGCCTTAAAACCAACCCGCCAAAAACATCACCCCGCTATTATTGAGCCTCAAGAATTTAGCCTACTCCTAAAAGAAATAGACAGCTTGCCCGCTAGTGATAATTTCAATAAAGAGATATTGCAATTACTGGCCCTTACTTTTGCCCGCATTGGGGATATTTGCACTATGAAATGGGCTGATCTAGACCTGACCGCTAAACAGTGGGAATTTGAGCCACAAAAGGGCGTTAATCGGCATGATATGGTTGATAGCTTAGTAATACCTCTAGTACCGCAAACAATGGCCATTATTGAGCGTATGAAGCCAATAACAGGCGGTATGGAATACGTTTTTTATAATGGCAGACGAAAATCAAAACCTTTTGCAGATGGGCAACAAGTTAATAAATTGCTCAATAGTCAATCAATGAATAAGGCAGGCATAGGCAAGGATTTTTGCAATAGGGGTTATTTTGGGGTACATAGCCCGCATGGGTTTAGGGCAACTGCCAGGACCATGTTAGAGGAACGATTAAATTATGATTATCGCCTTATTGAAATGCAGTTAGGCCACAACGTGAGGGACGCTAACGGCAGGGCATACAACCGCGTTAAATGGCTTAATAAACGTCATGACATGATGGCCGCATGGGCAAACTACTTAGATGATCTCAAAGCGGGCAAGGTGGACAATATTATTTACCTGGATAATGCCAAAGCCAAGCGACAGGCGGTTAATGAATAATGAACACCACCACAGCCAATAAAAACACCTTGCCAGCAATGGACACCAAGCCAACCCCAAGCGGGCATATTTTGGTGATGACCCATGAACAAATAGACCAGCTAGGCGATATTTTGGACAATCCATTCATGCCACTGAACGACCTACAAAAGGCGTTATTTATGCGGGGCTATCGGCTAGTTAGAATTTAAGAAAAGTAACACACTTCCCCTGTTACACGAAACAGAGCCGAATTTCATTTGATACTTTTTGGGAGGCATTAGACATTTTTTAGTAGTCATTTGATAGATATTTACGACTTTGCAAGGCTAGGAGTAATTACCCGAACGAGTGGAAATCGCACCAAGCCACTCACCGCCTTGCACCCTTTTTAAATTGGTGCGTATGGTGCGAGTGATGGGAATTTTAGACAAGATAACAGAACCTTTAAAGGAATACGTAAGTGTTTTTGATTTTATAAAAGGTTTATCTCAATACAATAATCAAAATTTGTATGATGTAGTAACCTATCTTAATCATTATGATTTTGCCGAAAATGTAACAGTTTATTTTATAGATATAGACTATAAAATAGAGCCATTAGAATTTGATTGTTACAACAACGAGTTAAGAAGTAAATTAGATAAACTGCAAACGGCAAGCTACTTAGAGGATTTTGTTTGGAGTAATGAAAACTTTGAAAAATTGAAATCGAGTGATAAATTTAAGTTAATAGAAAGTTTGGCAGATTTTGCAAATATCTATAATACAGTGCATTGGCACTTTAGCATTCAAGAATTAGCTAGTATTGAGCCATTGGAAGGTTTATTAGGCTTTTTAGGTAATGATAGAATACCAATAACGCTAAGCGAACCACAGGCGGGCGAGGCAAAACAAGAGACCGTCATTTTACAGCGTGACCCCCTATTAACTGACCTAGATATATTTAACATTCTTGAGGCATCATGTTTGATTAGTGGTGATGACCCGATACAAATAGAAATTTGTATCGGTGATACTTATTTTAGACAGAATAATATTGAGTATTTGAAAGCTGAAAAACTAATAAGAGCAGGCATTAAAAGCGGTAATTTAGACCATGACATAACTAGGCAATCTTTGCAAAATTTTCTAAAGATTAAAGGTTATATTATCAACGGGTTTAATGACAATTTACCCACCTTGCCAACACCCCAAACCGATAGCCAGTTATTGCAAAAGGTGGCAGATCAACAGGCAACCATAGACCAGCAAGCCAAAGAGATAGCAGAATTAAAAGCCCAGCTTGCCAGTATCGAGCAGGCAAGCGACCCAAACCAAAGCCACACGCCCGCAATCGTTGATAAGGTTTTAACAGGGAATTCACAATCAGCCGTTACAAAGCTAATCTACTCATTCATGCGAGAACATAACTACCCTCTAGACGGCAAGCACAAAGGGGCAGTTAATGAAATATTACAAAAGCTCACCAACAGTTATAAGGTGGGGATAGCAGAGGACACGATAGCGAAATGGCTTAAATTGGTGAACGAACTAGACCAAAAACTAAAATAAACACTTTCAAACTTTAAGGGCTATTTAGCCCTTTTTTTATGGCTATTTAGCCTATTTAGCCCCGCAATCAAAAATCTATATTTGCATTATCTCAACAACAAACCGTTAAGGAGTTAATGCAATGACCAACAAAACCCCGCAACAAGTGGAAAATACGCCAGCCGAAAAGGTGACAGGCGAACCACTACCCACCTTTACCGACCTTGCCAACAACCCTAAAGGCATAACCAGCCGTAGCACCGTAGCAAAGCTACTGGAAATCCACGTTTTGACGCTCACACGTTGGATTAAGGCGGGCAAGTTTGTAAAGCCTATCACCATTGGTAACGCCCATTATTTTAGAAATAGCGAGTTAATCGACTATTTAGACAATAAGACAGCATAAGGGGTAAACCATGCCAGCCAACACCCCAAGCCCAAACGACACCACCAGCCACAAAGCCCAGCTATTAGCCTATTTGATGACAGGCGCAAGAATAACGCCCCTTGAAGCCTTACAGCGTTTTAATTGTTTGTCATGTTCTCAAAGATTGGGCGATTTACGCAGGGATAACAGCATACCTATCCAAAGCCGATTTATCACCACGCCCACAGGCAAAAAGGTAAAAGAGTATTGGTTAGAGCCTAGCTATATTCAATCAGTCAAGGGGGTAACCGCATGAGCGTATATCCCGACATCGAGCGCATAAACCCGAATGATGATTATTTTGTAGTAATGAATAATGAGCCGATACAACCAGCGAATACCGATATATTCATGGATTACTGGACAGCCGAAACCGTTGTAGAGTTTTTACAAGCCGTGAACCCTAATCAAGTATTCAGTATTAAAAGGGCAGTATTTATAGAGCCACCACAACAGTCAATTTTAAGGGTTTAAACGTGAGACGATATAAACATACCACCCAACACCCAAACAAGCTACAACGTGCTATCCGTGGGCAGGATATTAGCAAGATTATGGCAAAGTTGGGCGAGATTATCCAAACAATCAATATCGCTATTTTGTTATTGATGATTTTGGTAGTGATTACCCAATGTCAGCCAGTGGAAGCAAGCAACAAAATAGGAAATAAACCACTATTTTACGCAACAAAACAGGCAATTCGGGGTAATTATCAAAAAGCTTGTATCCCTTGCCAGTCAAGGGGTGGAGCGTGCAACAAACATCAACTCATGCAACAGAATTTGTGCAAAATGCACCAAAAAATGCACCAAAGAAGAAATAAACCACGATTTCACGCACCAAAACGGGCAGTTTTGGGGAATTATCAAAAAGGGTGTATCCCTTGCCAGTCAAGGGATAGAGCGTGCAACAAACATCAATTCACGCACCAAAATTTGTGCAAAATGCACCAAAAAACTTTAGAAAGCAATCATCAAAAATGAAAGCAAAAAATACTATTTTTAAAAATGGCTTGAACATGAAAAAGGGCATTATCCTTTTACAGATAACGCCCCAAGTCACACCACATGACCTTATGGAAATAATAGCATGAGTAAAATTTTAAGACTATTAAATATTGGTGAATTTAATTCACTAAATGATAGCTTGCCATTGGTGGCGGGCATGATTGACAATAGAGGTCTCTCAAAAATTCACGCAAGCGGACAGCCATTCCGTTACCTTTTGGCTTTTTTTGTGCCCAAATTTCGCTTACTCTCTCAAAGTGGCGATAACAAAGCACAAACCCATCTACCCCAATTCGCAGGGGTAAACCGTCATATCATGCCAGCATTGGCAAAAAGTTATGGCGGGGTGACATTGCAAAATAAGCCTTTACGGCAAATATGCGAGGCGGTTGCTTGCGTGACCGAGAGTGAACCCCGCCACCCTATGATTTTTCATAGTGTGGTAAATACTCAAAATAATACGCAAGGAGGCATTATCATGCCTAATAAAATCATCATGCCCGCGGGCAACACCCAAACCAGCCAACGCAAAAATGCACTTGCCCACAGTGCAACCGATACCACAGCTCACACGCCAGCCCAAGACGAAAAGCCGCTATATGTTCCTAGCTATTGGGAACGCAAAGACGGATATTTCAAAGACGGTATTTTCTACCAGCCTTTTTATGCAGTTTATTGCAATGGCGAGGTGATAGAGCCGTTAGGGTCAGTCAATGCGTATCTATATGATAAAGCCTTTCATATCCTTATTCATTTACAAGCAATCTCAAAAGACAACTTCGAGTTAAAGCCCGTTTCATGGAAACCGCTAAATGATTTTGATGTTGTATTGAATTGGGAGGGCAAGGCATGAATAAACAAGCCCGCAACAGTGGCAAGGATAAGGGGCGTAAAGCCCTTTATTTCTCTAAGTGGTATTACACCAGCACCCACCGCCAAAAAGCCAATAAACGCCAAGCTATGAGTAATGGGAGGCTATCGAAATGAGTAATCTAGCCATATCAAAAAATACAAATAAAGCCTTTCATGAATTTATCAAAGGACAGCCAACGGCAAGTTATGAAACTTACCAGCATAACCCCGCATTGGTGAACCTTGCCCACTGTATCGGCAAAGATAAATTGCTTTTTATTGATAGCAATTACACAGTGGACAACGCCAACCAGCCAACCGCCAACAGCATAGGCGTTATGTTGTTTGATGAGCATTACCAGCCGTCTAACCTTGCCATATTCCCGTTAAATAATGCAGAGCCATTCCCGTTACATGGCTTAGAAAACGATTGTTTTATATTGGGCAATGGCGGGCAAGTGGTGGCAGTAGCAAGCCTTGATACTGCTATCGAGCTATACCCCTATTTAACAATCAATGGTGAGTATTCACTGATTGCACCATTTAAGGATTGGCAATTTGAGCGCATGGTTAAAGCCCACGCCAGCCACAGCCAAGTAACCCTATTCACCGATTACCCCACAGGCAAGCAACTGGAAACCACATTCAAGGGGTATAACGTGCGATTGGTGGCAACAGTGGACACGATAACCGATTTAGTTACCAATTATCTATTAGATGAAATCATCAACGACCCAAACAAAGAGCCAGCCTTGCAAACTAAGGTCAAGGAATTAAACGGCATTGAATGGGGCGAGCCCGAACCACTGGAGGACACCAACCCAACACCAACCCGCTACCCTATTGAAGCATGGCAAGGGGTTTTAAGGCAGGCAGTCGAGGCAATCGCCTATCATGCACAAGTACCCTTAGCAATGGCGGGGCAATGTATTTTAGGGGCATTATCTACCATTGGACAACGCTACATTAATGCACCTATGGGGCATGAGCATAAACCAGCTTGTCTATATTTAATCACAGAGGGCGAAAGCGGAAGCGGTAAAACACAGGCTAATAAATATTCCCATTACAGCATTACAAAATGGGAAAAAAACGCCTATCAGCTATTTGTAGAGCGGTTACAAGAATGGGAGGCAGACCGCAACGCTTTAAAGGGCGGGGAACGTACCCACTATGAGGCAACCGTACCAAAGCCAACAAATGAAAGCATGATTGTAACAGATGCCACCATAGAGGCAGTATTAGATAAATTTATCATTGATGGTTTACCTAACCAGTCATGGACAACCAGCGAGGCGGGGCAATTTTTAAATGGGCATAGCATGAAATCAGACACCGCAGGCAATGCCCTATCAAGCCTTACCAGTGTATGGAGTGGTGACCCCGTGAGCCGTTTGCGCTCACAACGGGGCAAAAATGCCATACCTTTTACAAATGCTTATGATGCCCGTTTAACATTGGATATCATGGGGCAACGGGTAATACTTGAGCCAGCATTAAATGACCCGTTAATGAATGGGCAGGGCTTTTTGCCTAGATGCTTAATTGCTTGCCCCGAAAGTTTGATAGGTAGCAGGCAATGGGCAACGCCCGAACGCATGAACCAAAGCCCCTATGATGACCCTAGACTATTAGCCTATTGGGCAAGGTGCGATATTTTGCTAGACCCACCCCAAACCGAGATAACCCGAGATATTACAGGCAAAGAGGTAAGGTTTAATATGCCTTTTGCAGACCAGCAAGCCCGCCAAACATTGGCAAACTTTCAAGACGAAATAGAGGGCAGGCAAGCCAAAGGCAGGGCATTAGAATATTTACGAGCGTTTGCCTCACGCATGGCAGAAAATGCCAGCCGTATAGCCTCATTAATGGCGTTTTTTGATTGCCAAAAATCGGTATCAGTGGACTACCTAGAACGGGCGTTTATGTTGGTGGAGTATTCCATAGCTGAACGGTTACGCTACTTAGATGCCAAGCCAACCGAAAAGACCGACAGCCAAAAGTTAATTGATTGGATTGTCAAACAATGCAAGGTTAAAGGCGTTACCCAACTAAGCTATGCAGATACCCAAAGCAAGGTTAACCCCAAGCACCTAAGGGCAAAGGCTAATTTTGAATTGTGTATTAATGTTTTGAGCGATAAGAAATACATTCAAGTTATTACACTGGATAATACCCGATACATTGAAGTTAACCCCAGCTTATTATCCTAGTATATTTCTATATATACGGGAAAATTGGGAAAATGGGAAAGTGAACGCATGAACGCTAGTAGTAGCAACGGTTGCGACATTTTCCCATTTTTTTATGCAATGGGAAAACGGGGAAAATGAAAGGAAAGTGACAAGCCTACAGGCGGGGAACTATTTTTAGCTTTTCACTTTCCCTACTTTCCCAAAATGCTTATTAATGGGAAAACATGGGAAACCGCATAAATACAGGGCTTAAAAAAATCATTTTCCCACTTTCCCACCTATGCAGATATATACAGCCTTTCATATTCTAATTAAGCGGGCGTGTTGAAGTATGGTGATTTTAGCCATACTCTTTTTTGTTGTCTTGATATTAGCAATAATGTACTCTAAATGATACAAAAAAAGCTAAGGTGAATTATTATGGTGAAAAATAATCGTAGTATTTTAGTACAAGATAATCCTATATCTATCTCAACTATCAATGAACAAGATTACATTAGTTTAACGGATATGCTTAAGGCTAAAGACGGTGATTTTTTTATCACAGACTGGCTTAGAAATAGAAACACGCTTGAATTTATTGGCATTTGGGAACAAATAAATAACCCAAATTTTAATTATGGCGAATTCGCCATAATTAAAAACCAAGCAGGATTAAATAGCTTTAAAGTAAGCATTAAAGAATTAGTGGAGAAATGTAATATTATCGGCTTGCAGTCAAAAGCAGGGCGATATGGTGGCACTTATGCCCATATAGATATAGCCTTTGAATTTGGTTTATGGATAAGCCCCGAATTCAAACTTTATTTAATAAAAGAATTTCAACGCCTTAAAGAGCAAGAGGCACAGCAAACTTCTATAGAATGGCAAGTAAAAAGGGAGTTTGCAAAGGTAAATTATCGAGTGCAGACTGATTCTATACAGATGAATTTATTACAAGGTATTAACCCTAACAAGCACGGTTATATCTATGCTGATGAAGCAGATTTAATCAATAAAATCGTTTTTGGTAAAACTCATAGAGAATGGCGAGAAGCGAACCCAAATTTACAAGGCAATCAGCGAGATTATGGCACAGTTTTGGATAATGCCATTATAGGCAATTTAGAAATGCAAAACGCTTTACTTATTAATGATCATATAACCCAAACGGAAAGAGAAATTAAACTTAGAGCAATAGAAAAAATGTTAAGAGAAAGTATGAGTAAATCTAAAGCTATGCAAAAACTTGAAGAAAAACCTCTACTTGCACAACTTCCTAATATGGGGGCTAATGATGATAAATAACCTCAAAGACAGCAGTTTTGATGATTGGTTATACGATGAAAACATTAACCACGAAGTAACCGCCATTGCGGTAAAGCGGATTATCGCATGGCAAATCAGCGAAAGCATGAAAGCCCAGCATATAACCAAAGCTACCCTAGCCCAACGCATGAACGTCAGTAGGGTAACGCTTGACCGCTTACTAAAAGGTGATGATACTAGTCTGACCCTTGCCACCTTATCTAACGTTGCAGACACATTGGGCAAAAAGTTGAAAATTGAATTGGTTGACGATCTTGCAATGGCTTGACGATAACAAAGGTTGTCGTAGGTTTTACGATACTCCTTTTTATTACTAAAACTGAATACCATCACCAACAGCAAGCCAGCAATAACAAGGCATTGGCAAAAAGTGAACAGCGAATTGAACACCTAACCGCCTATGGTTCAATTCAAAGACCGAACACCCAGCAACACGCCAAACCGCTATTAATATGGCATTGGTAACAATCGAACACTAAACCGAACAGCAAAGCCGAACGATAGGCGGGCATAATTGATTTTATTTATTGTCATTGGGGCATGGTTAGCAAGCTAGTTAGCAACAAATTTTGGTTACCAAGATTAGTTACCAAAGAAAATGCCCTTTTATGCGTAACCTTGAGTGTAACCATGTGACTAACTGGTATTGGTGAACAAGAAAGTGAACAAGCAAATAGCCGTTTTCCATTGGTTCGAGCAAAAATCGCCTTAATTTGTTCGAATTGGTACGCAGTACGCAAAAAGTACGCACCAAAACAGCCTTTTAAAAGTACGTAAAATCACGCCAACCGATACCCAAAACGCAACAGCCTAGCAAAGCAAGAAAGTATAACCAATCAATACAATTAATACCCTACAGTTAGTCATAAAGACAATAAATCAATAAATGCTTTTCTCATTACAGACTTTTGAATTAAGATAACTTTTAACCAAATTACCTAAACAATCTCAGAGATAATCATGTCATTATTCCAGCCTATCATTGTCAAAAATGCCCTCAAAACCCTAAACCAAGATGACGTCAATCACGCATGGGAAAAATTCCAACGTCATTTTCACGATAGCGACATTCAAGCCAACATCAAGCAAAGCAAAGAAGAACAGTACCAAGGCGAGTTTTTAATTGATTTATTTGTCAATATTTTTGGCTACACTAAAAACCCCCAACCGAACTTCAATCTCACCACCGAACTTAAAAATATCAAAGGGGCAAAAAAGTGTGATGGGGCAATTCTCAAAGGTGGCAAAGCCCTAGCCGTGATCGAGCTTAAAGGCATGGACACCACTGACCTTGCCAGCATCGAATCACAAGCCTTTGGCTATAAGAACAACCATCCTACTTGCCGTTATGTGATTACTTCTAACTTTCAAAAATTGCGGTTTTATATTGATAATGCGGTGGAGTTTGTCGAATTTGACTTATTCAAAATCAGCCGAGAAGATTTTAACTTTTTATACTTGTTACTAAAATTCGATAACTTACTGGCAGATATCCCACTAAAAATCAAGGCCGAGAGTATCAGCCAAGAGGAAAAAGTCACCAAACAGCTGTATAAAGATTATTCCACCTTCAAGCGGGCGTTATTTGATGACTTGGTTAAAAACAATCCGCAATATGAGCCATTGGTGTTATTTCAAAAATCACAAAAGCTCCTTGACCGCTTGCTATTTATTTTCTTTGCCGAAGATGGCGGGCTACTTGCCGCAAATACCGCCCGTACTATGCTAAATGAATGGGAACAAGCCAAAAAACTCAAAATCCCAATGAGCTTAAATGACAAATTAAATAGTTATTTTGGTTTTTTGAATACGGGCTATAAGGATGACCATAGCGAAATCTTCGCCTATAACGGTGGCTTGTTTAAGCCCGATGATGTGCTAGATAATGTCAAAATATCCGATGAGGTGTTATCCGTCCATATTGCCAAACTTTCCGATTATGACTTTGCCAGTGAGGTGGATGTCAATATTTTGGGGCATATCTTTGAAAACAGCTTGACCGAGATTGACGAAATCAAGGCAGAACTAAACGGTGAGGTACTTGACAAAGCCCAATCCAAACGCAAAAAAGATGGGGTGTTTTATACGCCCAAATATATCACCAGCTATATCGTACAAAACACGGTGGGCAAGCTATGTGCCGATAAGAAGACAGACATTGGCATAAATGACGAGGACTATATCACCGATAAGAAACGCCAAAAGAAAACCCAAGAAACGCTATTACAACGCCTAAAGGATTATCGAGCGTGGTTACTTGATATCACGATTTGCGACCCTGCGTGTGGGAGTGGGGCTTTTTTGAATGAGGCGTTAAATTTTTTGATGGCCGAGCACGCCTACCTTGATGAGCTAGAAAGTAAGCTATTCGGTGGTGGTTTGGTATTCCAAGAGGTGCGAAATCACATTTTGGAGCATAATTTGTTTGGGGTGGATATCAATCAAGAATCAGTTGAGATTGCCAAGTTGTCGTTGTGGCTTCGCACGGCAGAACCGCATCGTAAGTTGTCAAATCTGAATGAAAACTTGAAGTGTGGTAATTCGCTGATTGATGATGTGAGTGTGGCGGGCGAGAAGGCATTTAATTGGGAAAAAGAGTTTCCCGAGGTGTTTAAAAAGGGCGGGTTTGATGTGGTAATTGGTAATCCGCCTTATGGTGCTAAAGTCGAAGGGAAAGATAAAGATTTCTTAAATAAGAAGTATAACTTTATTAATTCTAAAACAAACGATACTTACTTGTTTTTTACTTTTGCAATGATTGAAATGCTAAAGCCAAATGGTTATTTTGGGGAAATTATTCCTAACACTTGGATGCTAATCAACTCTGCAAAATCTTTCAGAATACAACTATTAGATTATGATTTGACTGAAGTTATAGATTATGGCGATGGTGTTTTTGAAGATGCAACTGTTGAAAGTTCAACTATTATCCTATGTAAAAGTAAAACTAATCAGAAATCAATTAAGGTAAAACGTTTAAAAAACAACGAGGTTGTTAGTGAAAATTCAGCTGATAAAAGTTATTGGTTAGATGATGAATATTCAAGAATTCTTATAGATATTGATACAAGCAAAATTTCTTTACTCAAGAAATTAAATATCAATTCAAAACCCTTCTATCAAGTTGCAGAAATTATTTGGGGTATTAAACCTTATCAAGTTGGGCATGGTAATCCAGCACAAACAAAAGAAATGTTAAAGGCAAGAATTTATCACTCATCTCAAAAACTAAGTGATGAATGGAAACCTTTAGTAGTAGGTAGTAATGTAAATAGGTATTTGTTCGATACCAAAAATATTGAATATATTCATTATGGCAAAAATCTAATGTACCCTTCAAATGAGCTAAAAATTAATTCACCAAAGATTTTAATGCGTCAAACTAGCGATATTATTCGTTGTGTAATTGATTATGAAAAATTTTATCCTCAAAACTCATTATTCATTGTTTCTTTAATAGATGATAACTATACTCTAGAATTTATGTTAACTCTTTTAAACTCTAGGCTAATTAATTTTGTTTATAAAATCAATAATCCACAAAAAGACAAAACATTTGCTGAAATCAAACCAAGTGTAATTAAGATTTTACCTATTAAAAATGTAAGTATTGAAAAACAACGACCATTTATAGATAAAGCTAATGAAATGTTAAATCTAACCAAGGAATTAAAAGGGATTAATAGCAAATTCTTACGCACCTTAGAACGCAAATTTGACCTAACCGGCCCTAGCAAAAACCTACAAAACTGGCAAAATCTCACCTATAAAGAATTCATCAAAGAATTAGGTAAAAAGAAAATCAAACTTGCCTTTGCAGATGAAGCCGATTGGGAAGAATACTTCTTGGCAGAACAAACCAGAGCCCAAGCCCTGCAAACCAAAATTAGCCAAACCGATAAAGAAATAGATAACATGGTATATCAGCTATATGGATTGACCAATGATGAGATAAAGATAATCGAGGATAGTTGATTGGTTAGCAAGTAGGGAGAAAGAAAATCAAAAAGTTTACAAACAATTCGTTTTTTCGTGCTTAATCCTATTATTAGAGTTCGTAAAAAAAGTATGTAAGACAATACACCTTTAAAAGTGTGAACAAACATGCCTTATAACACTATAAAATGCAACACCTAACACAACACCTCACAGGGCAAAGTGTACGGGCATTTTGCCATTGTGATCCGTCAAGAATTTAGTAAGCCCCAAAATGACAAAACAACCCCATGCAAGGGCAAGTCAATTAAACCGAATTACTTACCAGTTTAAGCCCTAAGATTACCCTAAGATTTTTTACCCTTGCCCAAGTTTGGACAGGGGTATTTTTTCGCAGTTACAAAAATAATTTAAGTCAAAAAAGGGCAAGCGGAATTACAAAAGTGTGGTCAAAAGTGTGGTCAAATTTCATATTGATTTTAATAAGTGTATATATATCAATGATTTAGAATAATAAAAAAAACCCATTGCAGGAGGTGAGCAATGGGCTGAGGAAAAGCACAAGTAAGTGTTAAAGGTCTGAAAATTTTTGACAATAAACGCGATTTATCAAAATTGTCCAAGTACTATATTAATAAAAAATTGATAAAAAAATACGCAAGTTGATACGCTATGATTAATAAATTGGGTGCAAAATAATCAACTTTCAAGAAACCTAACAATAGCAAAATTTGCTAATAGTGAAATAATTCTTATTATTGTTGTCGGACGTTATGATAACAATAAAGGTCTAAATTTTTGACTAGCTAATTACACCCTGTTACTTTTGAAGTGTTTTCTATACAATGACATATTTAGTAAAAAATACCATAAAATCAATACGGTAAAGTGGCTTAATTGTTGAAAAATATGACAAAAACAAGCACTATTGGCAAAAAATAATGACATTGCTTTGAGAACCGTTATAATTATTTCAACTAAAATTAGCGTTACGCCGCGCCCTACAACAAGAATGAATGAAAAATCCCATGACTGATAAGCCAGTGACTGACGAGACAGCCCATCCCCCTGTTGCCTCGGGCAGTATTTTTAACTTGCCCAACAACTTGACCATTGCGCGCATCGTGATGATTCCACTGTTTGTGGCGATTGCTTATTGGCCACCTGCGATGGGGATTGGTCAGAGCGCCATTAGTGACAATGCAATTGCCAATATAGGCATGTATCAGTTTAGTGATAGCCTACTACGCCACTTTTTATTGACGGCTGTATTTGTTTTGGCGGCAATTACCGATTGGTTAGATGGCTACTTTGCTCGCAAGCTCAATATGACATCGGCGTTTGGGCGGTTTCTTGACCCTGTGGCGGATAAACTGATGGTTGCTGCCGCGCTAATTATTTTGGTGCAGTGGCATCCTGACATTGTCATGGCGATTTCAGCGATTGTTATCATCTCACGGGAGATTGCTGTCTCTGCCTTGCGTGAGTGGATGGCAGAACTAGGCAATCGTACCAGCGTTGCAGTGTCATATGTGGGCAAGATGAAAACCACTTTTCAAATGGTGGCAATTACAGTGTTACTGCTCAATTGGGAATCACTTGAGATGACGGGGTATTTACTATTGGTCATTTCAGTGGTGTTGACGTTATGGTCAATGTTTATTTATCTAAAAGCGGCATGGCCCTATCTAAAACAGCCTTAATCGATAACTTTAAAAAAAGCTAATGACGTTAAAAAAATGGATTATTCTAAAACATTGTTAGCTAAAAATTTACCATAAAAAACCCCAGTTAAAAAACTGGGGTTATATTTTTTTAAAGCCAATCATTAAAAGGTTACGGCATGGTTTTCACCCATGTTTTCTGCGGTTTTCCCTTCTTGGACAGCCGCTGATACCATCTTAAACATATCCACCACTGTGTTACCGCTTAACCAATACTGCGCACCGTTACATTCAATGCAAATCACTTGCACGTTAGGATCTTCTTTACCTTTTTCATAGAACGCCGCATAAACTGGGCTCCAAAGCTCATCTAGTTTGGCTTTGTCATTAACCAGCTTAGCCGTACCGTTGATAGATACAAAGTCTTTTTGGTCGCTTGAGGTATAAGATAAGTTGACTTGTGGGTTTTTTTCCAAGTCTTTGACAGTTTCTGATTTGCGATCGCCGATGAACCAAATTTTACCATTTTCTAATTCATTTTTATTGGTGGTCATTGGGCACGCATGTAAATGTTTTTCGTCTGCAGTAATAGTGGTCATCATTGCATATTTGACGCCTTTAATCACTTTATTAATATTTTCAATATGTTGCGCTTTGGTGAGATCTGCCATGAGAATATCCTTGTTATTATATGGTTATTATACGTCTCAAAGTTAATACTAAAAAATTTATTGCTAACTGGTTAAGAATTTATTTTAAAACTCGGTTAAAGTCATTAACTTGGACGATAATATCGGCTTTTGTTGTTTATGTCTGTCGAAAAGCTGCAAGTAATTGGTATAAAACCGTTAATGATGTTATCGCAAGGTAACACAATTGAAAGGCACTTTAGAAAAAACACAAAGTGAAATGACAGTCTATCACCATCAAGACAAGTGATACGCCCGTGGGTTTAATGCTATAATAGCCGCAAATTTTTCTGTTATTTTCCCAACTTTTCCCAAAGCAAGCGGAACTTTCTATGACTATCATCGCTGGACACCCATTTTTAACCGATTTTCAAACCACCAAACTGCTAAATTCCCTTAGCCAAAAAACCAATCTCAAAATCACCCACTTAAAAAGCCAGCAAGTTTATATTTTTTCTAAGGATTTGGCAGAACACGACTATAAAAAAGCGGTAGATTTGCTCAATCACGGTGACGAAATCGCGCTTAATCAAGCAAGCCGAGATGAAAACCAACATGAAAGCCAACATGAGAATAAAGAGGCGCTGCAAATTATCGTCAGCCCACGTTTTGGTACGATTAGCCCTTGGGCAAGTAAAGCGACGGATATTTTTAACAATTGTGAGATAGCGATTGAGCGTGTTGAGCGCTTGGTGGTGTATACGCTCATAGGCGAAAATTTGCCTGAAAAGCTCCCGCATGATATCGAGATGATGTTGTACGACCGCATGACCCAAAGCCTATTTTATGACTTGGCAAAGGCTCAGCATTTATTCGATGACCACGAGCCAGCACCGCTCAACCATGTCGATGTGATGGGCAAAGGGCGTGAGGCGTTAGAATCTGCCAACCGTGAGTTCGGTTTTGCGTTATCGAGCCAAGATATTGACTACTTGATGGATGCCTACGTTCATGTGCTAAAGCGCAATCCGACCGATGTTGAGCTCATGATGTTTGCCCAAGCCAACTCGGAGCATTGCCGTCACAAGATTTTTAATGCGCAATGGACGATTGATGGGGAAGTACAGCCAAAATCCTTGTTTGGCATGATTAAAAATACCTTCAAGCAAAATCCTAACGATATTTTATCCGCCTATAAAGACAATGCCGCGGTGGTAAAAGGGCATGAAGGGCAGCGTTTTTATCCGCTATTAAACAGCGACAACAATCATTTAGCATACGATTTTCATCAAGAGCCGATTGATATCTTGATGAAAGTCGAAACCCACAATCACCCAACGGCGATTGCACCCTATGCAGGCGCGGCAACAGGCTCTGGCGGGGAAATCCGTGACGAGGGCGCGACAGGTCGTGGCGGTAAACCCAAAGCAGGCTTGGCAGGATTCCATGTGTCGCATTTGCAGCTGCCTGATATGCCAGAAAAATGGGAGCACAGCGGAAAAGTCTCGACGGCTGACTACGGCAAGCCATCGCGTATGGCGTCCGCATTAGAAATCATGACCCAAGCGCCGCTTGGTAGTGCGGCGTTTTCCAATGAATTTGGTCGTCCAAATCTGGTCGGTTATTTTCGCTCATTTCAATTGGATACCTCAAAAGACCAAGATGGCAGCCAAATGCGGGGCTATCACAAACCTATTATGATTGCCGGTGGTTACGGTAATATCAAACGCAATTTGGTGGAAAAAAATCCGATTCAGCAAGGCGATTTGCTGATTGTGCTAGGGGGTCCTGCCATGCAAATCGGCTTGGGCGGTGGCGCAGCAAGTTCGGTGGATAGTGGCGAGCTTGATGAAGGCCTGGATTTTGCATCAGTGCAACGTGACAATGCCGAGATGGAACGCCGCTGTCAAGAAGTCATTGACCGCTGTTGGGCAATGGCAGGAAACCAGCCAGATGAAGATAACAATCCGATTGTGTCAATTCATGACGTGGGGGCAGGGGGTTTGTCAAACGCCATGCCCGAGCTTGTGAATGACCACGAACTTGGGGCGGTGTTAAACTTGCGTAAAGTGCCGTCGCTTGAGCATGGTATGTCGCCAATGGCGATTTGGTCAAATGAAGCCCAAGAGCGTTATGTGTTGGCAATCCGTCCACAGAGCCGTGAGCTATTTGATAGTATCTGTGAGCGCGAGCGTTGCCCGTATGCGATTTTGGGTGAAGCGACGGACGTGCGTGAGTTGGTAGTCAATGACCCACTACTCAACACCAAAGGCGACCAACAACCGGTCGATATGCCCCTACAAGTGCTACTCGGTGGCACGCCAAAAATGCAGCGTAGCTTTAGCCGTAGCACGCCAACACTGCAAGCGTTAAATCTTGATAAAGTCGATTTGGCTGAAGCGGTCAAAGACGTCCTGCGTCATCCAACGGTTGCCAGTAAATCTTTCTTAATTAGCATTGGCGATCGTTCCATCACGGGTATGGTAGTACGTGACCAATATGTTGGACGTTACCAAGTGCCAGTGGCGGACTGTGCTGTTACCGCTTCTGCTCTCATCCCTGTCGATGGCAATCCGATGACAGGCGAGGCCATGAGTATGGGCGAGCGTACCCCAGTTGCCTTGATTAATCCTGCTGCATCTGCGCGCCTTGCTGTTGCCGAAGCCATTACCAATATCGCAGGGGCGAATATCGCCAAGCTATCAGACATTACCTTGTCGGCGAACTGGATGGCAGCCTGTGGTGAAGACAAAGAAGACCAAGCCTTGTTTGATGCGGTGTATGCCGTGGGCGAAGCGCTTTGTCCGGCACTTGGTATTGCCATTCCTGTGGGTAAAGACAGCTTGTCGATGCGAGCGAATTGGTCAGATGAGCAAGCAAACAAATCTGTGGTGTCACCGATGTCGCTCATTATCACTGCCTTTGCCCCTGTGCAAGATGTCACCAAGACCTTAACCCCAGAATTGCTAACCAGCTCAGCGCTTGGCGAAACCGCTTTTTATCGTTTAGACTTATCAAAAGGTCAGTTCCGCTTAGGTGGCTCAATCCTTGCCCAAACCCTAAGCCAACTGGGCGATACTTGCCCAGACCTAGATAATCCGCAAGATTTAATCAACTTTTTTAACTTTATCCAGCAAGCTAACAACCAAGGCTTAATCACGGCATATCATGACATTGGTGATGGCGGTTTGCTTGCCACCATCGCTGAGATGCAATTCACCAGTCGTCAAGGCGTGAAATTGGTGTTATCTGATGACAATTTACTCGGTCAGTTGTTTGCTGAGGAACTCGGTGCGGTGATTCAAGTCAAAAGCCATCAGGTGGCTCAGTTGCTAGCGCTTGCCGAAACCACAGGCGTCAGCGAGTTGTTAAGCCTAGTCGGTCAAAGCACCGATGAAGACAGTTTACTCATCCAAACAGCCACGCAAAATTTACGTTTTGAGCGTAGCGAGCTTGAGCAAGAATGGAGCAAAGTCAGCTACCATATCGCCAAAAACCGTGACAATCCCGAATGCGTACAACAAGCCTTTGATTTGATTGGTGATAACTCACATCAAGGCTTAATCGCCCAAGCCAATTATGATCTCAACCAAGCGATTGAAGCCCCCTACATCAATAGCCGCAGCGCACAGCCCAAAGTCGCCATTTTGCGTGAGCAAGGCGTGAATGGTCAGCTAGAAATGGCGGCAGGCTTTAAACGTGCAGGGCTAGAAGCCGTCGATGTGCATATGAGTGACTTACTCAAAGGGCGTGTCAACTTGCGTGACTTTGATGGGCTGGTGGCTTGCGGCGGCTTTAGTTATGGCGATGTGCTTGGCGCTGGCGCTGGCTGGGCAAAATCGGTGCTGTTTCATGACGAACTACGCATGCAATTTGTGCGATTCTTTACCCGACCAGAAACCTTCTCGCTTGGCGTCTGTAATGGCTGTCAGATGATGAGCCAGCTTAAAGACCTGATACCGGGCGCAGAGAATTTCCCCCGTTTTATCGCCAATAAATCGGCACGGTTTGAAGCGCGCACGGTGAATGTGAAAATTGAACGTACCAAGTCGGTGCTGTTAAAAGGCATGCAAGAGAGCATTCTACCGATTGCGGTGGCACATGGCGAAGGCTTTGCGACGTTGAGCGATACCGATATCGCAGGAATGAGCGCACATGGGCAAATTGTGATGCGTTATGTGGACAGTCACGGCACAGCAACTGAGCATTATCCGCTCAATCCAAACGGCTCACCGCAAGGGGTGACAGGGATTTGTAGTACCGATGGGCGTGTGACCTTGATGATGCCACACCCAGAGCGTAATTTGATGGCGTATAACCATAGTTGGAAACCTGAAGCGTGGGATAATGATGGGGCGTGGATGCGGATGTTTAGAAATGCCCGGGCATTCTTAAGATAAAAGTTAAGATAAAAGTTAACATAGTGGATTTTTTTATAAAAGGATGGCAAAAGCTGTCCTTTTTTAATGACCTAACCCGACTTAATTAATAAAGGCTGTCACGGTGAAAGTTTTGGCTCGGTCAAAAACTAGCAACAATTTACAAACAATACACGATAACAAGGGAAAGGTATATGTTATAATAACTTAATCCTACATAGACTAAGTTAAGTTTCATTAACAATGTTTTGTAAGCCCACACAGCTCTTATAATGTATCGAGGAAAATCCCATGAATAGCAAACTTTTAGCCACTGCCGCTATCACAGCGTTGTTAGCCACACAATTTGCCAATGCAGAATTGGTTATCTCGCAAAACGGTGAAACGCAAAAAGTTGGTGAAACCGCGGCTCAACCTGCAGCGGTCACAAAAGCGCCTAAAACCGCCAAAGTAGAAAAAGTTAAGCCAAGCAACAGCACCAGCTACAAACTAGACCCAAACCACGCCAATGTACGTTTTGCGATTGATCACTTCGGTACAACGACCAACCAAGGTGGTTTCTACGGCGTAACGGGTGACTTGAACTACAACCCCGCCAAAAATACAGGCAGCATCAACGTTGACATTCCTGTCAATAGTCTTGACACGGGTAACGAACATTTTACCAACCATTTAAAATCAGCTGAATTCTTTAACGCTGAAAAATACCCAACGGCTAATTTTAAATCAACCAAATTCCATTTCAAAAATGGCAAAGTAACGAAAGTTGACGGTAACTTGACGCTATTGGGCAAAACCAACCCAGTCAGCCTAAAAGCCACTAAATTTAATTGCTACAACAGCCCAATGCTGAAAAATGCGCAAGTATGTGGCGGTGATTTTGAGACTACCATTGACCGCACCAAATGGGGCATGGATACCTATGTCAAAATGGGTTTTGCTAAAGACGTGAAACTCAACATCCAAGTTGAAGCCGTACAACAATAAGCTTGCTTAGCGTTACCTAGAAGCCAATGTTAACGCATTGGCTTTTTTACGTTTCTACGATAGATAATTTCACAAACACTGAACTTTGCCAACACTCTTTGCACAGCTTGATTCAATTGATAAGTTAAAATGTTCAAACCAATGCAATTTTTAACGACTAATAATAAGGAAAGTTCATGACAGATAAAACTAACAACTTAGGGACACTTGCCAAACTTGCAGGCATGGCAACCACTGCCATTTTGACCAAAAAAGCCTTGGCTAAAACTTTTAGCTTAGGCGCAAAAGCAGTAAGCAAAGAAATCGTCAAATCTAATTCAATCAACTATAAACTTGACCCGATGCACACCAATGTGCGATTTAGCATTGACCATTTTGGCACCTCAACCAATCATGGTGGATTTTATGGCTTGGAAGGCGACATGGTATTTGACCCCGACAATCAAATAGGGCAAATTGACCTTGATATTCCGTTGGAAAAATTGCAAACAGGTCATAAGAAATTTGATGAACACTTAAAAAGTAAAGACTTTTTTAATGCAGATAAATATCCAACTGCCCACTTTACCTCTACTAAATTTATCTTTAAAAAGGGTAAATTACACCAAATTAAAGGCAATTTAACTTTGCTCAAAAAAACTCGCCCTATTACGTTGACAGCGAGCAAATTTAATAGCTATCCAAGTCCGTTACTCATGGCATATGTGTACGGTGGTGATTTTGAAACCACGATTGACCGTACCGATTGGGGGATTGATGGTTATGTCAAAATGGGTGTGAGTAAAAAGGTGAAATTAGTCATTCAAATTGAAGCCGCTCAACAATGATTTTTTGGTAGATAATAAAGGTAATCAAAAAGATCAGCGTTGGCTGGTCTTTTTTTGCTAAGCTGATTGCAAATTTTTAACTATTCAATTTTTAGCTATTCGTTTTTTAACTATTCGATATTTAACTATTCTAAGCCGCTAAGCCGGCTTTAATAAGTCTGCAGTTTGATACAAAACCATACAGCACTATACAAAACGTAAATTTACAGTAGCCACACATAGCTTCATAATTTTCAAAAACCTAGATATCGATTTATTTAATTTATCTTTGAGGAAAACTTATGAAACCATTCAATACCACAGTAAAAAACACCTTATTGGCCGCAGCCTTGGTGGTGGGTTCTGCCAATCTGACCGGTTGTGGTTATAACTCTATGCAAGCGCAAGATGAACAAATCAACGCGTCATGGTCAGAAGTAGTCAACCAGTATCAGCGCCGTGCTGACTTGATTCCAAACTTGGTCAAAGTCGTTGAGCGTTATGCCCAGCACGAACAAGCGACCTTAACCCAAGTCACACAAGCGCGTTCACAAGCGACGACTATCAATGTGAGTGCCGATGTACTCAATGACCCAGCGGCTTTTCAACGCTATCAACAAGCGCAAGATCAATTGGGCGGTGCGTTATCGCGCTTGATGGCAGTCTCAGAGCGCTATCCTGATCTAAAAGCGGACAAACAATTCCAAGAGTTACAAGCACAGCTTGAAGGCACCGAAAACCGCATTACCGTGGCACGGGGTCGTTATATCCAAGACGTTCAAACTTATAACACTACCGTACGCCAATTCCCAACCAATGTCACCGCAAAAGTGTTTGGTATGCATACCCGTCCAAATTTTACCGTGGCCAATGAGGCGCAAATCTCCACTGCACCAACTGTTGATTTTGGCAATAACAATACCAATACCGCAAATGCGGGCGGTCAGCCAGTGCAAAACAATGGGAACACTGCCAATGCCGGTGGTCAGCCTGTAAATAATTCGGCTACCGCGGCAGCGAAACCTTAATTCACCATTGTTAATGTTAACTGTATAGTTAAAGTTTGAGAGTTAAGAAGATTTTTTTAAATAGTCTGCCATCAGTCGGTGGCAGGCTCATTGGATAAGATTTGCATCAATTGTCAGACTAATTTTTTAATTTTTTAAAATAGTTGTTGAATTGACTAGATCATAATAAAAAAATTGCATACTTTGAGGAAACACAGGTGTCATTGAATATTGCACAGACACAGCCCAATTTACAGCGCTCCCATAATCAGCCGCAAAAATTGTCGTCTCGCTTATTAGCGAAGCGGGTGCTATTAAGTACTTTTACTGCACTGACCATCGGCATTGGGCTTGCGATGCCTATGGCAGCCGTTGCAGAAACTGCCACAGCGACAGCCAATTCCGCAACCGTTACCGCTAAGCCCACATTACAAGATCATAGTGTTGAGGACATGGTTGCGATTGCCAAAACCGCACAAACCAATGAAGCGCTCAATGATGCTGTACTCAATAATGATGCAATTAAAGAGACGTTAGGCAATGATGCGCTGCCGATACCAGGGGTCAATACTCAAGCAACTGGCAATCAGGCCAATAACAATCAGGCAACAGCTACCGCCAATGCCCAGACGACTACTACACCTAAACAGTCAACCCAAGTCCCTGTTGCCGCTGATAAACTAATCCTCAATAACCCTGTCATTGATGAAGCAAAAATTCTATCTGCCAGTGATAAACAAGCGATTGAAACCAAACTGCGTAGTCTTAATGACCGCGGCTTGGCGCAAGCAGCCGTGGTCATTGTACCAACCACCAATGGCGAGGATATTTTTGACTATTCAATGAAGGTCGCCGATCGTTGGAAACTGGGCAAAAAAGACACCGATCAGGGGCTGTTGATGGTTGTTGCCGTCAATGACCGTAAAATGTACATTTTAACAGGCTATGGTCTTGAAGGTACCATTCCTGATGCCGTCGCCAAACGCATTATTAGCGATGACATAACCCCAAGATTTAAACAAGGTGATTATGCCGGGGGCATCACAGCGGGAATTAATCGCATTGAAGAACGCTTGACGACCGATCCTGCTATTTTAAAGCAAGCCGATACCAATCGAGTCAATACCAATAGCAATGCCCAGTCAAATCAAGAGGGCGGCATACCGCTTATCTTCCTAGGCTTTTTTGGCTTTGTCGCTGGCATGATTTTGACCAGTATATTAGGGCGGTTTTTTGGTTCGATTGCTACGGCAGGTGGCATTGTAACGCTTGGTACAATCTTTGGCGCAGGCTTACTGGGCAGTATATTTGTGGCATTTATTGTCTTTTTATTCTTGCTCTTTCGTGGTGGCGGTGGTGGTCGCGGGGGCAGAGGCGGTGGCGGGGTTGTTTTCTTACCGGGTGGCGGCTTTGGCGGCGGTGGATTTGGTGGTGGCGGATTTAGTGGCGGCGGTGGCGGCTTTGGCGGCGGCGGCGCTGGTGGTGACTGGTAGTCAGTAATCGGCTAGTCAATAAAAAATTATTGAAAAAATTATTTTGAATTTACCCCTTATCATCAACTATATACTTCATTATTTTTTATGGAATTTTCATGAGCACAAATGACCCAATAACTGCAACGAATGGTGCCAACGAAGAAACCATTGCTTACACCTCACCGATGGCGACAGTGACTTCCACTGTGCCAAGTTGGGCTAGATGGTGGCGTCAAGTTGCGTTTATACCTAGCCTGCACAATCGCTGGTTAACGCCCAGCGCCCAACAGCAGTTAAATCAAGCAATTACCGAAGCTGAGCAAGGGCATCGCGGTGAAGTGGTGCTAGTGATTGAGAATCATTTGCCCATTTCGTCCGCACGGCTACAAAACAGCCGAGACAGAGCGATCGAAGTTTTTGGAGATTATCGCGTCTGGGATACGCAGGATAATACCGGGGTGTTGGTGTATCTTAATATCTGTGAGCGGCGTCTGGAGATTGTCGCGGATAGAGGCATCAATAGCCATGTGATGCCAACCATGTGGCAAGCGATGTGCGACAAGGCTATCGAAGGTATTAAAGCTAATCGACACATTGATAGCTTGGTTGCGCTATTGGGTGATGTGGGGCAATTGCTTCGTCAATATTACCAATTAGACAATGACCCAAGCGGCAACGAAATCGCTGACAAAATGATTTTTATAAAGTAGTTTTAAACTTAATTAGCATAGTGCGATGATGCAATCCCACCAAAAGCGATGTCACCCATCGCTTTTTTTATTGCTCAGCTTTTATTGCTAAATTTTTATTAACAAACAGTAAGCGGGTAAACTTCAAAATTTGGTATCAAAAATTATTAAGGATTATCTTTGCGGCGCTAAAAAATTGCGTTAAGGCTAGATAAAAGAATCGACAAATTTTGCTAGGCGAAACGATAAAATTTTACATATAATGAAACCGACATACCGCCACTCAGCTTGTTAGACAATTAGACAATTAGACAATTAGACAATTAGGCAATTAGACCAGTCGTCATGTTAGCGATAAATCATTACTTATAAAAATTTTGAGGGAATTCCATGCCAACGCTCACCAATGATATTGCTGATAGTATCGGTCAATTTTATCTCGGTCAAGACGTGTACCCAGAGCCTACACAAGGTCAAGCAACCCTATATGACGCAGCTAACTTAACAACCCATGCGGTGATTATTGGGATGACGGGCTCGGGTAAGACGGGTTTGGGGATTAGCTTACTGGAAGAAGCTGCGCTGGATAATATTCCGGTGATTGCGATTGACCCCAAAGGTGACTTGGGCAATTTGGCATTGACGTTTCCAAATTTGGCAGCCAGTGACTTTGAGCCGTGGATTGATAGCGGCATGGCAAGTCAAGCGGGTATGAGTGTGGCAGAGTTTGCCAAGCAAACCGCAGAAAACTGGCAACAAGGGCTTGGCAAAAGTTTTCAAACCCCGGAGCGTGTGCAAGCACTCAAAGCCGCCAATCGTGTCAGTGTCTATACCCCAGGTAGCGAGAATGGCTTACCGATTGCCCTACTTGGCAATCTTGTCCCGCCGCCCGATAGTGTCAAAAATGATGGCGAAAGCTATGCGGAGTATATCGATGCGACAGTGTCGGCACTGTTGGTGCTATTAAAAGTCGATGGGGATAACCTTGCACCCGAGCATGTGTTTTTGGCACAGCTACTTAAAAACGCCTGGGACAATAACCAAACTTTAACCTTGGTGGATTTGATTACCCAAATCCAAACGCCAGCGTTTGACAAAATCGGCATCCTGCCGCTGTCACAAGTATTTGCGGATAAAGACCGTAGCGCACTGGCGATGAAGCTCAATAGGCTTTTGGCATCACCGAGTTTTGCCAGCTGGCTTAAAGGCATGCCGCTGGATGCTGGCGCACTGTTTTATGATAAAAATGGCAAAGCACAAACCAGTGTGCTCAATATTGCCCATCTATCCGATGATGAGCGTTTATTTTTTGTCACCTTGTTGCTCACCAATTTATTGGGCTGGATGCGCCGTCAGCAAGGCACCTCAACCTTGCGGGCAATTTTGTACATGGATGAAGTATTTGGCTATCTACCGCCGATTGGCAATCCACCGACCAAAGTATTGCTATTGACCCTACTAAAACAAGCGCGTGCATTTGGTTTGGGGATTGTGTTATCGACCCAAAACCCAGTGGACTTGGACTACAAAGCCTTATCCAACGCAGGTACTTGGTTTATCGGACGGTTACAGACTGCCCAAGACCGTGAACGGGTGATGGATGGCTTGCTCTCTGCCAGCGGCAGCAGTGGACTGGACAAAGCGGCGCTTAATGCGTGGTTTGATAAACTCGGTAAACGCCAATTTTTGCTGCACAATGTGCATGACGCCAGCCCTGTGATTTTTAGTACCCGCTTCACGCTCAACTACTTATCAGGACCGCTTAGCAAACAGGCCATAGCACAGCTCAAAGCCAATAGCCAAGCGGCTGCCCCTACCGACCCAGCGCAAGCGCAAGCCACCACGCCTGCCATCAATCCATTAGCAAGCCCCATGAGTCAGCCGCCGGCCTTGCCCAAAGATGTGGGCTTGTATTATGCCCCCAAAGACATGGCGGGCGATGGGCAAACCTTCTATGAGCCTACTGCCTTTGCCTATGCGCGGGTATTTTTTAATGACAAAAAATCAGGCGCCCAAAGCCAGCAGCAGCTATTATTAACCACAGCATTTGGTGAGCCGCCGTTGGTGGTAGATTGGCATCAAGCGATTTTAAGTGATTTGACCTTTGAGCAGTTACAATCCGCTCCGCACCAACCCGCTGTGCTCAAACAACTGCCTACCCAAGCGCTCGACAAGGCATCATGGAGAACTTGGGAAAAAGATGTGAAAGAAGCCATCCGTCAGCAGCAAGTGTTAAACCTGTGGTATGTCGATAGTTTAAAGCTGTATAGCGAAGTGGCAGAGAGCGAAGACGCCTTCCGCAATCGACTCATCGTACCGCTGCATGAACAGCGTGATATCGCCATTGCCCAGCTGCGAGATAGCTTTGCTAAAAAACAAGACGCGCTAGCCAAAAAATTGCAAGCCGCCAATGAAAAATACCAACAACAAGCCGCTGAGTCGAGCAAAGGCTGGCTTGATGCAGGGGTCAGTATTGGTTCTGCGGTCTTAGGCGCATTTATGGGTCGCAAGGCGTTGTCACAGACCAATATCAATAACGTCAAACGTGCCATGAACTCGGTGGGCGATATCAATGCCAACAAACAAACCGTCGCAGAGCTTGATGCGATTCGCCAGCAGCTGCAGCAGGAGTTAGATAGCATCGGGCAGCAGTTACAAAGCCAAATCGACAGCTTGGCAACCACGTATGATGCTCAGTCAATAGCACTTGATACTGTACAGATTGCCCCAGCAGCGAAGGATATTACGGTGTTGTTGGTTGGTGTGTTGTATCAGCCGCTATAAACAGACGCAATATAAACCTTTTGACCCCATCAAATTTCGCGGAATGCGGTATGACCCCAACGTCTGAATACGAACAGCAAGCCCAATATTTTCTCGCCAACATCTATGCCAGTGGCAATGGCGTCGCTGCCGATGCTGACAAAGCAAGCGCTTGGCTGAAGCAATCTAGCAAATATGGTTATGCTGCAGCGCTCACTAAATTACGCCCATCTTTGACAGAGACAGCTGATGACCATCATACCTAGGTGGTCTCCTTAATAGCTTTTGATAGCTTATTTTTGTTCTCAAGCCTTTCTTATTCAGCGTTTCATTGATGGCTTTTTAACAGCCATTGCTTTATTTTTCGCCAACTGCACCAATTATAATGCCTATGCGCCAAATGTAGCCAAAATGAGATACGCTGCGCCTAGGCTGCGTTCACGAATTTGTAGGATGATTGAGCTATAATGACAACACATTAAAAGGAAAAAGCATGACACCCGTAGATATTATTACTAGTAAAGAAATGAGCGATATTGCACAAATTGTCAAACTTCATGATATTGATGTTCCCTTGGTGGCTGTGTATTGCGGCTCTCGCAAAGGCAATGACCCCGTCTATGTCCAATCGGCGTATGAATTGGGCAGGGCATTGGTTGAAGCGGGATTAGGTCTGGTGTATGGCGGTGCGGTGATTGGCTGTATGGGCGCGGTTGCCGATGGTGTGATTGAAAAAAACGGCATTGCCGTGGGTGTGATTCCCGAATTTATGATGGATCGAGAAGTGGCGCATGGCGGGCTGACGCGTCTGCATTTGACCGATACCATGCATACCCGTAAAGCCATCATGGCAGAGTACGCCAGTGCCTTTATCACCTTGCCAGGTGGGCTTGGCACGCTTGAGGAAATCATGGAAATTGCCACTTGGCGACAGCTATATCAACATGAAAAACCGATGATTATTCTCAATATCAATGGTTTTTATGACAAATTGATTGAACATCTACAGTTTACCGCTGAGCAAGGTTTTATGAAACCAGAAGATTTACAGCGATTAATCGTTTGTAATACTGTCGCCGATGCCATTGAACTCCTCAAACCGATTGTTAACATGCCAGACACGCTGAATGTGAATAAAATCTAACTTTGTTAGCGACAAAAAAAAGACCTCAGTTAAAGGTCTTTTTTTGTATCCTTTTTTTATCAATGTTATCTAGTCGAAAATCTTACCACGATTCATAATCCCATTGGGGTCAAAGACTTGTTTGATGGCACGCAAATAATCAATTTCTTCATCAGGACGGGTGTAATTAAGATACGGCTTTTTGGTCATACCCACGCCATGCTCGGCTGAGATAGAGCCGTTGTATTTTTGCACCGTTTCAAACACATACTTGTTGACCACTTGGCATTTTTCAAAAAATTCGTCTTTGCTAAGGTTTTCTGGTTTTAAAATATTTAAATGTAAATTACCATCGCCGATATGCCCAAACCAGCACACTTGAAAATCCGGATAGTTTTGGCTAACAATGGCATCGATATCCGCGATAAACTCTGGCACACGGCTGATGAGCACGGAGATGTCATTTTTGTACGGGGTAAATACTGAGATGGTTTCAGAGATATACTCACGCAGTTTCCATAGCTCTTGGGCTTGGTGAATGGATTGGCTCATCACCCCATCAAGCACCCAGCCTTCGCTCATACAGTCTTCAAAAATCTGCATCGCCATGTCCATAATCGGCTCGTAAGGCGCTTCAAATTCGAGTAGCGCATAAAATGGCGCATCGGTTTCAAACGGTTTTTGCACATGCCCTGTGGCAAGTAATTTATCAACGGCGACATCATCAAAAAATTCAAACGCAGTCAAATCCATTTTGCTTTGAAAGGCTGACAAGATTTGCATAATATTGGCAAACTCTGGCACGCCAAGCACCATGACAGTTAGGTTTTTGGGCTGGCGCTCTAGCTTGACTTGCACTTCGGTGACAATCCCAAGCGTACCTTCTGCACCGATAAGCAAATGACGCAAGTCATAACCGGTGGCATTTTTTATCATGCCTTTATTGAGGTGCAAAATATCGCCTTTACCTGTCACCACGGTCATACCCAAAATCCAGTTGCGGGTCATGCCGTATTTGATGACCTTGATACCGCCGGCATTGGTGCCAATATTGCCGCCAAGCTGGCTAGAACCGGCTGAGGCAAAGTCCACGGGATAGTATAACCCTTGCTGCTGGGCAAAATCTTGCAGCGCTTTGGTGACGATACCCGCCTCCACTTCCACCATACGGTCTGCAGGGTAGAAGCCCAATACTTGGTGCATTTTATCAAGGCTAATCACGACCTCGCCATTGGCGGCAACCGCCCCTGCGGATAAGCCGGTTCGCCCACCGCTTGGGGTAATGACGATGTTAAGCGCATTACAGAGCTTGACGATGGCTTGCACTTGCTGGGTGGATTTTGGGAAGACAATGGCGCTGGCATTGGGCTCAAAATGCTTGGTCCAATCTTTGCCCCAATAGCCCAAACTATCCGCATCGGTTTTGATTTGGTGTTCGTCAAATCCTTGCTGGCGTAGTTGTTCAATGAGCGTATTGATGGCGGTCTGATTAGCAGTCATAGCGTGGCTTTTACCCATATGTTTATACAGATTGAAAAGGTTTTTGAGGCTCTATCATAGCATAACTAACGGAATAAATTTTGACAAAAACACTGGCGATTGATGAAGAATTTTTTACCCATAAGACAAAAAAATCATGCCATCTTGCTGGAATTTCACCACAAAAAACCCAGTAAGTGTGATAGGATAATTGACTAAAAATACTGACTAGGGGTTTGTTATGGCACAAAATCTATCACTTGAGAAAGACAAAATCCGCTTTTTGATGCTTGAAGGCTTGCATGACAATGCCTTTAAAGTGCTGTCAGAGGCGGGCTATCACAATGTTGAGAATATCAAAACCGCCTTAGACCCCGAAGAACTTAGCGAAAAAATCAAAGACGCCCATTTTATCGGCATTCGGTCTCGCACCCATTTGACCCGCGATATTTTAGAAAAAGCCGAAAAGCTCATCGCCATTGGCTGTTTTTGTATTGGCACCAACCAAGTGGACTTGGAAGCTGCCCGTGAGCTGGGTATCCCTGTCTTTAACGCCCCTTACTCTAACACCCGCTCTGTGGCAGAATTGGTACTTGCCGAAATCATCATGCTGATGCGCGGTATCCCTGAAAAAAATGCCGTGGTACACCGTGGCGGCTGGAACAAATCTGCCAAAGACAGCTATGAAGTGCGCGGCAAAACTTTAGGTATCGTGGGTTATGGCTCTATTGGTACTCAGTTATCGGTACTCGCTGAAAGCCTTGGTATGAAAGTCATCTATCATGATGTGGTCACCAAATTGCCACTGGGCAACGCCACCCAAGTGGGTAGCCTAGAAGAACTGCTTGGTAAAGCCGATGTGGTCACCCTGCATGTACCAGATTTGCCAAGTACGCGTAATATGATTACCGCCACAGAATTGGCGGCCATGAAGCCAGGCGCGCATCTTATTAATGCGGCGCGTGGCAAATGTGTGGATATTGATGCGCTGGCAGCAGCCCTGCAAAGCGGTCATATCTTGGGCGCGGCGATTGACGTGTTCCCCAAAGAGCCAAAATCAGCGGATGAAGAATTTGAATCACCACTGCGCGCGTTTGACAATGTGATTTTGACACCGCATATCGGTGGCTCAACCCAAGAAGCCCAAGCCAATATCGGTCTTGAAGTGGCAGAAAAATTTGTGCGTTATTCTGATATGGGTGATACCGCAACCTCAGTGAATTTCCCAAATGTTAGTATGCCGCAAAAAGAAGGCACGCATCGTCTGCTACATATTCACCAAAACGTGCCTGGCGTGTTGTCACAGATTAACAAATCCTTTGCCGATGCCAATATCAATATTTTTGCTCAAAGCCTGATGACGGAAGAAGATGTGGGGTATTTGGTGATGGATGTGGGTAGCGGCGATTCTGCGCAAGCGGTTGAAGCACTCAAAAATATCCCAGAAACCATTCGGGTGCGGGTGTTGTTTTAATTTTTAAATCTGAATAAAAAACCAACTTATCAAAGTTGGTTTTTTATTTTAGTTCTTAAATAATTATTATTATTTTTTTTCTACTTCAGCTATTGGTTGCCAGTTTTCAGGAAGAAAACTTTTTATCAGTGTATTTTGTCCGTAATCCACCATCTGTCCCCATAAATACAATACGAATAAAGCTAACAGTACACCACCCATTATTTCATTGTCGCTTGTTTCAGAATCATTTTCCATATTACTAGTAGGTCTAGCCATAAATGCTCCAAAAGATTTTCCACAAATAGCTGTGAAAAGAACCATAGTTGCATAAAATAAAATATTATTCAAATTATGCAAACTGACACTATCTAAAATTTTGGGTGGATTAAGATTTAAAAAGATATAACTTAAAAATATTGATAAAGTTGCTAAAATTATAGAAATAAAAAATGCAAAAAAACCATTAATTTTAGCTGATAATCTAGAAAGAGTTGACGCAAATGTTGTCACAAACAAAAAGAACGCCATACTAACCATCATATTACTAACATTAAAAGCTGCGGAAAGGTTCCCAGGGTCTGTTACTTGAGATGATGAATTTGCTTGTAACTGAGATAATAGCCATGTAATAATGCCAAAAATTAGAGATGCGACTCCAACCGATATACCAATAAAATTAGTCTTTAACTCATTAATTGCATTAGATTTAAAACCCATTAAACCCCCATTGTAGCATGAAGTCAAAAGTCAAAGGTTTATTGACAATTATTGAGAAATTATCCAGACACATCCAATAAGATTGGATAATTTCTCAGGCTTAAATAAGCATTACTTCGCAATCTTTTTATATTTCATGCGTTTTGGCTCGGCATCCGCGCCCAACTGTTTTTTGCGATATGTTTCAAACTCCGAGTAGTTACCATCAAACCAAATCGGACCTTCATCCTCAAACGCCAAAATATGGGTGGCAATACGGTCTAAGAACCAGCGGTCATGCGACACCACCATCACCGTACCTGGGAACACTTCCACCGCATCTTCAAGCGCGCGCAACGTCTCGACATCAAGGTCGTTTGATGGCTCATCGAGTAACAGCACATTTGCCCCTTGTTTTAAGGTTTTGGCAAGTTGCAGACGGTTACGCTCACCACCTGACAGGCTGCCGACCAGTTTTTGTTGGTCTTGACCTTTAAAGTTAAAGCGTCCGATATAGGCACGGCTAGGCGTGGTGTATTCGCCCACGGTAATCATGTCAAGACCGTCGGAGACTTCTTCCCACACAGTTTTTTTGTCGTCCAGCTCATCGCGTACCTGTCCCACATACGCCACTTTCACTGATTCACCGACTTCAACTGTGCCCGTGTCTGGCTTGTCTTTGCCTGTAATCATGTTGAACAAGGTTGTTTTACCTGCACCATTGGGTCCGATAATCCCCACAATCGCCATCGGTGGCACAGTGAAGGATAGGTTTTCGTATAGCAAACGGTCACCAAATGATTTTGAGATATTGTTGACTTCAATCACTTTGTTGCCAAGACGTGGTCCTGGTGGAATGTAGATTTCAGCGGTTTCGTTACGCTGTTGGAATTCTTTGGAGTTTAATTCCTCAAAACGTTGCAAGCGAGATTTTGATTTGGCTTGCTGGCCTTTTTGGTTTTTACGCACCCATTCAAGCTCTTGTTTCAGCGCTTTGGCAAAGGCTTCTTCTTGTTTTTGCTCTTGTTCTAGGCGTTTATTTTTTTGCTCAAGCCACTCAGTGTAGTTACCTTGGTAAGGGTAGCCATAGCCACGGTCAAGCTCCAAAATCCACTCTGCCACATTATCAAGGAAATAGCGGTCATGGGTAATCGCTACAATAGTGCCGCTATAGTCTTTTAAGAAATGCTCAAGCCAAGCGACTGATTCAGCGTCCAAGTGGTTGGTAGGTTCGTCAAGGAGCAGCATATCAGGTTTTGATAGTAATAGACGGCATAAGGCGACGCGGCGTTTTTCCCCACCCGATAATTTGCTCACGTCGGCATCCCACGCGGGTAGGCGCAGCGCATCGGCGGCTTTTTCTAACTGGTTGTTTAGGTTATGGGCATCCCATGCTTGGATGATGTCTTCCATCTTACCTTGTTCGGCGGCAAGTTTGTCAAAGTCGGCATCGGGTAAGGCATATTCGCCATAGATTTCATCAAGACGCGCCAATGCATCTAGGGCTTCACGCACACCGTCTTCTACATTGCCGCGCACATCTTTGGCAGGGTCTAGCTGCGGTTCTTGGGCAAGGTAGCCAATCTTGATACCTGCTTGCGCACGCGCTTCACCGTTATACTCGGTATCCACGCCTGCCATGATTTTAAGAAGTGTTGATTTACCGGCACCGTTGAGACCCAGCACACCAATTTTTGCACCGGGGAAAAAAGACAGGCTGATGTCTTTTAGGATTTCCCGTTTGGGTGGAACAATTTTTGATACCTTGTTCATGGTATAAATATATTGAGCCATGTTTTTCCTGTTTAAGTTAGCTAATAGCAAGTGAATGTAAGGCGTATCATCAACGCCAAAAAATTTGAAAATGGTAAGATTTAACCGCTTATTATCGCATTGTTAACAGGGTGGGGCAAGGTAAAAGCCTAGCGAAAAATCATTTGCAAAGCCCATACCGAATAGGCAAGAACTTTTACAAGTCATGGACAGTGGCTGTGATAATATCAAACGGCAAATAACCAAGCGACAAATAACAAGGTCACAGATAGCATAATAGACAAAAAAATACACAAGGAGACAACCATGTCGGATTTACAATTATCTATTCACCATAACGATCAATCACAACGCTTTGAAACCACCGTTGACGGCACTACTGCTTACATCAGCTATGTGGATAATGGTGATGTTATCGTATATGATCATACCATTGTGCCAGACGCGATCGGCGGGCGCGGCATTGCAGGGGCGTTGACCAAACACGCGCTAGACTATGCCCGTGAGCAAGGTAAAAAAGTAGTCCCAGCCTGCTCTTACGTGGCAAGCTATCTGCAAAAGCACCCTGAATATAGTGATTTAAAAGTACAATGATTTAAAAATACAGTGATTTAAAAGCTTAAAATTTTATCAATACATCAACACGGCAATAAAAAAACCACATAGGTTAATGTGGTTTTTTTATCGATTAGGGTTTGCTGATTATTTTTTCTTGGTAGGTCCAAGTAGCATACCCATTTGACGACCTTCAACTTTTGGTTGTTGTTCAACATTGGCAACGTCGGTGGTATCGGCAATGACTTTTTCAAGCTGCTGCAAGCCAATTTGTTGGTGAGCCATCTCACGACCACGGAAGCGAATGGTGACTTTGACTTTGTCTTGGTCTTCCAAAAACTCACGGATTTTACGAAGTTTGACTTGATAGTCGGCTTCTTCCGTGCCGGGACGCAATTTGATTTCTTTAAGCTGCGTTTGTTTTTGGTTCTTTTTGGCTTCTTTGGCTTTTTGTTTTTGGTCGTACAGATATTTTCTGTAGTCCATCACTTTGGCAACAGGAGGCTGAGCGTCTGGTACTATCTCGACCAAATCCAACTCAGCATCACGGGCGGCCTGCAAAGCCGTTTTTATATCCACAACACCAACTTGTTCGCCGTCTTCTTTGACTAAGCGTACCTCTTTGGCACGAATTTCCTCGTTGATGTCTAATCGGTTTGAACTCTTAATAATACTTACTCCTACGCTGTTTTTGATTTGACGCGCCCTTTTTGGGCGGTCGCTTGGTTAACCAAGTCGATAAAGTCATCAATACTCATCACGCCAAGGTTGTCACCTTCACGAGTACGCACGTTAACTTGGTTGCTTTCTACTTCTTTATCACCCATGACAATCATATAAGGAATACGTTCAAGGGTGCGTTCTCTAATTTTAAAGCCAATTTTCTCATTACGCAAATCGGTGATGACACGAAGTCCGGCTTGATTCAATTGTTCGGCGACTTTTTGACAGGCTGGCGCTTGGTTGTCGGTAATATTCATCACCACAACTTGCTGCGGTGCAAGCCAGACTGGCATCCAACCGGCGTAATGCTCAATGAGCATACCGATAAAGCGTTCAAATGACCCCAAAATCGCACGGTGTAGCATCACAGGGCGCTCACGTTCGCCTTGCTCATTGACAAACTCCGCACCTAGTCGCTCTGGCAGGTTAAAGTCAAGCTGCAGTGTACCGCATTGCCATACTCGGCCAAGACAGTCTTTAAGGCTAAACTCGATTTTGGGTCCATAAAATGCGCCTTCACCTGGCAGATACTGCCAGTCAAGCCCGGCATTATCCAACGCGTCCGCTAAGTCTTTTTCTGCCAAGTCCCACAGTTCGTCAGCACCGACCCGTTTTTCTGGGCGAGTCGAGAGTTTCATTTGCACGTCATCAAAACCAAAGTCTTTATACACATCAAGGGTAAGCTTGATAAAGTCTTGGGCTTCTTGTTTGATTTGCTCATTACTACAAAAAATATGCGCGTCATCTTGGGTAAAGCCACGCACCCGCATGATGCCATGGAGTGAACCTGACGGCTCATTACGGTGGCACGAACCAAACTCAGCAAGACGCAATGGCAAGTCACGGTAGGATTTTAACCCTTGATTGAACACTTGCACGTGACACGGGCAGTTCATCGGCTTAATCGCATAGTCACGTTTTTCACTATGGGTGGTGAACATCATGTCGCCATAATTTTCCCAGTGTCCTGATTTTTCCCATAGGCTTCTATCGACGATTTGCGGGGTTTTGATTTCAAGATAGCCGTTATCTTTTTGTACTTTTCGCATATACTGCTCAAGCACTTGCCACATCGTCCAGCCATTGGGATGCCAAAACACCATACCAGGCGCTTCTTCTTGCATATGAAATAAATCAAGCGCTTTACCGATTTTACGATGGTCGCGTTTTTCCGCTTCTTCGATACGCTGAATATAAGCTTTTAGGTCTTTTTTATCTGCCCAAGCGGTACCGTAAATACGTTGTAGTTGCTCATTTTTGGCATCACCGCGCCAGTAGGCACCACTCATTTTGGTGAGTTTAAAAGCTTTTAAGAAACGGGTATTGGGCACGTGTGGTCCACGGCACATATCAACATATTCTTGGTGATAGTACAAACCCATTTGAGTTTCATTCGGCATATCTTCGATAAGACGTAATTTATAAGTCTCGCCACGGTCTTGGAATACTTTGATAACCTCATCACGCGGTGTCATTTTTTTGATGACATCGTAATCTTGGTTAATCAATTGCGTCATGCGCGCTTCGATTTTTTCCATATCTTCTGGCGTAAATGGGCGCTCGCTATAGATATCGTAATAAAAACCCTCTTCAATCACAGGACCGATAACCATCTTCACCTCAGGATACAGCTGTTTGACAGCATGACCCAGTAAGTGAGCGGTCGAGTGGCGAATGATTTCCACACCTTCCTCGTCTTTTGGCGTGATGATTTGGACGGTTGCGTCTTCGCTAATCGGGTCACACGCATCAACTAATTTACCGTTGACACGTCCTGCAACGGTGGCTTTGGCAAGCCCTGCGCCGATGCTTTGTGCCACTTCCATGACTGACGTTTGTCCATCAAATTGTTTAATATCGCCGTTTGGTAAGGTAATGGCTACCATAATTGCTCCTGTTGTCCTTTGGCAGTGATGACCGTTACTATCGGTCATGTAACCGTGAGAGATGGGAATAAAAAAAGGGAAAAACTTTGCCCATCCAGACTTACCGTGTCTAGATAGGCATTACAATCCCATGAATTCGTCGCTTTGCAAAAAGCGTAAACAAGATATTATAGCAAATTGCGGTGATGAAACCAACTTGCTGATTGAATTGCTTGCAGTGATGACACAAAATGAGGTAGCTCATGATATGCGTGTAAAAAACACTACAATAGACGACAGCCAATGCTTGGTATCTCCAATACGACAGGGTGTCTTGACACTAAACTGTGCGCCTTTACACCAACAAGTTACAGGAATAATCTAGATTACCCGTGGCAAAACTTATATAACTACAGCATAGTGAGTGCTATGCTTCATAACAACACGATTGATTAAGGGCATTTTTATGTCAGTTGATTTTTCCAATACATTAATTGTGGCGGTCTCTGCCACGGCATTGTTTGACCTATCGGAGTCTGAGCGGTTTTTTCAACAAGCGATAGCCCAAGATCCAGAAACGGCGATTGATAAATTTCGCAGCTATATGATTGAACGTGAAAATGATCCCTTGCAAACTGGGACGGGTTATCCGCTTATCAAAGCCTTACTCAATCTCAATCACCATTGTGTAGCCGATGACAAGGGCGAGGGCATCGCTGCGCCCATGGTTGAAGTGGTGATTATGTCAAAAAACAGCCCAGATACCGGTATTCAAGTATTAAATGCGCTGCGTAGTCATGGACTACCGATTAGTCGCTCGGCATTTACCTCAGGCGAAGGGGTGGCAGATTATGTGGCAGATTTTAAGGTGGATTTGTTTTTGACCACCAATCATGAAGATGCCCAGCAAGTCACCGATGCAGGCGTGTGTGCCTGCGCGATTTTGGATGCGCCACCGATTGATATGAAAGAGCTAGACACCAATCAGCTACGCATTGCATTTGATGGCGATGCCGTGTTATTTGATGAAGCAGGGGAACTATTGTCGCGCCAGCAAGGACTCAAAGCGTTTCATGATTATGAAGCCAAAATGAGTGATGTGCCGATGAATAAAGGCCCGTATGCGGATTTTTTAATTAAACTCTCTAAACTACAAAAACGCCTGCCTGCTAAAATCAAGCATCCACCGATTCAAATTGCACTGGTGACGGCACGCAATGCGCCTGCTGATTTGCGCGCGATTAAGACATTACGTGATTGGGGCGTCAATGTGGATTTGGCATTCTTTTTAGGTGGCTTGGATAAACGCCATGTACTGCAAACCTTTGCCCCGCATATTTTCTTCGATGACTCCATTCATAATTACGAATCTGCTAAAGGCGTAGTACCCTCAGGGCTAGTGCCTTATAGCTCAAAATCAAAATTGTATGTCAAACAAGCGGATGCCACGACAACCCAAAACCTGGTTGAAATCCATCAAGCCTAAAATTCATAGGTTTTATAAAAAACCCAATATAAAAATACCGCTTATGGTAAGCGGTATTTGTTATTGAACATTGGATTAGTGGTCAGATGCACCTGACGCACCGATACCGGTTAATGAACGTACATACTGTGCATCAAAGCCTTTTCTATCTAACTCAGCGCGTGGTGAGTTGTCAGTGATAGACGCGATCCACGCTAGAATGAAGGTCACAGGCATACTAAATAATGCCACGTTTTTGTATGGGAAAGCAGGTGATTCGTGTTTCATGATATCTACCCAAACCGCAGGTCCTAAGATAATCAGTAACACTGCGACTGCTAAGCCTGCAAACCCACCGATGACCGCACCACGCGTGGTTAGACCACGCCAGAACATCGCTAAGAAAAGAATCGGGAAGTTAGCAGATGCCGCGACCGCAAATACCAAGCTTGCAATGAACGCAAGGTTTTGGTTTTCAAAGATAATACCGGTCACGATTGACAATAAACTTAACGCAACCACAGTAATTTTTGATGCACGCATCTCTTCTTCAGGTCTCGCTTGACCTTTTCTGATAACACTCGCATACAAATCATGGCTGACCGCTGAGGCGCCTGATAACGTCAAACCTGCCACAACCGCTAGGATAGTTGCAAAAGCAACAGCCGAGATAAAGCCTAAGAATAAGTTACCACCCACGGCATGGGACAAGTGAATCGCTGCCATGTTGGCACCACCGATGAGTGCTTGTGAGCTTACGCCATTTTTCACCACTGTCGTAAAATAATCTGGATGTTCAGCTAGGATAACGATAGCACCCAAACCAATAAGAACGATCATAAAATACACGTAAGAAATACAGCTAGCGGCAACCAGTACCGATTTGCGGGCTTGTTTGGCATCTGGCACCGTAAAGAAACGCATCAATACGTGTGGTAAACCTGCTGTACCAAACAATAGACCCAAACCTAATGAGATAGATTCAATGGGATTATTAACCAATTTACCAGGCGACAAAATCGCTTCATGCTTATCATGAATCGCCACTGCTGACTTAAATAATTTGTCAAAACTAAAACCAACATGGCTCATCACCATAAATGCCATGAAAGTCGCACCTGACATCAATAAAACTGCTTTGATAATCTGTACCCAAGTGGTGGCTAGCATACCGCCAAATAGTACATAAATCATCATTAAAATACCCACGATTAGTACAGCATAGATATAGTCCAAACCAAATAATAACTCAATTAGTTTACCCGCACCAACCATCTGCGCAACCAAATATAGCGCAACGACGACCAAGGTACCGGATGCAGCAAAAATACGTACTGGGGTTTGGGAAAAACGATAAGATGCCACATCTGCGAAGGTAAATTTACCCAAGTTACGTAGCCGCTCAGCGATTAAGAATAAAATAATTGGCCAGCCAATCAAGAAGGCTAGCGTATAAATCATGCCATCATAACCGACGGTAAAAACCATACTCGATAACCCCAAAAAGGTTACCGCTGACATATAGTCCCCTGCAATAGCAATCCCGTTTTTGGTACCTGAGATACCGCCGCCCGCGGTATAGAAGTCGCTAGCGGTTTTGTTTTGTTTTGACGCCCAGTAAGTAATACCGAGTGTTGCAAAAACGAAAATCAAGAACATGATAATGGCTGAGATATTCAGCGGTTGTTTTTTTACTTCGCCTTCTAGGGCGCCCGCTGCCCATGCTGGCATCTGTGCCATCAGACCCACTAGCGTCAAGCTTACGGCAGTTGAAACCTTGCCGATACGCTTGTGCAAGCCTTTAACAGCCAGGCCGTTATATTGTTGTTTTAACATGCCACCCTCCATGGTGTCAAAAATGATGTCAAAATTGTTATAAAAAGCACAATTTTAAAATTGAAAACCCAACACAATCCCTGTGAGGTTATACTTTACCACTGTTGATATCATCGATTACTTTACGAGTCATCGTGTCAAATTCGCCGTTTGCTTTGCTGACATATATCCAAGTGATGACTGGTACAAAAATCATAATGGCAACAACAATGTAAAAGCCAACAGGGACAGTCGAGCCTGCTGACAGTGGCGCAGCAAACATTTCAGGATCAAAGCCCACGAGTAACAGATAGCCAAACCACACAATTAAAGTAATGATAGAAAAAGTAAGTCCTAGGCTTGTTTTTCTCTTTGCCATGCTTTGGAATTCAGAATGATTAATGATACGCTGAATTTGTGCCTCATCCATGATAACGCTCCTTGTAAATGAATGAAAAAGACAACTCATTGATGATTGATTCAACAATCAGAGTCAAAACTGACAAGGAAAATAGCGATTGGGTGACAATAACAGTAGACAAAAATATGGTGAAGCAAGTCCGCTATGCTAAACGTAATAGATTGTCTTAAATGATACAAACAATCTCATCTTCCTGATTAGTTGCTATTATTAAATGAAAATTGTTAAAAAATCTAGCTATTTTTTCTCAAACTGTAAAAAAATTGTAGAATGTAAGTTGAAAATTAGTGGCGACCCTATCAAAGCACCCAAAATTATTATTAGACATAACTTGATAGTCATAATTGTGACTAATAATCATTTTACCTAATCATGATTGCACTTAATTATGATTGCACCATCATGACTGTAACGCCCAATGACCATTAAAAATTATCAAGCTATCCATGATAAATAAATCATTGAGGATAGATGAATCATTGAGCGTACATACCGCCATTTAAACCAAACGGCATTTATTTGCCTCGAGTTCTACACATACCGTCTTTGCAGTCTGCTGCGACTTTACCATAGGCAAGTTGCGTCATCCAATTGGGTACACGGTTGCGATGTCGCGCAAAAACAGGGTAAATCACATCACTGGCTTGTTTCACCACAGGCCACTCAAACACGGTTGCAAAAGGCAGTTGTGCGGTTTTGTATAGCAGTCTTACAGCATCCATGCCTTTTTGCATGTTGCCTTGTTTATCTTGCACACACAGATAAGTCATCGCCTCATTTTCGCTAATACCAAATTTGGCAAGTTCGTCCCGTGCGTCATCAATCGGAACGATGCGAATGGCGTCAGGTTTTTTCTCTACCATATGCAAGGCTTCAGTACGGCAGACAAGGCAGGTATCATCATAGTACATGGTAATCATATTACCAGTCTCCGAAGATTAGCGTTTTAGGGCATCTAATACGGTCAAGTCGTTAAATTCAAAACCTTGATCCAGTAACGCTGTGGGCACAACGCGTTGCCCATCCAACAGTAACGTCGACATTTCACCAAACATGGTCTTGACCACAAAGGCGGGCAGGGTCATCACAGTAGGGCGGTGCAACCAAGTGCCCATCGCATCGGTAAATGCAGCATTGCTAATAGGCGTTGGATTGGTTAAATTGTAAATTTGCTGAGTGGGCAGAATGTGAGTCAGGTTTTGTTCAATGATAAAAATCACCGCACGCACCCAATCAGTACGGCTAATCCAGCTCATGATTTGCTGACCATTGCCAAGCTTACCACCGGTGCCCATTTTAAATGGGGTAATCAGTCGTCCAACCATACCCCCCTCGGGCGCAATCACCACCCCTGTGCGCACAATCGCAACTGGCACAGCATCTGTTACGGCATCTGTTACAGCATCTTGGGCAGTCAAAGCTAGCTGCTCCCATTTCTGACAGATTTCGTGAGCGAAGTCGGTTTTTGTCATGGGGCTGGTTTCATCAAGCGCGGTTGGGTCGGTTTCCTTTTGGATACCGTACCAACCGATGGCTGAGCCGCTAATCAATAGTTTTGGTTTGTTGCCGACTCGCTCAATATAGTCAATTACCGCTTGTGTGGGTTTTAGTCGACTATCAAACAATTCTTGCTTACGGGCATCCGTCCAACGGCTGTCGGCAATACCCGCACCCGCCAGATTGATGATGACATCATAGGTCTCATTGGTGCTGGCAAGATCGTCATAGCTAATAACGTCGTCTGCGATATTTTTGGTTTTCTCTTTTTCTACAGAGCGAGATACCCAAGTGACTGACGCAGTGTCACCTTTTACACCATGGGTTTTTAACGATTGTGTTAATGCTGTGCCTAAAAATCCTGAACCGCCTGTGATAAGTATTTTCATCATTTCTTTCCTTTTTTCTGTCAAAACTGAAATTTATGGGTAAAATTTTTAGCTTTTTGGTAAAACCAATTTGCCAACGATTACACTAGTTAAACCGCCAACTATTGCAAGTCTGCCGTTAAACACCAAGATGCCTAACCATGTTACTAGAGTATTAGAAGTAAATAATCTATTAATATCATGAAAGGCTATTACAAAGATAAAAAATGTCACAAAACAGCCAATAACAAATAATCTAAAATATTGCCAAACGCTAGAAAGTACTATTTTCTCAAAACTATGATAATGCTCGTTAGTATTGAAGGAATAAATCCGAATAAAGTGCCAAACGCTATAGCGGCTAACATAGCCAGAAAAAAGTTATTGAGTCCACCGTGTTGCCAGCTATGGCGGCTAATGGTCTCGTTCATTGGAAAAAGCATTACACCCATCAAATGTATCAGACCGCCAATCCCACCGCCAAATAGAGCATAATAGGTTAAAACTTTGCCAGTCGGATATGTTGCAGTCATTGTCCTAATCCATCATTTCAAAAACTTCTGAATCGTCGCCCCAAGCTTTAGGATACGATTGAGCGTAGTGGACGAAAGTTTTAGCATCTCGTTTGCCCAACTCGTCAGCGTATCGACAAATTGGTGGGTGTCTTTGATACGTTGTTGTATGTCTTTGCTTTCTGTGGCAAATTCTGGCTCATTGATTAAATCTGCCAAGAATCCAACCGTCGGCGCAAGCTCTCGGCGATAGCGTTCTTCGACAATCACCTTAGCCAATTCCCATACATCCGTACCCGTGGTGAAATAATCGCGTCTATCACCGAGCGTATGTACTGTTTGTACCAGATTTAAGCTCTGTAATTCCTTGATACTATTGCTCACATTTGAACGCGCCACGCCTAAGGTCTCTTGGATTTCTTCGGCATTCATCGGCTTGCCTGCCAAAAATAACAAGGCATGAATCTGGGCAACGGTACGGTTTACGCCCCATTTATTGCCCATTTCGCCCCAGTGTAAGACAAATTTTTCCATGGTCGATGTGAGTTGCACTTTTTAGCCTTGTGTGTAAGTAAATGGATGTAAATCAATCAATTTTTAATTATTTTGAGCTTTTTATATATTTCTGTCAATACAGAAATTTTGAAAATTGTAAAAATTTTGTGGTTGGGTTTGGATTGTTGACCTTACAAGTCGCGTTTTATTTCCCAAAAAAAAATAATTTCGGTAAGATGAAGTGGTTCATTGTATCTATTTTTTTGGTATTTATTTCTTTGGTAAAAGGATGACCCATGACGGCAACCCAAACACAACAACTCACCTTTCAAAAAGTCACGTATGATGTTGCAGATAGTGTTGCGACGATTACCCTCAATGATCCAGCATCACTCAATGCGCTCAGTAGCGTGATGAAATCCGAGCTTTATCAAGCCCTTGATTACGCACAATACGACACAGCCGCCAAAGTGATTATCATCACAGGCGCGGGCAAGGGATTTTCTAGCGGTGGTGATATTCGTGAGATGCTATCCGGCGCAGATAACCGCGAAAATTTACTGAAAATGTCGCACAGCCTGACCATTGGGATTGCGGACATTACGCGCCGTATCCGCAAAATCAGCAAGCCGATTATCGCGCGTATCAATGGCGCGTGTGCGGGTGCAGGCATGAATATCGCGTTAGCGTGTGATTTTCGCGTCGCCAGTGACAATGCTAAATTTTTACAAGCCTTTGTCAATATCGGGCTAGTGCCTGATGGTGGTGGTATTTATCTGTTATCGCAGTTGATTGGTGCCGCTAAAACCACTGAGCTTGTGATGTTGGGTGAGCAAATCACCGCGCAAAAGGCAGAAGATTTGGGACTGGTGAATGCGCTGGTGAGTCAAGATGCGCTTGATGCGGCAGTGAAAAAACTGACTGACCGCCTCACAAGCTTGCCAACCTTGGCACTGGCGGCAATGAAGCAATCGATTAATCAAGTGGCATTTGCAGGACTAGATATCGCGCTAGACCAAGAGGTAATTTACCAAATGCAAATGGCGACCAGCGAAGACTTTAAAGAAGGGATTACCGCCTTTATGCAAAAGCGTCCTGCTGAGTTTAAAGGGCGATAAAGCCTAAAACCTTGTAAAAAATAGCGTCACCACCGACGCTATTTTTTTTGCGTACCATAATGTCCAAATTGATAGCGGATTTTGTTATCGCGGATTTCACCGACAAAAAAGCGATATAGATTGGCGTGAAGATATTTCCAACCTGTATTAAAATAGCCATCTTGCTGCAAGCGGCGTGGGTCAAAGCGAAAGGTGAGCGGTAGCATCTGATAACGGGTGATTTTTTTGGCGCGATTGACATAGTCACAATCTTCACACAGGGTGATAGACTCATCAAAACCACCCAATTGCTCATGCACAGATTTACTGGAAAAAATACACGCACCGACCGCCGTTGGCGATAAAAATTGGCTAACAAAAATACCCATGTTAAACAGCAGATAACCCACTGTAAACCAAGGCTTTAGGTGGTCAGCATTCATGTACACGCCGCCTACTTTCAAGGATTTTTTATCCAATAATTGACTGGCTTTTTTCAAAAAGTCTGCATCCAACTGCACATCGGCATCTAGGAACAGTATCCGTTCATTTTTGGCTAGGCTTGCCCCTGTATTACGACCCAAGCTGACGCCACGCTTTGACATTTTATGGACGCTTATCGCCGGCAACTGGTGACGAAAACTTGCTGCAATTTGACAGGTGTCATCTTCGCTGTTGGAATCCACCACGATGACTTCAAAATTTTGGTAGCTTTGTTGGGCTAAGTCACGCAAAATATTGCCGATACGTTCGGCTTCGTTTAGGGTAATAATCACGATGCTAATTGGCGTCATAAGCTTATTCACAAGGGCAACAATCGTTTAAAACGGCAGTTTTTTAGATTTTTTATCATAAATGAACAATATGACGATTTGGTGATTGCTAAAAAAGTTTTGGGTGCTAAGCTATGGAATAAGCAATCGAGCTGATGCAGGGTCAATGGGCGAGGGCATGGTAACAAGTTAGAAGGAATGAAGTATGTGCATTGTGGCGTTGGCTTGGCAGCTGTTTGAGGATAATCCCTTGGTATTATTATCCAATCGGGATGAATTTTTGCAGCGTCCTACGCGCGCACTGCATGAATGGCAATTGCCGAATGGAAAAAAAATCATCGCGGGGCAAGATGCGCAAGCAGGGGGCACTTGGTTGGGTATCGATCCTGTGCAGGGGCGCTGGGGGGTGATTTTAAACTACCGAGAGATTATCAAAGATAAGCCTGTCTTTGCCACGTCCCGAGGTCAATTAATCCTTGATTATTTAAGTGGTGAGTGGTCACCGCTAGCTTTCGCAAGACAAATTGATTTGCCCTGCTACGATGGGTTCAATCTAGTCATTGGCGATCGGCAGCAAGCGGTGCTACTTAATAATAAAGGGTATGGCATCGAGGTATTGGCAAAAGGCTTATACGTGTTATCCAATGGTCAGCCAAATACGGCATGGTTTAAAACGCAGAAACTGCGCAAGCGAGTACGACAAGAGTTGTTGCCCCTACTTGCTGAGCACGAGGATTGGCAAACAGCCAATTGGAAAAACGTGGCATTTGAGATATTGCAAGACCGTGAACAAGCGCCTATCACCCAGCTACCTGATACAGGTTTAGGTATCAAGACAGAGTTGGCGTTGTCTTCCATCTTTATTCCTGCCAATCGCCTCGATAAGTTGCTGGGAAGTAGCTATGGGACGCGCGTGAGTAGCTTGCTTACCATCACTCATACAGGGTTTGATATGCAAGAAAAAAACCTTGAAAATGACACTATCATCCGTATCACGCCCGATGTTAACGCCACATAATCAATGAAAAAAACAGCCGCAACATCAAAAAAATAGACAATAAAATGGACTATCTATCAACCGTAAGCTTAATGGATATTCCCAAACATCATCATCAGCTCAGTATCGAGCCTATCAAAATCCAATTCGATAGTGTTATCCAAAAAAATCACTTCAATACGGTTATCGGTTTGTGGCTCACAGGCCACCAAATCGAGCGAATCTGGGGTAAAATTCATGGTTTGCCATTGCTCATCATGCGTATGTTTGATATGAACCACCGATTTGATACGTTGCCAGTTGGGCAGTGCCAAAAGCCATTCCATCAGTACAGTCATATCAATTGTCCAGTCGGCTGACACCCGCCAGCCGATGATTTGATAGCCATTTTGTACATCATGATAGCGAAATGGCAAGTCATCATTGGTAGCTGTTGGCGATGGGGGCGTGTCGACTTGGGTAGTGGGTGGGGCGGTGGACTGAGCAAAGCTTGTTAAGCTAACTTGTTGATAGTGGCTACGCTCAGCAAGCACTTGGCTTGATTGATTGAGCGCTTGTTGCAATTGCCGCAGATTATCTTCGCTCAGCATTTGCTCTGCTTGCCAAATCAATTTTGCTTTAGGGTTTAAGCCTTTTACCCATGCGGTCAGTTGGGTTTTTTGGGTGTCATCCAACCCATGAAAGCGATTAATCACCACCACATCACAAAATCGCACATGCGCTTGGTAGCCGTCATTGTCACGATAACGGCTATCTTGCCAATGACGCGCATTGAAGATACTGATGGCAGATTTTAGCGACAATGCAGTTTGCCAATGTGGTGCAGATAGCTGCTCAATCAGCTCTCGCGGGTGTGCAAGCCCTGTCGGCTCAATCCATAATCGGTCAGGTCTATACTCAGAAGTCAAGCGAGCGAGCGCAATCTGTAGCGGCAGTTGCGAAGAACAGCAGATACAGCCACCAGATACTTGGCGAATCGCTAAATCATGGTCAGCATTACCCGTCAATAGCTTTTCATCAATACCGATTTGACCTGCTTCATTGACCAAAATCGCCCACTTTTCTTGGTGTTGAAAATGCGCGATACAGGCATTGATAAAACTGGTTTTTCCAGAACCTAAAAAGCCCATCACAAGGTGACAGGCTGTATTTACAATCAACGGTTTTATCATAAAATTTTCTTAACTCTGTTAACCCAGTTTTCCTAATCCGCTCTTCTAATTGGCTTTTTTAATCCGCTCTCTTAAATAGCGCTTGTTTAGCTTTCTGCGCCATCGGGTACAAACACGTAGCCCACGCCCCAAACGGTTTGGATATAGCGCGCTTGCGAAGGATTATCTTCGATGAGACGGCGTAAACGCGACACCTGCACATCAATTGAGCGCTCCATTGCGCCCCATTCACGGCCGCGTGCCAGATTCATCAGTTTATCACGGGTTAATGGCTCACGGGGGTGTTGTACCAAAGCCTTTAATACACTAAATTCACCTGTGGTTAAGGTCACGATATTGCCATCACGTTTTAGGGTGCGCGTTGATAAATCTAATGTCCATGACCCAAATTCGACCACTTCCATTTGCTGACTGGGTGCGCCTGGTAATTCACGCGTTTGCCGGCGCAATACGGCTTTAATACGTGCCAATAATTCTTTGGGGTTAAAGGGTTTTGGCAAATAATCATCCGCGCCTGCTTCAAGTCCTGCGATACGATCGGCATCGGAACCTTTAGCGGTCAACATAATAATCGGAATATCGGAGTTTTCTGCGCGTAAGCGATGGCAAATACTGATACCGTCTTCGTTAGGTAGCATCAAATCAAGCACAATCAGCGAAAATAATTCACGCTGCATCAATTTGTCCATTTGGTTGCCGTCATGCGCAGTACGTACAATATAACCATCGTCTTCTAAGAAACGTTGCAATAAGGTACGTAGGCGCGCATCATCATCAACGACCAAAATGCGCTGATTCATATCGCCGGCGGCTGATTGATTGGGAGTAGATTCTACAGTGGGGTTGATGTCGTCACTCATTGATTATTTTCCTCATTTTTATCGTCGATATTCCTATCACCAATGTTATTTTCACTCGAATGTTGTTTTCGCTACATAGTTTTTATAAACGCTAAATATGTTCCATTAGCGTGTTGAAATGAACCTTATAATTAATAGTTAGGACAAGCAATGTTATAAAATATATGGGTATAAAAATTTTTATTAAGGACTGATAAGGGTATTTTGAAACGATTGGTTACAACTTGCAAGCATTATCAATCTTATTATTCAGTCAAATTTGCTTGGTTATGCGGTTATTAAAGCAAAGAAATGTGTCGATTGCTGTAGTGATTTTGCTAAAAACGCGACGTTAGCTTATAGGGTAGTCATCTATTATATAGTCATCCGTTAGCAAAATTTTAGTTTAACAACAGGGGTATAGTTAGCAAAGTAAAAAATCACTAAAGATTTTTGTTAAAATAGCGTTTACCTATTATCTTTTTGTATTGTTTTGTTATAATGCGTGAACTCTGAAGTTTTGAGTTCATCCTTATAAGTGTTAGGCAAAAATATGACTACAAACGTTACTGCCATTGCGGCTAATCCAGCGGTAGATGTACTCTCTGAGCAAGTCCAGCAAGCCATTTATCAAAAATTAGCTGCCAATCTTGGTATCAAACTCAACCAAATGATGGCATTCGTCAAACTCTATGATGATGGCGCGACGATTCCGTTTATTGCCCGCTATCGTAAAGACCAAACCGGCGGGCTCGATGACGTACAGTTGCGTAGTCTGGAAAAATCGCTGAGCTATGAACGAGATATGGCCATTCGTCGCCAAAAAATCATTGAGCTGTTGACTTCACAAAATAAGCTGACCGATGAATTGAATGAACGCATTAATCAAGCGGCATCCAAACTTGAATTAGAAGACATTTATTTGCCGTATCGTCCGCGCCGCCGCTCACTGGCAACCCAAGCCCGTGAAGCAGGACTTGAGCCAATTGCCTTGGCGGTTCTAAATGACTCGGTAAGCCCAGCCTCAGCATTATCAGATTACCAAGCGCCAGCGCCTGTACAGGATGACAACGGCGAAGCCGAAGCGTCAATTTTTGAAGATAAAGAAAAACAGCTATCAGGTATCGGTGCCATTATTATCGATGAGTGGACACAGCAGCTTGATCTACTCGACAAACTGCGCGTCGGCTTTGGTAAAATCGCCCAAATTCATAGCCGTTTAGTGGGCGAAGAAAAACGGGAAGTCGGCGAAAAATACAAAGACTATTTTGACCACGCTGAAAGCTTGGCGCGTTTACCCAATCATCGATTATTAGCGATGCTACGCGGTCGCCAAGACAACGTACTGACGATTGCCATTGAAGGCGAGGATGCACCGTTTACCCAGCAAATTAATCAGGCATTTAACTTAACGGCTGCTGAGCCTAGTGAGCGTCAACAATTTTTATTGTCACTGGGAAAAAAACTGTGGTTGGATAAATGGCGTCCGCATATTGAGCATCGTTTGCTCACAGAAAAACGCTTAACGGCTGAATCAGCAGCAATTGACGTGTTTGCAAACAATTTACAGCATTTATTAATGGCAGCGCCAGCGGGTCAAAAAACGATTCTAGGCGTCGATCCGGGTATCCGTCATGGGGTTAAAATGGCCGTGGTTGATAGCCTAGGTCATGTTGCCAAAAATAGCGATGATAGTTTTGCGATTGCAACAGTGTATCCATTTGCCCCAGACAATAAGGTCGATGAAGCCAAACAAACCATTGCCGATTTACTCAAAAACCACCATGTGCATTTAATCGCCATTGGTAACGGTACGGCTAGCCGTGAGACAGATGCCTTAATCAAAGAAATTTTGGCAGAACACAGCGCTCAAGGAAACGGCGATATCAAAGCCGTGCCTGTGGTGGTCAATGAGTCTGGTGCGTCTGTGTACTCAGCGAGCGAACTGGCATCGCAAGAATTACAAGAGCTTGATGTATCCATTCGTGGGGCAGTATCGATTGCCCGTCGTTTGCAAGATCCCTTGTCTGAGCTGGTTAAAGTTGATCCCAAAGCCATTGGCGTGGGGCAATATCAGCATGACGTCAACCAAACGCAGCTGGCTGATAGTTTAACCAAAGTCACGCAAGACTGTGTGAATGCGGTGGGGGTAGACGTCAATACCGCAAGTCCTGCGATTTTGTCTTATATCGCAGGTCTCAATGTCAATGTAGCACAGCAAATTGTCAACTACCGCAACGAACATGGCGCATTTGCCAATCGTGAACAGCTCAAAAATGTGCCAAGATTGGGTGCCAAAACTTTTGAACAAGCGGCAGGTTTTTTACGCATTCGTGGCGGTGATGAGCCGTTAGATGCAACAGGGTTACACCCAGAAAACTATGAGATGGTCAAACAATGGCTGGCCTCAACCGACAATAATCTCAACGATGTGCTAGGTGACGAGTCAGCGCTTAACAATCTGACCGCTTCACTTATCGCTGCCGCAAACGATGAGGTTAATGATGCCGAGCAAGCAACGCTGAAAGCCGCTGCCATCAAACAAGAATTAGCCAAACCTGCACACGATCCAAGACCGAGCTTTAAAACAGCGCAGTTCCGTGACGATGTCAATAGCCTCAACGATTTAACCGAAGGCATGACGCTTGAAGGCGTGGTCACCAATGTGACAAGTTTTGGTTGTTTTGTTGATGTGGGCGTCCATCAAGATGGCTTGGTACATATCTCAGAGATGGGTAACGAGTTTATCGCCGATCCGTTAAATCATGTCAAACCAGGTGATATCGTCACCGTTCGCGTGATTTCAGTGGATGCAGAGCGTAAACGCGTGGGCTTTAGCATGAAGTCAGATACGCCAATGGCAGCCAAAGCTGCTGAAAAAGCACCCGCCAATAAAGCAAAAAATACCAACCAATCAGTGGCTGGTACGGCGAAAAAACACGCAGACCCTGCCGAGCGCGGCGGTAAATCAGCCAAACATTCGGGCAAACCTCAACGTAGTGACAAAGCTGCTAAACCGCAAAACCAAGCAGCCGACAAACCGCAAAAAATCGGTAGCTTAGGTGCATTGTTGGCGCAAGCAGGTCTAAAAAAATCAACATAAACCCCGCATCATTAGTAAACGTGCATCTAAATGGCTAAATCCATTTAGATGTTGCGATTGGTGATACAAGGTTTCGAGTGAGTGATGGTCAATTTTTTACAAGCATTTTGGCAAGCGACTCGCCCACGCACTTATCCATTAGCGGTGGCTGGCATCATAGTAGCCAATGCGTTGGCATACTCGCGTATTGGTAGCTTTGAAACCAAAAATTGGCAAATCTTTTTGCTAAGCCTATGGGTTGCCTTAGGACTACAGATTTTATCCAATTTAGCCAACGACTATGGCGATGGTATACGGGGTACGGATGCCCATCGACTCGACAGACAGACTGCCCAAGGGACAATCAATCCCAAGACCCTCAAGAAATTAATCATAAGTTGGGCGCTGTTTATTTTTGGCTGCGGTATTGGCTTACTTTGGCTGAGCTTTAACAGTCTCATCGATTTCTTCACCTTCTTAGCATTGGGCATCATCGCTATTATCGCCGCAGTGACCTATACCATGGGTAAAAACCCCTATGGGTACAATGCGAAAGGGGAAATAGCGGTATTTTTATTCTTCGGCTTAGTTAACGTATTAGGGGGCGTGTACCTACAAACACAATTTATCCGCGTGAGGGATATTATTGCTGCCGTGGTGATCGGCCTGCTATGCACTTGCGTATTGATGATTAACAATATGCGGGATTTTGACACAGATACAGGCGCTAGTAAAAATACCCTTGCTACCACCTTAGGCAAAGAAAGCATGAGCCACCTGTATCGGTTTATGTTGTTGGGTGCTTACTTTTTACTCATTACCTTTGTGACCTTGCGACAAAATTTTTATCTATTAAGCCTACTTGTTCTAATCTCTCCGATTGCCAAACATCTTAAAATGGTTCGCCATTATAGTGATGAAACTATCCCCTCAAACGCACTAGCGCCAGAGCTAGCCAAAATTGTCTTAATTACCCTAGCGACCAGTGTGTTGATGAGTGTAAGCATTCTTATCTTTAACTATAAAAAACTAATTTGAAAATAAATCAAAAAACTTTTCCCATTGGTATTGACAGAGGGAAAGAAAAGCGTA
>NZ_DALZPW010000005.1:0-154694 GCF_032017425.1 Moraxella sp. CTOTU47618 | reverse complement strand
GGACATTATGTCGCTTCATCTAAGAGTGCAGTAGAGGGGATGGTCGGGGGCTTACTCTATATTATTAAATTATAGAGGCTCTGTATTCCGCCATGGTAGCGGCTTTGCACGCAGATATGTGTACAGACTGGTGAATATAAATGTACAGATAGGTGAATCAAGATGTTCAGATAGGTGAATATAAATGTACAGATGGGTGAAATACGTGTACAGATGGGTGAAGCTAGCAGTTTAACGCACATTAAAAGCGATTCGAAATAAATAATGAAAAATAACTTCTAAATCATTGAAACGAATGAATTTTGATTAACTTTTGTAACTGACATAGATTAACATAGATTACGATTTTACCCATCATCATGCTCACTTCTATAATCAAGCTCACAATAATTTGAGCCAATTGATAGCAAGTAGCCCATGACTATGCAAAGTTTTTACAATCAAGGTGCTGATAAAGTAATGATTATCAAACCCAATACGCTGATTGAAGCGGGTTTCGACTTGACCGAAGCCGAGCATGACTTGATAACACTGGCGGTTAATAAACTACATCGTTTGCAGTCTGGCGGCAGACGAGTATTGATTAGTGCCAAAGAATTTGCCAACGCCAATCGTGTCAATGAAATCTATGCCTATCGAGCCTTAAAAGATACCGCCAAAATACTTGGCGACAGAAAACTCAAATTTACCCTATACCTTGATAAAACCATTCAAGCGACCAATGAAGCGGACAAACTCACTGTTATCAAGCCTAACCACAACAACTTTACCACGTTGCGTTCTGAATATAACTGGCTACAAGGGGTCTCGTATCAAGATGATCAAGGCTTTATTATTTTGGATTTTTCCGACTGTAACTCTCCCCTAAAATAAAACAGCTCAGACATAGCCTTAATTGGCTAAGACCACATTCAGCTTTGAAGGGAAAACACCTATGGAGAGGTATTTTGAATTAAGCGAGGAAACGCCTTTAATTTAATTCCAATGCACCAATTACCGCTTTGCCCCAACTTGGTAACTCTTGACTAATCGAATACCAAATCCAAGTGCCTTTACGCTCACTTTCTAAAATACCGATTTGCTTTAATTGGTTTAAATGCCGTGAGATAGTTGGCTGTGGTTGGTCTAACTCGCTGATGATGTCACACACGCATAACGCCTGCTTCTGATTAAGTAGTTGCACAATTTTTAATCTGGTGGGGTCGCTTAACGCCTTGAGAAAGTCTGTTTTATTCATATATTTACATATCCAAATATATAGATTATAGTATAGCTCAATTTTAACAGGTTTCTATAGGCAGTCAATGATTACCGCATTACTCATTTTTCTAGTGACTTTGATATTTGTAATATGGCAACCTAAAGGCTTGGGCATCGGTTGGACGGCCAGTATCGGGGCTGGGATAGCTTTGCTATTAGGGGTAATAACGGTTGCCGATATTCCTGTAGTGTGGAATATTGTTTGGAACGCTACCTTTGCCTTTATTGCCATTATCATCATTAGCCTGTTACTTGATGAAGCAGGCTTTTTCCGCTATATCGCCTTGCACGTTGCAAGATTAGCAAAAGGTAGCGGTAATCGGTTGTTTGCGTTTATTGTGCTACTTGGGGCGGTGGTATCGGCATTGTTTGCCAATGATGGTGTGGCTTTGATATTAACACCCATTGTGATTGCGATTTTAACCACGTTACGCTTTTCCCCTGCGACTACCCTTGCTTTTATTATGACAGCAGGGTTTATCGCTGATACCGCTAGTATTCCGCTCGTGGTGTCTAATTTGGTAAATATTGTGTCGGCTGACTTTTTTAAAATCCCTTTTACCGATTATGCCAAAGTGATGATACCAGTAAACGTGGTAGCGGTTGTCACCTCATTATTGGTATTGTATGGGTTTTATCATAAAGACATTCCTACGGTTTATGCGTTGGATTTAATCGAAAACCCACAATCAGCTATCGTGGATAAAAATACCTTTATCATGGGTTGGGTGGTTTTGGCGTTACTTTTGTTGGGTTTTTTTGTGCTTGAGCCTATAGGTGTACCCATTAGCTTCATTGCAGGGGTTGGAGCGTTGGTGTTGCTTGTGGTAGCGAAAATGGGTAAAAAAATAACGGTGCTGCCGATTGTCAAAAATGCCCCGTGGCAAGTGGTGATATTTTCATTGGGCATGTATTTGGTGGTGTATGGCTTAAAAAATGCAGGGCTGACCGATTATTTAGCTCATGAGTTAAGCCAACTCGCTAATCATGGCATGATGACAGCTACAGTAGGAACAGGGTTATTATCGGCAGGGCTTTCATCTGTCATGAATAATATGCCAACGGTGTTAATTCAAGCTTTAGCGATTGATGAGGCGACTATCCATGACCCCATGATAAAGCAAGCCATGATTTATGCCAATGTAATAGGCTGTGATTTAGGCACGAAAATTACCCCGATTGGCTCACTCGCTACCTTATTATGGTTGCACGTTTTAGCCAGTAAAAATATTACGGTGAGTTGGGGCTATTATATTAAAGTCGGTATTATTTTAACCTTGCCTGTATTGGTGGCTACATTGGTTGCATTGGCAATTTGGTTGCCAATAATTCAATAATTTTAAAACTTAAAAAGGAACAAGTATGCAAAATATCACAATTTACCACAACCCTAACTGTGGCACATCACGTAACACGCTTGCTCTTATCAAACATCAAGGCATTGAGCCCTCTGTTATTCATTATTTGGATAACCCACCTGATGGAACAACCCTGCGTGATTTAATTACCAAAATGGGTATTACCCCAAGACAATTACTGCGTGTAAATGTGCCGCCTTACGCTGAACGTAAACTAGATAACCTTAGTTTGACTGATGATGACCTTATTCAAGCTATGTTAGCTGACCCACTTCTAATCAATCGTCCAATCGTTGTGAGTGATAAAGGCGTTAAGCTGTGCCGTCCTTCCGAAGTTGTACTAGATTTGATTGATACACCCTTAACCAAAACCTTTATCAAAGAAGATGGGGAAAAGATTGAGCCGACAATTTAGTCAAAACACCTGTTTTTATTGAACTTGTAAGCCGTTATTGGGACTCCCCAGTAACGGCTTTCTCATTTCAGCAATAAACTATCGTATTGATTTAAACCATAACTTGTATATTAGGACTTACGCAAAAAATTTTGCTTTTGCGTAAGTCCTATATCTAATGGATTTTGCTAACATACAATTTAAGGTAATTTAACTTAAAGGTTTTCGTCTGTTCGAGTCAGATTATGCCTCCCATATTCCAAAAGCCCCAGTCGATTGATTGGGGCTTTTTTATTGCAGTGATATCAAGGGGTTACGTGATTTTTCGGGGATTGAAAGGTAAACATCCGACCATTCTTTGGGCTGACACCATTATTTACTATTTTTCTCAAGTAATCGCAGTTCAGTTTTTTGAATTTTGCCAACCGCGGTTTTGGGTAATTGCTCAATAAACGTGTATTGACGTGGTCGTTTATACCCGGTTAATTGCTCATGACTAAAGGCTTTAAGCTCATCTATCGTCAAACTGTCATCTGATTTGACAATATAGGCTTTAACCGATTGCCCTTGAAGCGCATCTTCAACGCCAATCACGGCACATTCTTGGACTTTCGGGTGATTTAATAGCACCGCTTCAATTTCGGTTGGATAGACATTAAAGCCACTGACGATCAGCATATCTTTTTTGCGATCCATTAATTTGATATGCCCGTTTTGCATCATCATCCCAATGTCGCCTGTCTTTAAATGACCTTCAGGTAAGAAATAATCGGTGTTGTCAATGTTATGATAACCTATAGTCACATTATCACCTTTGATACAGATTTCACCCACTTCACCTAACACCACTTCATTGCCCACATCATCACAGATTTTGATATTGATACTCGGTAAAGGTAGGCCAATATCGCCAGTGTACTCATGATTGGTGAGCGGGTTACACGTGCCTGCACCGATAGTTTCGGACATGCCCCATCCTTCTATTAAGGGGCAGCCTGTAAGCTCAAGCCAAGCTTTGGCCGTGGCGGGGGTGGCTGCCATACCGCCGGCGATTGATAATTTTAGTTCACGGGTATCGACACTTTTAAAATCGGGGTGGTTAACTAATGCCTGAAACAAGGTATTAACCCCAGGAAGAATGTGAAACGGCTTAGCAGATAATATTTTGATAAAACTGGCAATGTCTTTAGGGTTGGTCACCAAGGTCATGCGCATGCCAGATTTCATGCCTAACATGGAAAAGATAAACGCAAAGATATGATATAGCGGCAACGCTAGGATACTATGGAATACTTGTTCGACATTTTTTTGTTGGTTGAGTACCGGCAAAAACCACTGATAGTATTGCTCAACTGCTGTCAAAATATTTCGATGGGTCAGCAAGATGCCTTTGGGTCTGCCAGTGGTGCCGCCGGTGTATTGGATAAAGGCAACATCATCAAGTGATTTGGATGGCTTTTGGTAAGGCATGGATTTAGCGATTTTCATCACTTGACCCAATCGTAATGGCTGATACTTTTTGTCAATTTGGTAAGGCGCTACCATTTTCTTGACATATTTTACAGCGATATCGACTATTTTACCCTTTAATCCTAACAAGTCCCCTAAACGGATAATCACGACTTTTTTCACTGGGGTTTTATCAATGATTTTTTGTAAAGTGTGAGCAAAATTTTCTAAAATAAAAATAACTTCGGTATTGGCATCAATCAACTGAAACTCTAATTCACGAGCTGTATGTAGCGGATTAATCGGCGTCAAAACATACCCTGAGCGAATCGCACCTATCATGACCGGTAAATACGCTTGTACGTTAGGCAGCATGATAGCGACACTGGCATTTGGGCCCAAGGATTGGGATTGTAGCCAGCGGCTGACAAGGCGTGCGACGTTATCCACTTCTTTGTAGCTGATCGCTCGCTCTATATTGCTGGTGAATTCTCGTGAGGCAAAGGCCGTTAAACGATCATCAAAAAATTCTATTAACGATTGATCTGTTAAAGCGGGAATGTGTGCGGCGGTGGCAGGGTCATAAAATTTTGTCCAAAAATTTTCCATGTTGTTATCCTTTTTCTGTCCTTAGAAAATAGGCTAATAGGCCCTTGAAAGGTTTTTTTCATGGGCCTATTAGGGTGCGCGTATTGCCGCGCTTTTTGATTGCTATCAATTACTGTGCCTTGAGTTGATAGTGACGCAAATGAATAGCCTAGTTGCAATCATTATCACACCAAGGCTTAACATTACCATACTCATCTTGATTAGCAAATAGTTCATGACAGGCGGCTTCTGCCAAGGTTAAAATAGGCGTCACGCACACATCAAATTGGGTAAAGTAGTGCTGCCAGTGGCTAAGTGGCTGCGAGGCAAATTTTTGGGCAATCGCTTGGGCAGCGGCTTGGCTCTGCGGATGAGTAGGCAGTACGCCCATTTGCCAATGGCTAGCCGCATGTTCATTAACATCTAACGCTTGACACAAGCCTTGCCAAAACTTTAGCTCAAGCGAGCCGACTGCCATATAACGACCGTCTTGTGTCTGATATAGCCGGTAACATGGCAGCACGCCGCCTAAAAAATCCTGCTCAGGCGTCGGTGTTACCTGGGTTAATGCTTTGACAAATTTCCCCGTCGCTTTTGGCATCACCAAATGGTTGTATAAACTATGGGTCATGCTGGTGATGATATGGCGACCTTTGCCAGTTAGCTTGGCATTGACAACGGCCGCTAATAAAGCGATGACCGCCGTGTCACTCCCGCCAGCCAAGTCGGCAAATTGCACATTGGGCATGGCTTGTTCACCCGATGCGGTTTTGAGTTGGTCAAGTACGCCACTCATTGCCATAAAGTTGATATCGTGCCCGGCTTTATCCGCCCAGTTGGGCGTCGTACCATAGCCAGTGATGGAAACAATCACCAGCTTTGGGTTTTCCGCAAGCAGTGCCTGTGGCGAAAGTCCCATGCCTTCTAATACGTTGGGGCGGAAACTATCAATCATCACATCAGCAGTGGCAATGTCGCTTTTAAGCTTAGCAATATCATCGGGGTGTTTGAAGTCCATTTTGTGACAAGCTTTGCCATGATTTAAAGCATCAAACAAATTGCCCAACGCCCGTGCAGGGTCACCTGACTTGGGTTCATACTTGATCACATCTGCCCCCAAATCAGCGAGCAGTCGTGTGGCAAATGGACCCGGCAAGTTGCGTGATAAGTCAATAACTTTTAGCCCTGTTAAGCAGTCAGCTATACCCAGTGCGGCTATGGCGTCATTCATTAACAAACTCCTTATGCGCTTTTGCCATAGCTACTAAAACTTGGGCAGGGGCAAAGCGCTCACCATAACGCTCGGCAAGTTGTTGACTGCGTGCGACAAAATTATCAACGCCATAGGCATTAATAAACTGCAAGGTACCCCCATGATGCGGGGCAAATCCCCAGCCAAAGATAGAGCCGATATTGGCATCTGCGATTGAATTAATCACGTTTTCTTCATAACAACGGGCGGTTTCATTGGCTTGGATAAACATAAAACGGTCAATAAGCTCTTGCTGAGTAGGCTGCGTGTCTGCGACGGGGAATAAGTTTGATAGCCCGGACCACAGTTGTTTTTCACCACCCTCTGGGTAGTCATAAAACCCTTTGCCGACTTTTTTACCCAAACGCCCGTGGGTTTTGCCCATCAGCTCGACCACGCTATCGGCGGGGTGATGGGGCATTTCCTTGCCTTCTTTTTGTAAATCTTTTTTGGTTTGCTCATTAATATGCAGCATCAGACCTAAAGACACCTCGTCTTGCAGTGCCAGCGGTCCGACAGGCATACCTGATTTGATACCAGCTACCTCAATCAGACGGGGATGGACGCCCTCAGAGAGCATGGCAGAGCCTTCGGTGATATAGGTGGCAAACACACGAGACGTATAAAAACCACGGCTATCATTGACCACAATCGGCGTTTTGCCAATTTGTAACACATAATCAAAGGCTTTGGCTAACGTAGTTTCATCGGTTTGCTCGCCCATAATGATTTCAACAAGCGGCATTTTATCGACAGGTGAGAAAAAGTGTAACCCGATAAATTGCTTAGGACGGCCACTCGCTTTGGCTAAACCGGTAATTGGCAAGGTTGAGGTATTTGACGCAAAAATCGCATCGCTAGCGGTGACTGCTTCTGTTTGCTGGGTACACTTGGCTTTAATATCACGGTCTTCAAACACCGCTTCAATCACCAAGTCACAATCCGCTAAATCTGCATAATCCGTGGTGGTTTGAATTTTATCCAGTAAGGATTGTTTTTTGCTATCATTGCTTCTGCCTTTGGCAATCGCTTTATTCAGCAAGTTTTCTGAATACGTTTTGCCTTTATCCGCATTTTCAATCGTGGTATCTAGCAATACCACGTCAATGCCTGCCTTAGCAGAGACATAGGCAATACCAGCACCCATCATCCCTGCGCCCAACACACCGACTTTTTTGGTTTGGTATGGCGGGATAGATTTTGGACGAGATTGGCCCTTGTTGATGCTGTTGAGTTGGTGCCAAAGCGTGCCAATCATATTTTTTGACACTTGTGACATGGCACAGGCGACAAAATAGCGGGATTCAAGCGCCAGCGCTGTATCGATATCCACTAAGCTACCTTCAAACACACATGATAAAATGTGGGTAATGGCAGGGTAGTTGCCATGCGATTTTTGATTTGCCATCGCAGGGGCAATGCTCAGCATTTGGGCATTTTGCGGGGTTAAGGCGTTACCTTGAGGGATTTTAAAGCCTTTGGCATCCCAAGGCTGCTGAGCGGTTGGATGCTCATGAATCCACTGTTTGGCTTGTTCAATCAGTGCCGTTTTATCAGTAACTACCGCATCGATAATGCCAAGCTGATGAGCGGCTTGGGTGGTAAGCTTAGTGCCTTGGGTCATCAACTCTAACGCTTTTTGCATACCGACAAGACGCATTAAACGCTGCGTACCACCGCCCCCAGGTAATAAGCCCAATTTGACTTCAGGCAGGCCATATTTGGCATTCGGTTGGTCAACGGCAATGCGATAATGACAGCCCAACGCTACTTCAAGCCCGCCACCTAAGGCAGTGCCGGTTAATGCAGCGACGACAGGTTTACCGCAGGTTTCAAGGCTGCGTAACACCTTTTTGAAATGTTCCACAAAATCAAAAGCTTGCTTGGGGGATTGGATATTGGCAAATTGGTCGATATCGGCACCCACGATAAAGCTATCTTTATCGCTGGTGATGATAAGCCCTTTGCTGTCTTTGTCTTCAATAAAACTTTGAGCGATTTTTTCTAAATCATTGCTAAAATGCTCATCAAGCACATTCATTTTGCGAGATTGTTGAATGGTCAAAATGACAATATTATCGTCGTCAGTGGCAGAAAAATTGGCCAATTGATTCGCCGCTTGGCTGGTAAGACTGGTCATAGAAACATCCTTTTTTCTTCAGTTTTTTAATTCAATTAAATAGGCGACTTAAACACGTTCAATAATCGTGGCAATACCCATACCGCCACCGACACATAAGGTCGCAAGTCCAGTGGTCAAATCACGACGCTCCAATTCATCTAACAAAGTGTTAATCAAAATTGCTCCTGTTGCGCCTAATGGATGTCCCATAGCAATCGCACCACCGTTGACATTCACGATATCCATATTAAGCCCTAAATCTTTTGCCGTTTTCATTGGCACCGCTGCAAACGCTTCGTTAATTTCCCATTGGTCAATATCAGACACCTGCATATTCGCCCGGGCTAAGGCTTTTCTTGCGGCTAGTGTCGGACCTGTTAGCATTATCGTCGGTTCTGACCCCACCACTGCCGCCATCGTGACTTTGGCGCGGGGTTTTAAATTCGCCGCTTGTCCCGCTGATTGACTACCAAGCAGACATAACGCGGCCCCGTCAACGATACCTGATGAGTTACCGGCATGGTGCACATGGTTAATTTTTTCAATCGTGGCATATTTATCTAAGACCACTTTATCAAAGCCCATTTTTCCTGGCATGGCAAACGAGGGCTTTAATTCTGCCAAGCGTTCAACGCTGGTATCAGCGCGTATGGTTTCGTCATGGTCTAAAATCATCAGACCATTGATATCTTTAACAGGAATAATCGATTTAGCAAAATACCCTTGCTCAGAAGCCTGCTGGGCTCTGCGATGAGACTCGGTGGCATATGCATCAACATCACTGCGACTAAACCCTTCTAACGTCGCAATCGTATCAGCGCCGATGCCTTGTGGGGCAAAGCCGGTGGCGGTATTGACGCGTGGGTCCATATACCAAGCCCCACCGTCTAACCCCATTTTGACACGGCTCATAGACTCCACGCCACCTGCCACCACCATATCTTCCATGCCCGACATGATTTTGCTTGCGGCTAAATTAATCGACTCTAACCCTGATGCACAAAACCGTGATAGGGTAACGCCTGCCACCGATTCTGCCCAACCGGCATCAATTACCGCAATTCGGGCGATATCCGAGCCTTGCTCACCAACAGGGGTGACACAACCTAGTACCACATCATCCACCAACTGCGTGTCCAACTGATTGCGCGACTGTAAATTTGTCAGCAGTTCTCTGATTAACCAAATTGGAGCGACTTGGTGCAAGCTGCCATCGGATTTGCCTTTGCCACGCGGCGTGCGGATAGCATCATAAATATAAGCGGTATTACTCATTTGATTTTCCTTAATCATGATTAAAATTTGTCAATTGCTAATGGCTAATCCTAATATCTGATACTAATATCTGATACTAATATCTAGGCTAGCTAAAAAGTGGCGCAGCCATATAAAACGATGAGTTACATAAAACGAGACGCCAACTCTTTCATGATTTCATTGGTACCGCCATAGATTTTTTGCACTCGGGCATCAGCATATAATCGGGCAATCGGATACTCCAGCATATAACCATAGCCACCAAATAGCTGTAAGCATTCATCCGTGACTTTGGCTTGTTTATCCGTGGTAAAGGCTTTTAATAGAGCGGCATGTTGTACGGTCAGTTTTTTGTTAAGATGGGCCTCGAGTGCCGCATCACACATCGCCCTGACGGCAAGGTAGTCCGCATTACATTCGGCAAGTTTAAATCGGGTATTTTGAAATGACCACACAGGCTTGTTAAAGGCGTGGCGTTCTTTGGTATATTCGATGGTAAGCTCAATCGATTTCTTAATCGCCCCGGCCGCCGCTAAAGCAATGATTAAGCGTTCTTGTGGCAACTCTTGCATCAACTGAATAAAGCCCATGCCCTCCACACTGCCCAATAAGTTTTTTTGTGGGACACGCACATTATTGAAGAACAACTCTGAGGTATCTTGTGACGATAAACCGATTTTCTCTAAGTTGCGACCCCGCTCAAAGCCTGCTAAACCATCGGTTTCTAACACCAAGAGAGATACCCCTTGAGCGCCTTTTTCGCGGTCGGTTTTACAAGCGACGATAATTAGGTTGGCCAACTGACCATTGGTGATAAAAGTTTTAGAACCATTTAAAATGTAGTCATCACCGTCTTTAACGGCATAGGTTTTGATAGCTTGTAAATCTGACCCCGTCCCTGGCTCGGTCATCGCAATCGCACCAACCAATTCGCCCGTTGCCATTTTTGGTAACCAACGCTGTTTTTGCTGTTCACTGCCATGATGCAAGATATAAGGTGCCACAATACCTGAATGCAAAAAGCCACCAAATCCGCTCAAGGCCGCATCGGCTTGGGCATAAATCAATGCCGCTTCATGACGAAAGTCGCCACCGGCACCGCCATACTCTTCAGGCATCGATGCACATAAAAAGCCCATCGAGCCTGCTTCAAGCCATGCTTCTTTATCCATCATGCCGTTTTTTCGCCACTCGATGTCTTTATCGATCCAAGTTTGAAAAAACTTCTTGGCAGTATCTTCTAGCATGGCGACTTCTTCGTTCATCCAGCTTGATTCAAAATGGTTGATCATCCTTGATTCCTCGTTCGTTATTGAGAGATTAATTAAACCGTTATAATAGTAATATTAATTACTACCTTAAAAAATTGCTCGGCTATTTATAGTTATTTATCCTTAAATTATATTATAAAGGTAATTTATATTACCAATGTAATACTAAATAAAAACCCTAAGATTATGATTAAATAGCCAAATGATGCCGCCATCATAACAAAGATAAAAAATGAGAACAATATTGTCTGCAGATATGGTAACCTATATTACTATTTTTTAAATATCTAAATAGAGAATGTTATGACTGCGTTGAAAAAGCCAATGACGCTTGGACGTCCTAGTAATACAATGGGTGATTTAACCTTACTTGCGCAGATACGACCTGCAACCTTAGATAAAATCGAAAAAAGTGTGATTACACTGTATGCCAGTGGTGAGAGTGAGGTCGCTGCGGATAGTGTGACTATGCAGTCAATTGCAAAACACGCGAACGTGTCACTGCAGACCTTGTATAAATATTTTGGCGATAAAAACACGCTGATTTATGTGATTTTAGATCGAGTGCTTAGTCGCCTAGCCGCTCGAATGATTGACCATTTGAGCGGTATTGATAGTGTCAAAGACCGGCTGCGTAAGACGCTATGGGTGATGTTTGATTTTGTTGACCACAATCCTGATGCGGTATTGTTTTTTTCTACAGCGATTCCTGTCTCCCACTATCAACATATTGCCATTTATGAAAACAAGGATTTGATGGAAGCTTTTTTGCAAGTGTTGTCGGATGGGCAGCAGCGTGGGGAGCTTAATCAAAATGTCTCGCTTAAAACCTTATTAGATGTGTTTATGGGGTTTATCACCCGATTGGGGCTGATGCACGTGTTAAGAAACGCTGCCAAACCGATGACAGCTGACTTTGATCCTTTGTTTGATATCCTATGGCAAGCTATTTCACGGCATGACTAAGAGAATAACGCATTTTACAAATACACGAACAACAATCTAGGAATGTTTGTCCGCTATTATTACCCTGAATAAATGAACGGTCCAGCACTGGCTGTAGCGATTGCGCCCTATGTTTTTCTCTACGCAGAATAGCATTTATCTGTCCACATACCCTTCCGCTATCAATAAACAAAAATTAAAGCGGTTAGCAAATTCCTCTATATTCTTATCAATTATAATTATTAAGCTTTGTTATTATTCTGTGGAATAATAGCGCCATTCGATGATGTTTGATAGCGCTTGATAGCATTTCATATCGAAAAAAATGAAAAATTTTGAGGATAAGGACAAATTGTCCTAAATATTGCATAAGGTATTGTAATGAAAAAAGTTTCTGCTCTACTTATTTCGGGGTTTAGTATTAGCTTGCTAGTATCAGGTTGCCAGCAAAATACCACCAAATCTGCCAATGCGGCAAACACCAATGAAGCACAGACCAATGACACTAAGACCGGTGATTCAAAACCACTTGAAGAAGTGCGTATCGGATTACAAAGTTCAGGGGCGTTGGTGTATTTGCGTGAAAGTAAGCTGCTTGAAAAGTCGCTCGAAAAATCCGGCATCAAAGTCAATTGGGTGCAGTTTCAATCGGGACCGCCGATGCTAGAAGCGCTAAATACCAACAATATTGACTTTGGCACCACAGGGGACACGCCACCCATTTTTGCCCAAGCTGCGGGTAGTAATCTGGTGTATGTTGCCTATGAAAAACCTTCACCACAATCTGAAGCCGTCATTGTCCCTGCCAATTCAACCTTAAAGTCAGTGGCTGAATTAAAAGGTAAATCTGTGGCGGTGACTAAAGGCTCTAGTGCCAACTATACGTTACTAAAAGCATTGGAACGTGACAAATTGAGTTTTGCTGACATAGATGTCAAGTATTTACAGCCATCTGATGCCCGTGCTGCCTTTGAATCGGGGAAATTGGATGCTTGGACCGTTTGGGAGCCTTATCTATCGAGTGCCAAAATTGAGCTAAAAGCGCGAGTTTTGACCGACGCTACAGGTCTTAAGCCCAATAATACATCGTTTTATTTGGCATCAACGGATTTTGCTCAAAAACATCCCGATGTGGTTAAAGACATTGTCAAAGCCATTGATGAAGCGGATAAAGCGATTACCGCTGACCCAGTAACTTTTAGCAAAATGATTCAAAAAGTCACCAATCTAAAACCTGACGTGGCGTTAGCCTCGGTGAAATCAAGAAATTACGGTGTCAACTATATCACCGATGACATCATTCAGGCGCAGCAGCAAGAAGCGGATACTTTTTATAAAAATAAATTGCTGCCAAAACAAATACAGGTAAAAGATATTGTCTGGTATCCACCCAAGTAAAGCCTATTGTTAGTAAAAACATGGCTAGTAAAAAGCTAGTAAAAAAAGGGTAGGTAATCTTTATAACGCTAGCTTGCGCTTACTACTTTGAAGCGATACAGGCGACAGTTAAGCTTTTAACAGTTACCTTAATAAAGTTGCATTGATAAATTTGCAGTGAGAGGTTGTTTATGAAAACGTCAAGTTTTATTGCGGATAATTCAGTGGTAGCGGCATCAAAGCCGCTACCGACGAAACCGATAAGGGTGAATGCACCAGTCAAGACATTGTCAACCCGTAAGGCTGTTAAAACCCTATTTGCGCGTACGGGGGGTTGGTGGTTGCCGTTACTTATGTTGGCGGTTTGGCAACTGGTAGCAAGTTTTCAATTACTGCCTGAGGCTTACCTTAAAAATATTTCGTCACCCAATGCCGTTCTTCAAGCGGGCTATGAACTCATAAAAAGTGGTGAGCTTTGGCAGCATCTTGGTATTAGTGCGCTGCGAGCGTTTGCGGGGTTGTTGATTGGCGGGTTGTTTGGGTTGGGGTTTGGACTATTGACCAGTACCTTGCCTGTATTTCGCACGTTATTGGATACCACCTTTCAAATGCTGAGAAACATTCCACACTTGGCATTAATTCCCCTGGTCATCGTGTGGTTTGGGATTGATGAAGCGGCAAAGGTTTTTTTGGTGGCAGTTGGCACATTTTTTCCGATTTATTTGAATACCTATCATGGTGTGCGTAATGTGGATAAACATCTGGTTGAGATGGCAAAAAGCTATGATTTAACAGGTTGGGCATTGTTTAAAGAAGTGATTTTACCTGGGGCATTGCCGAGTATTTTGGTGGGGGTGCGTTTTTCATTGGGCATTATGTGGCTGACGCTGATTGTGGCGGAAACCATTTCGGCCACCACAGGCATTGGGTATTTAGCCATGCACGCTCGCGAATTTTTTCAGATTGATATCATTATGTTTTCAATCTTGGTTTATGCGTTATTAGGGTTTTTAGCCGATTTTATTGCCAAAAAGCTTGAGTTTGTTTGGCTCAAATGGCACCCCGCTTACCAACAAGGAGCACACTAATGTCAACGCCATTGTCAGCACCATTGTCAGCGTCATCCAGAACGCCATCAAAAACATCAGCAGGATTGGCTTTAAGCTTAACAAATGTGGTCAAAAAATTTGACAATCGAGAAGTCATTAAAGACCTAGATTTGCACATTCAAAGTGGTGATTTTATCGCTATTGTCGGGCACAGTGGCTGTGGCAAATCCACGTTGCTGCGTTTACTTGCTCAGTTAGAAACGGCGAGTAGCGGGGAGTTGACAGCCATGTCAATTGCCAATCAAGCAATGTCGCCTCAAGCATGGCGACAATCTACGCGGCTGATGTTCCAAGATGACCGATTATTACCTTGGAAAACGGTACTGGAAAATGTGGGGCTTGGGCTAAAAACGCCAGACTGGAAAGCGCAAGCGTTAAAAGCGTTAGCGGAAGTCGGCTTGGCAGAGCGGGCGGATGATTGGCCATCGGCATTGTCAGGGGGGCAAAAGCAGCGAGTGGCTTTGGCTAGAGCGATTATTCATCGTCCGCAGCTGTTGCTGCTTGATGAGCCATTGGGGGCACTCGATGCGTTAACCCGTCTTGATATGCAGCAACTATTGGTCAAATTATGGCAAGAACATCGATTTACGGTCATTTTAGTGACCCATGATGTCAGTGAAGCGGTCATCACGGCTGATAGGGTGATTTTAATTGAACAAGGCAAAATTGGACTGGATTTGCCAATCTTATTGCCACATCCCCGTAATAACATGACTAAAACTGCGCCATTTGAGCAAATTGTGCTGGATAAGATTTTAGCGGTGCATTGAGTCTGTCAATCGTTCAATGACAAGCAACTGACACCTTTTGGCACTCTTTGCCACCCTTTAGCACCCTTTATTGAGCAAAAGCCCATTAAAAAATTAATGGGCTTTTTTAACGATAAACTTAATCGATTTGATTTTTTCTGTCTAGGCTAGTCAAAGTTTTGCTCAGCGCTTTTATTGGCGCTAAGTCAGTCAGTAAAAACCACCTAAACATTATGCGGTCACAGTACCGCCTGTTAGCAAAATTTATTATATTCATATCAGTTATGGTTATTAAGTGTAATCAATAATTTATGAAATAATGCCTTTTTTATTTGATGCAAGTGTTATATCAAAACTGGGAGAAAGGAGCGTGCGGTCATGAATTTTTTGAAAAATGAGGATAATTGGTCGGTTGTGTTGGGACTATTTATTGTGGTGGTGATTTGCACCTTGTATATATTGCAAATACCTATCGCCAACTTAAATGTCAAAATAAAACCTTGGTCAGACTTTAGTGAGTTATTTAACCTAGTTAGCCATTCAATCTTAGGACTGCTGAGCTTAGGAATTGGTTTTGGATTACTGCTATTTTTGGGTGCCAAATCAGCGCAACCTGAAATAAAATTACCCCCATTTTTAGCCAAATTTATCTTATTGTTTTTGATGGCGGCGGGCGTTTTGATTTTAAGCAGTAATAAGGTCGTCAAAGCATGGCAACTAGAAAGTCCTTTAGTAGCCTTGTTCATTGGTCTGTTACTTGGCAATTTTACCTCAATTGCTGATAAATTAAAGGAAGTGCTGAGAACCGAATACTATGTCAAAATTGGCATTATTTTAATGGGGGCAACCTTACCCTTCACTACGATTTTAAAAGCGGGTCCGGCCGCCATCGTACAAGCCTTAATTGTTTCGGTTGTGACTTTTTCTACCATTTATTTCGTAGCAACAAAAGTGTTCAAGCTTGATAACCGATTTGCAGCGACCCTTGGGGCAGGTGGCTCGGTGTGTGGGGTGTCAGCGTCGATTGCCATTGGCGGTGCCTGTAGAGCCAAGCATGAGCATGTGGCGGCGTCAATTTCGTTGGTGATTGTGTGGGCGGTAATTATGATTTTTGCGCTGCCATTTGCTTGTAAGTTGTTGGATTTGCCACCTGCGATTGCCGGTGCTTGGATTGGAACGTCTGAATTTGCAGATGCTGCTGGCTTTGCAGCAGTTGAAGCGATTGGTAATGAGTCTGCTACCCAAGCTTTTACATTAATGAAAGTGGTAGGCCGAGATATGTTTGTTGGATTATGGGCATTTTTGGCAGCTTATTTATCAGTCACTGTCTGGGAGCGTGCTTCAACGAACGAGCGAATTGATAAATCAGAGATTTGGCGTCGATTTCCTAAATTTATTATCGGTTTTTTTATTGCCTCAATCATCACTACCTTATTTGTACTGATTGCACCCAACGCTGAAGCCTTTAATAAACAAGCATTAGGTCTTATTAAAGACTATCGCGGTTGGTTTTTTACCTTAACGTTTTTATCAATTGGTATGACAACGCGATTTAAAGCATTGGCAAGCGTGGGCATTAAACCTGTACTTGCGTTTACAGCGGGTGTTTTGGTCAATCTACCGCTGGGCTATTGGCTCTCTAACCATGTGTTTGCAAACTATTGGATAAATTTATGATCACCCAATCAACCACTATCAAAAGTCAAATCCCATTACCAAAGACAGTGTTAGCGCAATTTGGCTTTAGCAATCATTGCTCCCAAGCCGTCTTTGATACGTGGGAGTTAAAAAAAGCCCTCAAAGCAGCGGGTATTGATGAAAATCAATATCAGCTGACAGTAAATTATCACCGACAGTGGGGATATTTTTGATGGTTTGAAAAAACCTATGGCGATAAATTAGCTTTGTTATTAATTTGAAATTTATCCAACAATTTACCTGTTGGTCTAAGCCCATTAAAAAATTAATGGGCTTTTTTTATGTTTACCCAATCAATTAAATGACATGTTGTTCATCATATTTCTTGCTATAGATAGCAAAATATCTTGGTTATCTTTGCGAAAAAAAATCTTTACCATGATGCCTTATTCAAGCATTTAGCGGTAAGGAATTAGCATGACGGATTTTAATCAGCCACTTGATAAATATGCCAAAGCGCAACGCATTGTCACTGATGAGCAAGCCATTCAAGCTGCCAAGCAAGTGGCGGATTTTGCCCTCATCAAGCGTGACGAGCGCGACCAACAGCGACAATTGCCTTTTGCAGTGATGGACTTATTTAGCCAAACCGGGCTTGGCGGCATACGTATTCCCAAACAATATGGCGGCGCCGAAGTGTCAAATCGCACCTTGGCAGACGTCTTTCGCATTTTGAGCAAAGCCGATGCCAATATTGGATTGATTCCACAAAATCAAATCAGCCTACTCAATATCATCAACATCATCGGCAATGACAGTCAAAAACGTTTTATTTTTGGCGAGATTTTGTCAGGCAGTCGCTTAGCCAATGGCGGGCCAGAACGTGACACCAAAGACAGCAAAACCTTGGCGACGACATTGACCATTGCTAAAAGTGGTTACTATCTTAACGGGGAAAAATTCTATTCAACAGGCAGCAGTTTTGCCGATTACTTGGCGATTAAAGCCTTACACCCTGAAGGTCATGTGGTACTTACCATTATTGATAAAACCGCAACGGGCGTTGAGGTAGTAGATGATTGGGATGGTTTTGGCCTGCGTACCACCTCAAGCGGCACGGTCAAACTTAACCAAGTCAAAGTCCTACCTGAGCTAATTTTTGATGAGCGCTTGCTTAGCGATGCACCGACCTATCGAGGGGCTTATTCTCAGCTGATACAAGCGGCGATTGATGTCGGGATTGCAGAAGGGGCGTTTGAAGACACCTTAGCCGTGGCAAAAAAAGCCCGTCCCATTGTCGATGCCAAAGTCGAAGCTGCGCGCTTTGAGCCGTATTTGCTACAAGTAGTGGGAAAGTTAAAAGTACGCTTGGATGCGGCTATCCTATTACTGCAAGAAGCGGCTGATTATTTGGATGCGCTGGATAGATTGGATTTTGTCACCGCAGAAGAGGCAGCACTCGCGTCTATCAAAGTAGCAGAAGCCAAAGTATATGCCAATGACGCCGCTCTCACGATTTCTGAAAAACTGTTTGAAATTGGCGGTAGTCGTTCATCACTTAGCGAGCATGGCTTGGATCAGCATTGGCGAAATGCCCGCGTGCATACTTTGCATGACCCAGTGCGCTGGAAGTTACACGCATTGGGCGATTATTACTTAAATCACAAATTGCCCAACCGTCATGCTTGGATTTAGAAAGTAAGGAAAACACCATGTCAGATACCATCACCCGTCCAGTAACGGACGCTCAAGCTTCGCTAGTCAAACCTACGCCCGTCGCCCATATCATCAAGTCGGACAACGAAGCATTAGAAATCGCCTATCAGCTTGCCCAATCGTTTAAACAAGCGCGTATAAAACGAGACCGAGAGCGGCTATTACCCTTTGCAGAAATTGAAAGCTTGAGCCAATCAGGGTTATGGGCAATCACCGTGCCAAAACGCTTTGGCGGCGCTGATGTATCAAGTTGGACAGTCGCTCAAATCATTGCGCTGTTGAGTGGTGCAGATGGGGCGATTGGGCAAATTCCGCAAAATCATTACTATGCGTTAGAAGTATTAAAAAACACGGGGACAGAAGCCCAGCAGCAACGCATTTTTGCTGAGGTATTACAAGGGGCGAGGCTAGGCAATGCGTTGGCTGAGTTTAAGCCCAAAAATGCCGTTGATAAAACCACCAAATTCACCTCAACGCCAGGCGGTTATCTAATCAATGGCGAAAAATTCTACTGCACAGGCAGTCTGTTTGCACACCGTATTCCGACTTTGGTAAAAGATGACAACGAACGCGAATTTTTGGCATTTGTGCAGCGAGACGCCAAAGGTCTCACGCTGATTGATGATTGGCAAAGTTTTGGTCAACGTACCACAGGCTCAGGCACGGTATTATTTGACCAAGTTTTTGTGGATAAAGACGATGTCATTGCTTTGGATACAGCCTATCAAAATCCAACGGTTTGCGGGCCGTTTGCCCAGCTGTTGCACGCCGCCATTGAGACGGGTATTGCACGTGGGGCGTTTGATGAAACCTTGGTACAAGTGCGGCAAGCTCGTCCTTGGATTGATTCGGGCGTGGATAAAGCCACCGATGACCCACTCACGCTATTGCAAATTGGGCGCAGTGCGGCAGATGTGCGAGCGGTGGAGGTGTTGCTCAAACACGCTGCCCAAACCATCGATGCCGCTCGTCCAACCCCCAATGAGCAAAATATTGCCCAAGCGTCATTGGCGGTCGCGGCAGTGCGTGCGTTAAGCACTGAAGTGGCATTAAAAACCTCCTCACAACTCATTGAGCTGGCAGGCAGTCGCGGTAGCCAACGTGACAAAGGGCTAGACCTGTATTGGCGAAACGCACGGGTGCATACCTTGCACGATGCGGCACGGTGGAAATACTACTTTATTGCCAATTATGCACTCAATGGGGTATTACCGCCACGGCGAGGGACGTTGTGATGGGTGAGACGGTAAAAAAAGAAAATAACCCGCCAAAGCCGATTATTCTAAACGCCTTTGATATGAATTGCGCTGGGCATATCAATCATGGTTTGTGGACGCACCCAAGGGATGAATCTTATCGATTCAACGAACTTAGCTATTGGACAGGCTTGGCAAAAACCTTGGAGCAAGGGTTATTTGATGGGTTGTTTTTGGCGGATATCACAGGCTGTTATGACGTTTATCAACATAACATTGATGTGACGCTTAAAGAGTCGGTGCAATTGCCAAGCCATGACCCGACCACCTTGGTGTCTGCCATGGCGTCGGTGACCGAGCATTTGGGCTTTGGTATCACTGTAAATTTAAGTTATGAGACGCCTTATCAATTTGCTAGACGTATGGCGAGTCTAGATCACTTAACCCAAGGTCGTTTGGGATGGAATATCGTGACAGGGTATTTGGACAGCGCTGAGCGATTGATTGGTAATCAAGGGCTAAAGGCGCATGATTTACGTTATGAGCAAGCGGACGAGTTTTTGCAGTTGTGCTACCAGTTTTGGGAAGGCTCATGGCAAAACGATGCAGTCAAAATAGACAAACAGGCGCGAATTTTTACTGACCCTGCCAAGGTAAAAGCGATTCACCATCAAGGACGTTTTTACCAAAGTGACGGCGTTTTTCAAGTGATGCCGTCTATTCAGCGCACGCCGGTGTTATTTCAAGCAGGGGCATCAGCCAAAGGTTTGGCATTTGCTACCCAGCACGCGGAGGCGATTTTTATTGGGGGTGGCGAAAAATCAGCGATTAAACGGCAGGTGGAGACGATTCGCCAGTTGGCAAAAGCACAAGGTCGCAATCCCAATGACATCAAAGTGCTGATGGGGATAACGGTAGTGACTGACGAGCGTCACGACCTTGCCCAAGCAAAACTGGCAGAGTATGAAGGCTATGCAAGTAGCGAGGCAGGATTGGCACATTACTCAAGTTCGGTGGGGATTGATTTATCACAGTATGCCGATGATGAGGTGATTGCCTACCAACAAACCAATAGCATTGCGTCGGTGAACCAGCGCTTTCGGCAGCAGGTTACCAAAGCGCAGCTGATAGCCGAGCATCGGTTAGGGGGACGCTATCCGCTAATCGTGGGTGATGGGCGCGAAGTGGCTGAGGCGTTGTTGACCTGGGTGGACGAGACAGGAATTGATGGTTTTAACGTCACTCGCACGGTCACGCCTGAGTCTTACGAGGACTTTATCCAGTATGTCATTCCTGAGCTACAACGTCGTGGACGCTTCAAAACCGAATACAAACAAGGCAGTCTACGCCACAAGCTCATTGGCAAAGGTGAGCGATTACCCAGCTCACACCCAGTGCAAAGCTTTCGATGTTAAGGGCTTGTTTAGAGGACTTTTTTCAGCGTTATCAGTTTTTTATGTTTTAAGCAGCTATTTCTAAGCAGCTATTTTTAAACCATCATTTTTAAGGAGCTATTATGGCAATCGCAGCAAAACATCGTGCTACTGTTTTAGGGGTAACTATCATTGCTGTCTTGGTGTTACTGAGCGGCTGGGCATTTTACAATAAAAGCCAAGCATCAAACGTCACCAAAGACAATCCGTTAACCATCGGTATTAGCCCGCCTTTTGCCAATCCACTTAAAGAAGCAGTCGCGGCGGCAAAACAGCAAGGTATCAACGTCAAATTGGTCGAGTTTACGGATTGGAATACCCCAAATGTAACACTTAACAGTGGCGACATCGATGCCAATTATTTTCAACATCAGCCGTTTTTAACCAATGCACTCAAACAGCATCCAGAGTATAAGCTATCGGCTTTGGGGAAAGGGGTTGCCACCCATGTCGGTTTGTATTCTAAAAAATACCAAAGCCTAGCGGCACTGCCAACGCGTGCCCGTGTGGTGGTGCCAAATGACCCTGTTAATCAAGGGCGAGCGCTACTACTGCTGCAACAGGCAAAATTAATTGGGCTAAAAGACCCAAATAATTTTCTGTCTAACTTAAGCGATATCAGCAGCAATCCAAAACAATTGCAATTTGTTGAAGTCGAAGGCCCGCAGACCGCAAGAGCGGTTGATGATGCTGATTTGGTGTTTAGCTACCCGCATTATTTGCGCTTAGCCAAAACCATTGACCCCAATCAAGCCTTAATCCTTGATGATACCACCAACAACCGCTATGCGATTTTATTTGTCACCCGGGATGATTTTGCCCAAAAAAATCCTGAACGAGCCGAACAGCTGAAAAAATTTATTCACATTTATCAAACTTCCCCTAACGTAAAACAAGTGCTTGACAAAGAAATCGGGGGGAAACTTTGGTTTCCAGGTTGGACCTCGTAATGCGTTAACAAGTTTTAGCCATAACAATTACAAAGGATCATGCTATGCAGTCGTTTACTCATATTACCCAAGATGACAGTCATTCATCACCTCCCTATATCCGAATCGATAAGGTCAATAAGTTTTATCAAGGACAAGCGCAAGCGATTCATGCACTAAAAGATATCTCACTTGAGGTGCCAACAGGCAAAATTCTGGGTATTATCGGTAAAAGCGGGGCGGGCAAATCATCGTTGTTACGCATTATCAACGGCTTGGAGTCGATTAGTGATGGTCATGTTTATATCGATGATAACAATGTGGCAGCGCTGAACCAAACACAGCTGCGACAGCTGCGACAAGGCATTGGTATGATTTTTCAGCATTTTAATCTGCTGTCGAGTAAAACGGTACAAGACAACGTCGCCTTGCCCCTAAAAGTCGCCAAAGTAAGTCAGGCTGATATCAATAAACGTGTGGCGCAAGTGCTAGAGATGGTGGGTCTCAGTGATAAAGCATTGATGTATCCTTCCCAGCTATCAGGCGGTCAAAAACAGCGGGTAGGCATTGCGCGGGCGCTCGTGAATGAACCCAAAATTTTATTGTGTGATGAAGCCACATCAGCACTAGACCCAGAAAGTACCCAGTTAATTTTGCAGTTACTCAAGCAAATTAATAAAAAACTTGGCATTACCATTGTGCTCATTACCCATGAAATGCAAGTCATTCGAGATATTTGCGACCAAGTGATTGTCATTAACCAAGGGCAAATCGTTGAAACAGGACCGGTGTGGAAAGTATTTGCCTCACCCATGCACACCATGACCCAAGAATTACTAGGCTATAATCAGTCATCCATTGATTTGGGTGAGGATAAACTCACCGACAAGCACAATGCCACTCATACCTTGCTCAACCTAAGATACGTTGCCCCAGTAAAATCTGCGCCTGATTTAAAAGCAATTTTTGCGCAATTTGAAGCGCCCGTCTCTTTGTATCAAAGTCAAGTGGATACCATTCAAGGCTACTTGGTAGGCAATATCGTCGTTGGCGTCGCAACCACGGGTTTAGATGTCGCCCAGTTGGCGCATCGCTTGGGAAATCAAATTTTGCATGTGGAGTTAATCGGTTATGCTTGAATTGTTACTGACGGGGTTGATTGATACGCTGATTATGGTTGGCGTATCAGCGATTTTAGCGTTTTTATTGGGGTTACCGATCGCATTGGTATTGGTCAATTCAAGCGAGCAAGGTATTGCCCCGTCATTTTTGACCAATCTAAGTTTGGGTTGGTCGGTGAACATCGTGCGTGCTATTCCCTTTTTGATATTGATGGTGGCTATTATTCCAGCCACTCGAATGATTGTCGGTACAAGCTATGGTGTGTGGGCAGCCGTGGTGCCGTTAACCTTAGCAGCGACCCCTTTTTTTGCTCGAATTGCCGAAGTGAGTCTGCGTGAAGTTGACCCAGGGCTCATAGAAGCGGCACAAGCGATTGGCTGCAACCGTACACAGATTATTCGGTATGTCTTATTGCCCGAAGCATTGCCTGGCATTATTGCCGGGTTTACCGTGACGATTGTCACCATGATTAATTCGTCTGCCATTGCTGGCGCGATTGGGGCGGGGGGCTTGGGCGATATTGCCTATCGTTATGGCTATCAGCGCTTTGATGTGCAAATGATGGTATCAGTCATTGTGGTTTTGGTGACATTGGTGATGTTGGTGCAAGCCACAGGCGATAGTTTGGCTCAATGGGTCGATAAACGCCAATTGTAGCTCTGCAGATTTACCACTTTGATATGGCAAATTTGATATAGCAAAAAATCAGCTAAATAATGCAGATATTGTTGTTTCACAAGCGGCTTAATTTTTTGTTTAATGAGGTTATCGACATGTCATCGATTCATCTGATTACATTAAATTAAGGAACAAAGATGTCTATCACTCAAAATTTCACAAATCAACCAAATCCAGCCATGCCACTCAATATCGTTGCGGTATCGGGTGGGCTCAACACACCATCAAAAACCGAAAGTCTGGTGCAAAATATTGTAGATGAGTTGGCACAAGCCACGCCCATCAACGTGCATTTTATCAAGCTGAGTGAAATCGGGCCTTTACTCAGTGGGGCGATTTATCGTAACCAACTGCCAGAACGTGTGCAAAACGACTTGGCAGCGATTGAGGCGGCGGACGCCTTGATTGTAGGAACGCCAGTGTATCGCGCGTCTTTTACCGGATTGTTTAAACACTTATTTGACTTTGTGGAGCAAACCGCGCTTGTGGATGTGCCGGTATTATTGGCAGCGTCGGGTGGTAGCGAGCGTCATGCACTGGTACTAGAGCACCAACTGCGCCCATTGTTTAGTTTTTTCCAAGCGCAGACATTGCCAATAGGCGTGTATGCGACGGATAAAGACTTTACCCCAGAATACACCGTCTCAAGCCAACAGTTGCGTGACCGTATCGTATTAGCGGTGGCGCGCGCGTTACCGATACTTGAGTGGGCACCCGCCAAAGGCCGACGCGCCCAAGCCATTAAAGAAAAATCAGCGCAAGCCAATCAGCAATTAGGCATTAATAAACAAGTCGAACAAGCCGAAATATTACCCTCTGTGGCAGTGCCAGATTTATCGAGTGCCGAAGCCAGACTACACCCGCAAACTACTCAATCATCCCCTAAAAACCATCCATCCGTCGCCTAAAGAGCGCATGCCTTAGTGTGTATTAGCTGACATCACCAGCTCAGTATGAGTAAATACAACCCGAGCAACAAACTGCTTGGGTTATTCAAATTTTGTTTTTTGTGTGATTGATATATGTAATTTTGGAATATTAATTTGTTTGATAGGCGTTTGTTGTCCTAGGCCGCTCGGCTTACACTAATTTTATTCATTATCGGATTATTTGGGGCAACAGACTATGAACTTTCAACAACTTCGTATTATTCGAGAAACGGTACGCTGTGACTATAACTTGACCGAAGTAGGCAATGCATTATTTACCTCACAATCGGGTGTGTCCAAACATATCAAAGACTTAGAAGATGAGCTTGGCGTCGGGCTGTTTGTGCGTAAGGGTAAACGGCTATTAGGTTTGACCGAACCGGGTAAAGAGTTATTGGTGATTGTAGAGCGGATGCTACATGATGCCAACAATATCAAAACCTTGGCTGAACAATATACCAGCCAAGATAAAGGCGAATTGACCATCGCAGCCACCCATACCCAGTCTCGTTATATTTTGCCGCCCGTTGTGCAAGCGTTTAAACAGCTTTTTCCTAAGGTGCATTTGCGATTGCTACAAGCCGCACCGCCAGAAATTGCGGCAATGCTACTTGATGGACGAGCGGATATTGGCATTGCCACCGAAGCCTTGTCAAGCTATAGCGAGCTTGTGACTTTTTCTTATTATCACTGGTATCATGCGATTGTGGTGCCGCCAAACCATCCGCTAACCCAGCTTGAACAGGTAACGCTTGCCGACATAGCCCATTATCCGATTATCACTTACATTAGTGGCCATACCGGGCGAACGATGATTGATGAAGCGTTCGCCAAAGCAGAATTACAGCCTGATATCGTGATGACGGCGTTGGATTCTGATGTGATAAAAACTTATGTGGAGTTTGGAATGGGCATTGGTATTATCGCGGATATGGCGTTTAATCCCAATAAAGACACCCAGTTAACATTACTCAATTGCGAGCCGTTATTTCATCAAAATACCACCTTGCTAGCGGTGCGACAAGGGCATTTTTTACGAGGATTTGGCTATCAGTTTTTAGCCTTGTGTAACCCTACGTTAACCCAAGCAACAATGCATGATGCCATACAACCTAGCAGCTAACGCTAAATCCTGATAAGCAAGTTTGAAAAACTTATCATCTGCTACATCCGATGTAATACGCGTCAAATTCGCTTGTTGTCTCGCTTGCTGTGCTATTTTTAAGATTTGGGCTTGTTTATCTGATGTTGATATCAATTCATTTGACGATAAAACGCTTTGTGGTGAAAACTGTAAAGCTTTTTTTATGTCACTGCTTTAGCGATTAAATTGATAGGGTTAGCAGCAAAATTATTAAGTATTTTTTGTGCTAACCAAAGCAGTTTTTGTTATTTTTTATTGAGCGATATTTGTTTTAAGCTTATGGCTACCGATAAACCGCCAACGACAAAAGGCGAGTTATCTTAATCAATTTTTGAGCTTACAAGCAGGGGTTACGATGAAAATTTTTTGGTTTATACCGACACATGGCGATAGTCGTTATTTAGGCACGAGTAAAGGGGCAAGAACCGTTGACCATACTTATATGAAGCAAATTGCAGTGGCAGCCGATAACCTTGGCTATGAAGGCGTGTTGATTCCGACAGGTCGCTCATGTGAAGACCCTTGGCTGGTCGCTGCTAGTCTCATTGATGCGACCACTCGCTTAAAATTTTTGGTGGCATTACGCCCTGGGGTGACGACACCCGCGCTTGCTGCTCGTATGACAGGCACCTTTGATCGATTATCAAATGGTCGATTGCTACTTAATCTGGTCACAGGCGGCGATGAACAAGAGCTTAAAGGCGATGGCATCTTTGAAGACCACGCGACGCGTTATCAGACAGCCAGTGAATACACCACGATTTGGCGAGAGATTTTAACCCGCTCGCACACAGGCGAATCCTTTACCTTTAACGGTGAACGCTTGCAAGTCGAAGATGCCAAATTGCTATATCCCCCTCTACAACAGCCGTATCCGCCGTTGTGGTTTGGGGGTTCATCTGAGGCGGCGCAAACACTGGCTGCCGAACAAGTTGACAGTTATTTGACGTGGGGTGAGCCGCCTGCTGCCGTCAAAGAGAAGATTGAGCAGCTTAAAACCAAAGCCGCTGCCAAAGGTCGCACGTTAAGCTATGGGATTCGTCTGCACGTGATTGTGCGTGAAACCAATGAAGCCGCTTGGCAAGCCGCTGATGAATTGTTGAGTCATGTCACTGACGACACCATTGCCGCAGCCCAAGCCAAATTCGCCCAAATGGACTCGGTGGGACAACAGCGTATGGCAGCCTTGCATGGCGGTCGCCGTGATAACTTAGAAATTTCGCCCAACTTATGGGCAGGGATTGGACTGGTACGAGGTGGGGCAGGCACGGCACTGGTGGGCGACCCACAAACCGTTGCCGCACGTATTCAAGAGTATGCCGATTTGGGCATTGATAACTTTATTTTCTCAGGTTATCCACACTTGGAAGAAGCGTATCGGTTTGCTGAATTGGTTTTCCCATTATTACCGATTGACACCCAAAACACCTTGGTCAAGCCAAATTTGACAGGACCGTTTGGTGAAATTGTCGCTAATAACTATGCACCACCGCAACAAACTAGCGGCATTGCAGCCTCAAAAACACCCGCCACTGAAACACCCAAACACGCTATTGCCTCTTAAAGGCGTCTTAAATGCTTGTGATAAAACGTGCTAACTAAGGCACGTTTTGCGTCTCGTCTATACCTATCTATATCTATTATCCGACAGAGTACGCGGAATCCACCCTAGCCATGATAAGCATCTTTTAACTGATAGACCTTTTAACTGATAAACACTTTTTTTAAAAGTGGTAGCCAGTTATAGGGTGAGATTAGACCAGCAAGCTACTTTGCTAAAGTTAATCATCAAAGTCCAAGGTCCCAAATTTTTTGAGGTCCCACATAGCAGGAAAAGTGATTTTTCTACACAGATTTTATATTTAAAAGTTAAATAATCTATTGATTGTAATGAGAATTTTTTAAATTAATGCTTCGGTTTTATGGTTTCTAGTATGTCATCTTTTAATCAATAGTTTAGTTTTGTAATTTTATGGGTGATAAAAGTTATTTTAACGCTTTTTGCTTTTTGCGGCTTATATAATAAAAAGGATTTAAATTTTAAATAATAAAACAATGGGATAAACAAATTTAAATCATGTACGTCAATTAATGATCAACTAACTATAAGGGCTCTAAAACATGACAAATCAAAACAACGAAAAACTTTCTTTATTAGATGATGTGGCTTTAAAAGCTCAAATGCTCATGGCAAACCTAAAAGAGGGTGGTAATGATGGCTATGACCATTCTGTTACCAGTGCCGGTGAAAAGGGCTTAAAATCAGGCAAAGTGTCTGAACTCACCGCCATCGCCCCCATAACCAAAGATGGAGCAGCTCGTATCAAGCGAATTTTGGAAATTACCAAAGGCAATCTTGCAGGGGTGGCCAATGTAGGCACCTTGCATGATTCGCGGTTTGTGTTTTTAGACAATGACACCAAGCTCCTGTTTTGTACCGCCTATGATGGCGATTGGGATGCTTACATTAACGACTTTGCTACCAAAATTCCAGAACTCATGGACTTAATTTTTGGCAATGTAGAGGGTTGGCCTGGGATTAAAAGCCCGACGGTTAAGCAATTCATCCTTGACCATCAGATTACCGCTTCCGGTTGGTATGTGGGTGTACCTCATTTGACAGTTCGTGATATTGCGCGTAATGACAAAATCGTGCGTGGCATCAATAAAGCCATTGAACAAGCCCAATAAGCTGACTTAGAACTTGTATTCACCATATCACGTTTGTCAGCGTACTCTTAGCGTACTCTGAACGGGCAAGCTTTAGGTTAAAATTTCGATACAAAAGCCATTTGTTGTGTGATTTTTACCATAAACGATATTTAGCGTGGTGTATGGTGAGCAGGTTCTTAGCATCAAATTTTTGAAATTCTCTGCTAGGAACGACCATGAATAACGACAACCCAGCGAATGAAAGCCTACTTGGCAAATTAAAAACCCATCTACAAGATGGTATCGAGCATGGCATAGAGGCCGTTAAAGACAAACTTGAACACAGCGATACACCCACTGAAAAAGGCAGTGTCAAAGAACGGGTACACGAAGCCAAACAAAAAATCAGCACGCAGCTGCACAGCGTCACCACACGGGCAACGAACGCTATCTATCCCAATATCGCCACGATGGAACTTGAGGATATTCAAGCCATCATTTTGCATGACCGCCCTGCACCTTACTATGGCACGCTTGTCGCGCTAAAAGTTAATGACAGCAGCGCGGGTCGTGAATTGCTAAAAGCGGTATTACCAAACGTCACAGGCTCAAAAAATTTCCAAAAAGATATGGATGCCAATTTGACCATTGTGATGACGTATGAGGGTCTAAAAGCTTTAGGCTTACCGCAAAGCTCGCTTGATTCTTTCCCAGAAAATTTCAAAACAGGTATGGCAGGTCGCTCCGATATCTTGGGTGACAAAGGCGATAATGACCCTAGTAACTGGCTTGCGCCATTTGGTGATAAAGGCGATATTCATATTTGCGGCGCGGTGATTGCCGATAGCCAAGAAAAATGGCAAGCCAAACTTACCGAACTTAAACAGGCGTTTGCCCCTTATCTAGATATCAGCCGTAACGCTATCGAAATCTTGGTAGAACATGATTTTGGCGCAGATGGTGACGTCAAAAACGTGTTTGGTTATCGCGATGGCATCAGTAACCCAGAAGTTGATGGCAGTGGTATCAGCCTTGAAAATAACACCGAACGCCCGATTGCGGCGGGTGAATTTGTGTTAGGTTATAAAGGTGAAGCGGGCGTGGTACCCCCTATGCCACAGCCTGAAGTATTGGGAAAAAACGGTTCGTTTATGGTACTGCGAAAATACCGCAGTAATGTGGCTGACTTTCACCGCTATTGCCTTGAACAAAGCGACAATGATCCAGCTAAAGCTGATAAATTGGGGGCAAAAATGTTCGGTCGCTGGCGTTCGGGTGCCCCTATCACCTTAAGCCCAGACCACGATGATGAAGCCCTCGGCAAAGACAACGTAGCAAACAATAAATTTGACTACACGGACGATCCGTATGGCAAAGGCTGCCCATTTGGTGCCCATGCTCGCCGTATGAACCCCCGTAATACCAAAGACTTTATTCTAAGCGATGTGCGTCTTCACCGCATTATCCGCCGTAGCGTTTCGTATGGCGATATCGTGCCGCCCAACGTGACCAAAGACGATGGTCAAGAGCGGGGTTTATTTTTTATCGGTATCAACGCGCATGCCATGGACACGCTTGAGTTTTTGCAAAGCCAATGGATTAATGACGGTAACTTTATGAACCTTGGGGAAGAACGTGACCCAATGCTAGGCGTACACGCAGGTAGTGACGCTGATAGCGATGTATTCACCGTACCCGATGAGCCAATTCGTAAGCGTCATACCAATATTTTGCAATTTAATACCCTACAAGGCGGTGAATATCTTTTTGTACCAAGCTTGTCGGCACTTAAATGGATTAGTGAGCTTAACGAAAATTCATATTAGAGTAAAACTAAATAAAAAAAGGTTAGGCATTTTTAATACACCTAACCTTATAAAATAATGAAAATAACAAAGGACAATCATCATGTTAAATAAATTATTCGGTCGTCGTTATGCCAAGTTTGACCCAACCATCGACCAGCTTACTAGCGCCGATGAAAAAGCCATCGACCAAATCACCGCAGATATTCGTGACTATATCGGCAAATCAGACACGGTTAGCAAAATCAATTATCACACCCGAGATGCCCATGCCAAAGGCTACTGTGCGTTAAAAGCCAACTTTGAGATTTTACCAAAACTGCCTAAAGAATACGCCCAAGGTATCTATGCCAAACCCGCTCGCCATGAAGCGGTGATTCGTTTTTCTAACGGCTCATCTCGTGTGGCTGCTGACAACAAATTGGGGCTTTCTCAAGGGTTGGCGATTAAAGTCTTAGGTGTCAAAGGCGAAAAATTACTGCCAGATGAGCCAGATAGCCCAAACTTTGACTACAATCTGATTAATTTTCCTATTTTCTTTTGTAATACTATCCAAGACTATAGTTATATTTCACGGCTATTTTTACAATTAAATGATTATTTTGCCAAAGGCGTGAAAGGTCAAGCCAAGTTTGCCTTTGACTGGATTACCCAATATGGCAAAAAACTGCCATCCAAAGAATCCCTCAAGACTTTTAGGGCTTTTAGTAAGTTTAAAACCATCAAACCGCAAAATACCTTGTTATATAGTTTTTATTCACAAGGGGCAGTGCGTCATGGCGACTATATGGCAAAAATCCGTGTCGCCCCGACCAAAGCGTCACAAGCCAAAATCAAACGCCGAGATCTCGATGTCAACGCTACTAACGAGGCGATTCGTCCTCTGATTTTACAAGAAATCCGTGAGCATGATTATGAGTTTGATGTGCAAATCCAGCTGTGCCGTAACTTAAAAGACCAACCCATCAATGATTTGACCAAAGAATGGGATGAAAAAGATGCGCCGTTTGTGACAGTGGCAAAACTCACCATCCCTTGCCAAGATGTACCGGATGACGGCAACTTTGACATTATGGAGCATTTGTCATTTACCCCGTTTCGCTGTATTGAAGCCAACCGTCCGATTGGTAATTTGCAACACGCGCGACTGCGTGCCTATCAAACCGCTTCCACTACTCGCCATAGCTTAAACAATAAAAAACGTGTCGAGCCAACCAATCTAAAAGAAGCGTTTAATAAAGATTTTTATAACCTTTAATTAAAAAAACCTAATTAAAAAAATAAGGATAACAGACATGAAAGCACAACAAAATATTTTAGTCACTATTTTTGATGTATCAACTGAAGCCTACAAAGCCTTTACCGAGCTAAAAGCCTACAAAAGCAACGCTGAAACCTTGATTGCGCAAGCGTTACTCATTAAAAAAGAAAACAGTGTGATCACAACAGTGGATAGCCTAGACCAAGGCGAACAAATCAGTGGTGGGGCAGTTATGGGTGGTCTGTTTGGTGCGTTGCTTGGCGTATTGGGCGGACCTGCAGGCCTGTTAATCGGCGGTTCACTGGGTATGGTACTCGGTAGTGATGTCGGTGCGGTAGCATCTTTTGGTCAATCATCGTTACTTGAATACGTTGCCCAAAATCTAAAAGACGGTGAAGTGGCGATTTTAACGTTGGTTCAAGAGCAAAACGAGCAACCACTCAACGACTTTTTCGCGCAGTATAACACCCATAGTCAACGCTTCGATGTGGCTCATGTACAAAGTGAAATAATCGCAGCCAAAGAAGCACATGACCAGTCGGTTAAACACTTGCAACAAGTATGGCGTGAACAACGCAAAGCTGACCATTCGTCAAAATTGGACGCATTTCGTGATGAAATGAACCAAAAATTTCATCAATTGGGTGAAAAACTCAATCTCCATAAATAAATCAAAAACCGTTAGTGTTTGAACATGCTAACGGTTTTTTTACCTTTCAATCTAATTAAAAATAGTCGACAGCAAATACGATAATATTAAAAATAATTTACCTGAATCATCAATTATAAAGTCGCGTATTTGCTCATTAGCGCTAGGAGCATAGTATGTCAGAATCGAATAAACTTTCTAACTTTAAAAACATAACAGTTGCAGGCAGTGGTGTTTTGGGCTATCAAATCGCCGTACAAGCGGCGTTTCATGGTTTTAAAGTCGTTGTGTATGATATCAATGACGAGGTGCTCAATAAAGCCAAAACCAAATTTGCCGATATCGCCAAACGCCATCAGGATGATTTGGGTGAAACAAGCGAACAAGCCAAACGTGCTGAGCAAAACTTGCGTTATAGCTCAGACTTAAGCACCGCCTTAAAAGACGCCGATTTGTTGATTGAAGCGGTGCCCGAAGATGTCGCCATCAAAAAAGATTTTTATCAAAAAGCCTCAGCAGTCGCACCCGAAAAAACCGTATTTGCCAGTAACTCATCTACCATGTTGCCCAGTGATTTGGTCAAATTTACCGACCGTCCTGCTAAGTTTTTAATGATGCACTTTGCCAATGAGATTTGGAAGCGCAATCTTGCCGAAATTATGTCGCATGCCGATACTGACCCTAATGTATTTGATGCGGTGACCGCGTTTGCCAAACAAATCGGCATGGTGCCTATTATCGTCAACAAAGAAACCTCTGGCTATGTACTAAATTCACTACTCAATCCTTGGTTAAATGCAGGGATGCAGCTGTATATCCAAGGCATTGCTGATATTCAAACCATCGACAAAACTTGGATGCTTGGCACAGGCTCGCCGATGGGACCATTTGCTTTTTATGATATGATAGGGCTGACTACCCCTTACAATATTTATAAGCTTGATGTGGCTAAGGGCAGACAACAAGACCAAGCGGTCGTTGATATGCTCAAAAAAGAGTATATCGAGCAACATAAACTGGGCGTGCCAACGGGCGAAGGGTTTTATCAATACCCCAATCCCGCCTTTAAAAATCCTGATTTTTTAAAACCACCTAAAGCGGATTTATCCAAAGTACCTTATAAAAATATTACCGTGGCAGGTAGTGGCGTATTGGGCAACCAAATTGCGGTGCAATGTGCGTTTCATGGGTTTAATGTGACTATTTATGACATTAACGATGACGCGATTGCTAAGGCGAAAACCCGCTTTACCGACCTTGCCAATCAGCATCAGCATGACCTAGGTGAAACCGATGCCCAAGTGGCAGCAGCTAGCAAAAATTTGGCTTACACCACTGACTTAAATGAGGCGTTAAAAGATGCAGACTTATTGATTGAAGCGGTGCCAGAAAGCTTAGACATCAAAAAAGATTTTTATCAAAAAGCCTCAGCCGCCGCTCCTACCAAAACCGTGTTTGCCAGTAACTCATCGACGCTATTGCCAAGCGTGTTATCGACCTTTACTAATCGCCCAGAAAAATTCTTGATGCTGCATTTTGCCAATCACATCCATATCCATAATACGGTGGAGTTGATGGCGGCAGCAAGCTGCGACCCACAAGTCTATGCTGACGTCATCGAATTTGCCAAAGCCATTGCCATGTTACCGATAGCGGTAAAAAAAGAACAATCGGGCTATGTGCTTGATAGCTTATTGATTCCGTTATTGGTAGCGGGGTTAAAACTCTGGGCAAACGGCGTTGCCGATGCCGCAACCATTGATAAAACGTGGGTGATAGCCACGGGTTCACCCTTTGGACCGATGGCGATTTTGGATAGAAATGGCATGAATACCAACTACAACATCATTAATGAAATGGCAAAAAAGGACCCTTCTTTGCAGCAGCCCGCTCAAAAACTCAAAGCAGAACTGGTCGATACCAACAAACTGGGTGAAGCCACGGGTGAGGGGTTCTATCACTATCCTAACCCAGCTTATTTAGCGAAAGATTTTTTAAGTCTACCTGACTAAACTGCGTTTGGCAGAGGAGAATAAAAGAGGGTTAATTTGCTAACTTGACGTATCTACTGTTGCCACTACCGACATGCCGGGTATCAATTCATTCAGACGACTTTGGTTGCCATCGATGTCGATGCGTACAGAAATGCGCTGTACCACTTTGGTAAAATTCCCAGTGGCATTGTCGGTTTTAATGACACTAAATTCTGACCCTGTTGCGGGGGAGATGCTTTTGACTACCCCCGTAAATTTTTGTTTGCCTAGGGCATCCACAGTAAACCACGCTTTTTGCCCGATTTTCATTTTATCAATTTGGGTTTCTTTAAAATTGGCAATGACCCACATCGATTTTGGGATGAGGTAAACCAACTGCGTACCTTGTGTCACCAGCTGACCGGTACGGATATTGATTTGCCCTAATTTACCTGAGGTCGGGGCGGTGATTAAGCCATACTCTTGGTTGGTATTGGCTTGATTTAGCTGTGCATTGGCGCTTTTAATCTGTGCCACCAAACCAATCTTTGCTACTTCCGCGGTCTTTTGACCTTCGCGGGCGACATCGACATTGGCCATTGCTTGGCTCATCAGTGCTTCATTGTTTTTAACTGCCGCTTTGGCAGTATCGACTTCATTTTGTGACACTGCGCCAACACCGACCAAGGATTCAAGTCGTTTCAGCTGTTGGATCGACAATTCTAGCTGGGTTTTAACTTGTGCTACTTTTGCCTGCGCGGCTTTGACATCGGCTTTGCGCTGCTCGATGATTTGTTGCTGGTTGGCTAAATTAGTAGTCGCTTGTTCCAGTCCTGATTCGGCTTGTACTACTTGCTGTGAGTAGTTAGCACTGCTGACTTTAACTAACGGCTGACCTTGTTTGACGTCCTCAAAATCGGTGACGTAGACTTTTTCGATATAACCATTAATTTGTGCCGACAATAGGGTGATATTGCCTTTAACATAACTGTTTTCGGTTTGTTGCAGTGGCGTATTAAACGGACCCAAATGCCATGCCCATAAAATCACCCCAACACCGAGCAAAAAAACCACCAACATGATAATTAAGGTAAGCGGTCTAGGGTTAATAATCTTTTCAGGCGCCTGTGTGGGTTTATTATCGCTGTCATCAGCTGGCGCATCATTCTGGTTTTTTGCTTCACTACTCATGAGTTGGATTTTCCGTAAGCATTTTATTTAGCATTAAATTTTATTGATCATTCAATTTATCATTAAACTGTTATCTAAAAAAAACAGTTATCTAAAAACAATTATCTAATTGGGTCGCCTTGTTAGACCCTCTAGCGTATCCAGTCTATGTTTGCTTAATTGCTACTTTTTGCCGATTTTCAATGTATTTTTTGCGGGCGATATTAATCATACCCCAAGCAAATAAAAACGTGGCAATGTAACTGTTCACAGTAATGATATCGCCATACGCTTTAATCTGCGCTTCTCGCGTGACAATTTGGTTGAGGGATTGTTGGGCTTGTTGCTGCGACAAATTGCTGTCGGTGATGACGGGTTTAAACCCTGCTTGGTATTGTTGAAGGCGCTGGGTTACCGTGGCATCTGTCGATTGCATTTGCTGTAAAATACTTTGTTTATGATACTGGGTGCGCTGCTGTTGCAGGGTGCTATAAAAAGCCGAGCCTACCAACCCACCAAAGTTTTGGGTCGCCCCAAACAATATGATAAAGGTGATGACATGATTGACGCTTTGTCGCAGCGTCAGCCCAAATCCCATCAATACCAATGGACCCATAAACAGTGAGCCTGCAAACGCGACTGCAAATTGACTGAGATAAAAATTTTGGGGTCGTACGTCACTGGTGAGCATATTGGCATCATACACACTGGCAATCGCTACGAGCAAAGTCGCCACCACCATTGGCGGAATCAAATGATCCCGTGAAAAGGTCAGTGCGCTGACTATCAAACCTGCCAACATACCAAAAAATATGACCGTATAAAAACCCACAAACTGGTCGGACGTTAGACCTTGGGATTTTAAAAAATTCACCACTGCGTAACTTTGCTCAGACATAATCAAACGCAGTAAAAAAGCACCGACCACAAAGCGCCATAACGCAAAACTCCCGAGCCAGCGGGTCATAATCAAAGGATTTTTGCGGTAATGCTCAAAGAAAAAGCCTGACATCAACAGCGCCAACGCGCCAATGAGCATATACGCCAATAAGGGTGAGTTTTTCCACCACAAAATCGACCCTTGTACTAGCACACCACACAGTAAACCAAAACCGGGCGCCAATAACAAAAAGGTGAGAATGTCTTTCTTTTCATACACTTCGATCCGTAAACTTCGTGGCAACTTGACGGCGACCACCATCGCAAAACAACACAGCGCCAAACCAAACTCAAAGGTGTAAAGCCGAGTCCAGTCGTTCACATTGACCAAATAAGGGGACATTATCCAAGCTAACGGAATCGCCAGCGCACTGACCCCAAAGCCAATATACAAACCTTGCAGGCGATACTGACTACTAAAGGCTTGCATCACATAATAAAGCCCGAGTGAGGATAACGGCGCCGCGACAAAGCCTCCCATCGCCCTGACCAGTAAAGCCATCGGGTAGTTTTGCACAAATATATGAATAAACATCACTAGCATAAACATCAGCAGCGATATTTCAGAAAACCAGCGTAACCCAAATTGTTGACGCGCTTTAAACAGTAGCAGGTTGGCGCTGACATTTGCCATCACATACACAGCAGGTATCCAAACCACTTGTGAGGGTGTCAGCGCATATTCGCCTTGGATTTGCGGTAAATTGGCGGTAATAATGCCATTGCCCAAGCCACCACAAATTGCAATAAAAACGCCGATGACAAAGTACACAATGCTTTTTGATCGAGAGTGAGCAATACTCGGCGGGGAACCGGGTAACGCGGGTTTTTCATCCTCGGTCCAATTGGGTGGCGTTTCTAAGATTCTAGGTGATTTCAAAGGGTAGCTCGATTTTGATACTGTTAAGACAAGAGAGGTTGGCTATAGTGTAATCAAAAATAGGCTTAGCGTCAGCGACAAAATAGTTCTATAAATGTGACATGATACATGTAAAATGGACTAGCGCTATGCTAGTCATCATTACCCAAGCCTTCATTATCCAACCAATCATTATTCCACAGGTCATTAAAACCCATCAGACAAGCTATGGTCAAATCCATCCAGTAAATATACCCAATCGATTAAGGGCGAACATCTTCAAACAAAAAAAATCAATTTTTTTGGCGCACAGGTGTTTTTTAGTTGCCAAAATGCGCTAGGCTATCCCTTCATTCATCACTGATTTATCACTGCTATGAACCCGCTTCACCAAACCGATTTGCCAACACTGGGGCGCAATACTGACATTGACCACCATGCTGATTTACAAGTGTTGCAGCGTATCAAACGATTTTTATTGCCCCGTGATTTTGAGGTGTCAAAGGATTTATTGCAACAGATGCAGCAGGGGTATGGTATCGCAGATCAGCCTGCCGATGCGCTGTTATCCAGCGGTATCAAATTTGCCAAACCCCTGCAGCAATTGATTTTGCATGAGCAAGGGATAGCGCAAACGGGTAATGTATCGGCAGCTAAAGCGTTATTGCAGCAGCCCGCGTTTGAAACGCTGTATCAGCAGTTTTGCCAATATCCGAGCTGGTATGATGCCAAGCTTGCCGAGATTGGCGCAATTGCCTATCGGCGCTATCCGTTGATGCTGATTTGGTTACTGCGTAATGTGGCGCTAATGGCAGGGTATAGTATCCCTGCGCTGTCATTGCCACTCATCAAAACAGGGGCGTTAGTACATGATGCATTGCCGAGGCTCATGCGAACCTATGCATATATTTTGGCAGTGTCTGAGTACCCAGCGATTAGCCGCAACCAGCAACCCCCATTGGCAATTGGCACAGAAGGCTGGCGACAAAGTCTGCAAGTGCGTCAGATACACGGTCTGGTACGACAACAATTATGCAGTCATGATTGGGACAGTGGCTACTGGGGGGTACCCATTAACCAAACCGATATGGTGGCAACCCACTTGCAGTTTTCGCTACTCATTATGCGCGGACTAAAATTACTGGGGGCAAGAATCAGCGCCGAAGAGTCACAAGGCATTATGCACTTATGGCAACTGGCGAGTTGGTGGATGGGGATTGAGCTGGCGCGCATTCCTGAAGATGAAACCGAGGCGTGGGCATGGCTTTATAGCTATTTGGCAACCCAGCAATTAGATTTTGAATTTGGTAAACCTCTCGCCAAAGCGCTGCATGATTTACCCTCGCAAATTATGGGTGAGGATAACAGACGTGGACAGCTGGTTGAGCGGGTCAATGCCAGTGTCACACGGACTTTAGTGGGTGATGATATTGGCGATGGCTTGGGACTGCCTAGCCCAAAATGGCGCTATGGCGTGCTTGTCAGTGTGCCGATTCTGTTTGGGCTTGATACCGCACGAGCGCACAATGCGGCTATTGCCAAAAGATTGGCGCAATTTCGCGCCAAACGCCAAGATAACATGAACTGGTGGCTCAAAAAGCACGACAACTATTATCAATGAGCTAGCACGTACCAATGAGCTAGCTCATATGATGTTACCAATTTACAAGAGTGACAGTAACGGTTATCTAGGCAAGATTATCAATACAAGCTTCTCTAAGCATTGCAATCACTAGGCTTTTAATATCACCTTCATCATGTTCCAAAAGGTCTTGCCATACGGTGGTTGAAGCAAATGCGCGAAGTTAAGGTGACTTTGTTTAAACACCGCTTTTGGATGAGAGAAGGTGTCAAAGCTATATTTGCCGTGGTAACGCCCCATCCCCGATGCCCCGACACCGCCAAACGGCAGATTTTGCTGGGCAATGTGAAAAATCGTTTCGTTAATACAGGCGCCGCCACTCACCGTATGGGCGAGCACGTAGTCGGTGTCGGTTTTGTCCTCGCCAAACACATACAGCGCCAGTGGGCGGTCACGCTCATTCACATACGCCACCGCTTGCGCCAAGTCTTGGTAAGACACCAGTGGCAATACAGGGGCAAAAATCTCCTCTGTCAGCAACTTAGCATCGCTTGGTAAATCGGTGACAATCATCGGTGGGAAAAATCCAGTGTCGATATTCACTTCATAATCGGTCAGTGGAATGAGGGTGGCACCGCGCTTTTTGGCTTCATCGAGATAACCTTGCACGCGGCTGGCTTGTTTGGGGTTGATGATAAAGCTGTAGTCAGGGTTGTCTGCAAGATTGGGGTAGTGGGCGTCAAGCCATGCGGTTGATTGTTCGATAAAGGCGTGTTTTTTATCCGCCTGTATTAACACATAATCAGGCGCAATACAGGTTTGCCCTGCGTTCATGGTTTTGCCTGTCCATACGCGGTTGACAGTTTTTGCCACATCAGCGCTTGGCGTCACCACGACAGGGGACTTGCCGCCCAGCTCAAGGGTGACAGGGGTCAAATTGTGTGCAGCGGCTTTCATGATATGTTTGCCCACTGCGGTAGAGCCAGTAAAAAATAAATGGTCAAACGGTAAGCGGCTAAAGGCTTGCGCGACTTCGATATCCCCTGTAATCAAGGTCACTTCGTCTGCGGCAAAATACTTGGGTAACGCATCAGCCAGCCACTGCTCAAAGTTCGGTGACGCTTCTGAGACTTTGAGCATCGCACGATTGCCTGCGACCAATGCGGCAGCTAGCGGTGCAATCACCAAATACAACGGATAGTTCCAAGGTGCAATAATGCCTACGAGTCCTAATGGCTGCGGCTGGATATAGCTACGAGCGGGCAAAAACCAAATCCCAGTTTTGACGGGCTGTTTGGCAGACCAAGCCTTGCCATGCTTTTGTGTATAACGAATTGCTTCAAGCGTTGGGAATAGTTCAAGCATGGTGGTTTCAGCCGCTGGGCGCTGTCCAAAGTCGGCATGAATAGCGGTGATAATCTCGCTTTGGTTGTCCATCACCAGCTGTTCTAATTTTTTTAGCCGTGCACTACGAATTGACCAATCAACATATTGGTCTTGGCGGCTAGCCGTTCGCATGATGTCAAACTGCTGCTGCATGGCATTGATAGTTGCATCCGAATTAGTTGCATCTGAATTGTATTGAGGTGTCATGTATTATCCCAATCATTTAGTTAAATTTTAACTCAACATAGCAGTTAAGCCGGTATCTTGCTAGCATCTTTTTGAACGAGCGTCACGTTTTGCCTGGTGGTATCAGCAGGGTACGGTGACTGAGTTGATTTGTGCGGAATATGGCTCATGGCATGCTCTGTCAACGCCGTTATGGTGAGACTTGGGTTGACGCCCAAGTTGGTCGAGATATTGCTGCCATCGCAGACATAAAACCCTTGATAATTAAACAATCGGTGGTACTTATCGACCACGCCATCTGCTGCAGAATTACCCAGCGAAATCCCGCCCATACAATGCGCGGTGGTTGGGATGTTCAAAAATACTTCCGACAACACGCCATAACCGACTCCCCCCATTTGGGTTGCCATCTGCTCGGCAAACGCGCTTGCTTCGGGGATAAAGGTGGGGATGGCAGGCCCATAGGTTTGCATCTGGTAGCGACTACCCAACCAAGCCCGCCACCACGGGCTTTTTTGATAGCGCATTTCAAGCTCATAGGGCGTGCTTTGCATACATAGCAAGATAAGGCTTTGTTTTGCCATATTATGCGGTCGAAATGCACGCCACGCTTGACGGGGCTTGACAATAAACTGCGCTATAAGACACCATAACCAAGCCAGTAGCGACATTTTTTTGCCGTTTTTATAATTGCTTAACGTCGCCAAAAAGGAGGCAATATTAAAACCTTCAGGATAACGCGTCGCCTCAATGTGTGTGCCATCGCCCAAATAAACCCCAGAGCCGATAGCCACGCCATCGCTCATGGCGCCATGTTGCTCATCCAAAAATCGTACGCCTAGCAAGGACTCAGCATTGGTATAGATACGCTTGCCCAGATAAGGGGAAATATGGGGCATATTGCCTTTATGGCGCTGCTCAAACAGCAGTTTTTGGCTACCAAGGCTGGAGGCTGACAGTACAATTTGTTGGGTGGTGATTTGATACTCCCCTTTATCCGCCGATTGCAGCGTCACCCGATAGCCTTGCGAACCGTTTTGATAGGCAGGGTCGCTTGGCGATTTGCTAGCATCAGCTATCGGTACTATATCCGTGACTTTGGTTTCAGCGAGCAGGGTAGCGCCATTTTTTTGGGCAAAATACAGGTAGTTTTTATCTAGGGTATTTTTGGCGCCATAACGGCAGCCCACCATACAGCCACCACAGCCTATACAAGGACTGCGCTTAGGACCTGCGCCGCCAAAATACGGGTCACCATTGACAGGGGGATGAGCATACTTGTCATGGTCACTAAAGTAGGCGCCCACATCGGTGAGATAAAAACTATCACCCACGCCACTCAGGTTTGCCATTTTTTGTAGCATCAAATCTGCGTTGCCGACTTTTTTGTTTTGGCTCACGCCTAGCATGCGTTTGGCGGTCTCATAATGCTGTGGCATCACCGCTTCCCAGTCGTGAAGCCCTGCCCAGCTACCTTGTTGCCAAATTTTGTCTTCTGGCTGTAATAAGGTGTTGGCATAAGTGATTGAGCCACCGCCCACCGCGTTACCATGCAGCACCATGACATGCTTAAATAGCTGAAGCGAAAAAAAACCTTTGTACTTGAGCGCAGGCAACCACAAAAACTGCTTGATATCGCGCACGGTTTTGGGCATGGTCTCGGGCGATATATGCTTGCCTTGCTCCGCGATAATCACGCGATAGCCTTTTTCGGTCAGTCGCATCGCCGAGACGCTACCGCCAAAGCCTGAGCCTATAACCAAAAAATCCGTATCAAATGATTGACCTTCCATATATCGCTTTCCTTATCGTCCTTAACTTAATTAAATAGTTATCTTTAATAGTTGTCCTTATAGCTGACCTGCCGCAGGCTACTTTGCAGTGGCTTTTTGGCTGCATCTGTCTTTGTATAACAGCGGTTTACCGCTAAACAGTTCAACCTGCTACCTAATTAGGGTATACTAATTTTTCAGCAGGCTGCTGCAACTGTGACATTTGGGTTCGTTTTGTTTTGATACAGTAAATAAAGGATTGAGTTAAAAGGATTAACGCGTGCCAAAGCCAACCTTCACACCGCTTCCATCGCCCACGGGTACGAGTATTGAGTCGAGCTTGAGTGATTTTGGACAGCAGGCGCATATCATGGGCAATGCCAATACCGTGGTCAGACGTTCGCTCGCCATAGCGCTGCTCAAATTCATGGAATCCACGCCATTTGCTGATATCAGCGTCACCGAGCTGACCCAAAAGGCGGGCGTGAGTCGCATGGGGTATTATCGCAATTACGATAGCAAACTTGCGTTACTCAAAGACTATTTGGCGCAGATTGAAGATGATTTTCCTTTTATCGATTTGACGGCGGCAAGCGAGGGCGAGTTTTATGCGTTTTTGCGACAAGTGTTTGACTATCTGAGCAAGTTTGAATTATCGACCAAGATTTTGCTCAATCAAGGCTTTGAAGGGCTGATTTTAGACACCCTCCTTAATAGCAAAATTTTTGTTGAATACCGCAAAAAGCAGGCATTGACTTGCCAAGCTACGACAGCGCCACATCAGGATAAAAGCGGGGAGTACAATCTGGTATTTGCCTCAGGGATGCTGTATCACACCTATATTCATTGGGTGCGGCAAGGGCAAACAGAAACGCCACAGCAACTAGCAAGCTGGCTCATGGCGGGTGGGTTTTATCGGTTATTTCACCCTACTGATGACTAAGCTGATTGGGTTTTATCAAACGCTATCACCATTCCCATACCCACCAGCATGGCGACAAAAAACACCATCCCCTGCCAGATGCCCATGCCCATGAGAACCACCACAGGGGCAGGGCAGATACCAGCGATGCCCCAACCGATACCAAATATCATCGACCCAATCGCCAAGCGCTTGTCAATACCGCGGCGAATCGGTGGAAACGGCGCACCCGATAGACTGGTCTTTTTTAAGCGACTTAAGTTAAAACCGATGGTCGCGACAATGAGCGCGCCAACCATCACAAACAGCAACGCAGGATTCCAATCGCCTGCTAGGTCAAGAAAGCTTTGCACGGTTTTTGGGTTGGCCATATCACTGACAATCAACCCCGTACCAAAAACCAACCCACAGATACCACTAATCAATAACACAATTTCTTTTCGCATGATATATGCCCCTAACGTCTCAATTAAATCAATGACAACAAATGACGACCGATAAACACCGTCACAAACCCTGCGGACATAAAGGTAATGGTGGCCAGCAGTGAGCGCGGTGAAAAACGTGCATTGCCACAGATACCATGACCACTGGTACACCCTGAGCCCATCCGCGTACCCACACCGACCAATAACCCTGCGATGACATACAGCCAAGGCGATGGGGTTACCTCGATGGTTGGTAAACCAAACAACCGACCAACCAGCCAAGGCGATACCAGCAAGCCCACAAAAAACGCCAATTGCCAAGCAAAATCAGGTGAGTTTGGCTGCCAGAGACTGGCGACAATGCCACTGATGCCAGCAATCTTGGCAATACTCCACCACAGCATAACCGCAGAAAGCCCAATCAACATACCACCCACCAATGGATGACTATAATCTGCAATAGAAAATAACACCATACGCCACCTAAGCATTTCACAATAATATATATTATATAATATTGTATAATATATAGCGCGTTTAAGGGTAAATTTTTTTAAAACGGGAGAATAATCAACGAAAAACCGACGGCCAACGCGCTTTTTGCAAAAAAACTATGTTAGATTAAAGCTAGATTAAAACAAATACAAAACCATGATGATAGGGCTTAACGGCTTAATTAATAAGGCAACCCATGTATAAACTCACCACCTACATACCGACCGATTACCTAGAGGCTGTAAAGCAAGCCTTGTTTGATGCAGGGGCAGGGCAGATTGGCAATTATCAGTATTGCTGTTGGCAGGTGTTGGGTACAGGACAGTTTATGCCATTGGCAGGCAATCAAGCCTTTATTGGTACCACCAATCAATTACAAACAATCGAAGAATGGCGAGTCGAGATGGTGGTTGCAGATGAGCGCATCAAAGCGGTGGTGCAAGCCTTAAAACAGGCACACCCGTATGAAACGCCCGCTTATGATGTGCTAAAGCTTGAAGATATTTAGTCATCCAGTTTATCATCCGTTGCCGTAAAACCACCGACTTTAGGCGGTGGATATAAGGCAACTCATACACTATAACGCTTGCATAAATTTTGCTAAAATAATTTGCATGAAAACACTCAAGCTACGCATACGAGACAAACATACTGATAAACTCAACCGCCTAAGCGGTTCGGTCAATTTCGTATGGAACTACGTCAATGACTTGAGTTACAAGCACCTACAAAAAACTGGCAAATTCCTTTCAGCCTACGACCTAAACGAATACACCAAAGGTAGCGGTGAATTACTGGGGTTACACTCGCAAACCATTCAAGCCATCAACGAAACCCACGCCAAAGCTAGAAAACAATTCAAAAAAGCTAAATTATCATGGCGAACCAACAACCCAAATTCAAAACGTAAATCATTAGGCTGGCTACCATTTAAACAATCCGCCATCAAACACATCGCCACACACCAAACAGGTAAAAAGGGCTTAAAATCCACCTTGCAACTAAGCCTAGCCAAAGGACAAAAGCTGGTCATCGACCTATGGGACAGCTACAACCTATCGCTATATCAAATTAACACACTAGAAATCGTCCAAGACAGCCGTAACCGTTGGTATGCCTGTATCACAGTTAAAGACTATCCCAAACAATCATGCGGTACAGGTAGTGTAGGTATTGACTTAGGGCTTAAAGACAGTGCCACCGCCTCAAACGGTGACAAGCTAACCATTAAGCAAACGCTAAAATATGCAAAACAATTAGCTATAGCCCAACGCTCAAACAACAAAAAACGTATCAAGGCTATCCATGCCAAAATCAAAAACACAAGGCAAGACCTGATACACAAATTCACCACCCAATTAGTCAAAGATAATGCGCTAATCGTGGTCGGTGATATTCAGAGTAATCAATTTAATAGTAAAAAAGGCAAACTCGCCAAATCGGTTTACGATGCAGGCTGGTTTGAACTGAAACGACAACTGACCTACAAATGCGAGAACGCAGGTTGCCGTTTTGAAATCGTGAATGAGAAATACACGACCCAGCGATGTTCGTGTTGCGGTGAAATCACCGCCAATAGTCCGAAAGGTAGAAAATCGCTTGGAATAAGAGAATGGATATGTGCTTCGTGTGGCACATGGCATGATAGAGATATCAATGCCAGTAAGAACATTCTTGCGGTCGGGCTTGACCGTCTTGTAGAAGGAATCCCCTTGCTTTAGCAAGGGGAGGAAGTCAAATGAAAAAGGCGAATATAACGAATTGGCAGTACCCAATATCTCGTTTAAAGCCCACAAATAATTGCCCAGCAAAATAATGGGTCAAAAACCGCAAAACAACAACACAATAACCCCAGTGCATGGCATTGGGGTTTTTTAGTTTTAAAGAGAGCAGCAAGTAGGTGGCTACCATTGCTGCCAAACCATTACTGCCAAAAGATAGGGACATATCAAAAAAGCCAAAATCACATTTTTTTATCAACGAGCCCCTATTTTTCGTCAGCCAAAGTCAAGCCAGCCAAATTCAAGCCAGCTAAATTCAAGATAGGCGGCAAGCGTATTCAATACCCCCGAATTTTGTTAAAATAGGCAAAAATTTATCTAGCTGAGCGTCCCATGAATTCAAATAACTCAAACAACTCGACAACCAACCAATTACTGTTTAGACAAGCCAAAGCCCATATCCCTGGCGGTGTAAATTCACCTGTGCGGGCATTTGCAGGGGTGGGGGGTACGCCTGTCTTTATCAGCCGCGCCCGTGGCAGCAAAATGTATGATACTGAAGGCAAACCCTACATAGATTATGTGGGCTCATGGGGACCGATGATTTTGGGTCATGCGCACCCCCATATTATCGAAGCGGTCAAAAATGCAGCAGATGACGGGTTAAGCTTTGGTGCCCCCACCACGTTTGAGACCACGGTGGCGGACAAAATCTGTGAATTGATTCCCAGTGTTGAATTAATCCGTATGACCAGCTCAGGCACTGAAGCCACCATGTCCGCCATTCGGCTAGCACGTGGCTATACAGGGCGCGACAAAATTGTCAAATTTGAAGGCTGTTATCATGGTCATAGCGACAGTCTACTGGTCAAAGCGGGTTCGGGCATGCTAGATATCGGTGAACCCAGCTCAAAAGGCGTCCCTGCCGATTTTGCCAAACATACTATCACGATTCGTTACAACGACCCACAAGCCATTAAGGACTGCTTTGCGCAATTTGGCAATGACATCGCTTGTGTGATTGTCGAGCCTATCGCCGGCAACATGAACATGATTGTACCCACGCAACAATTTCACGATACTTTGCGTGCCGAGTGTACCGCGCATGGCGCTGTGCTAATTTTTGATGAAGTGATGACTGGGTTTAGGGTTGGCTTACAATCAGCGCAAGCCCATTTTGGCATTACCCCCGATTTGACCACGTTTGGTAAAATCATCGGTGCAGGTCTGCCAGTCGGGGCGTTTGGTGGTAAACGTGAGATTATGGAATGTATCGCACCGTTAGGCGGCGTGTATCAAGCAGGCACCTTATCGGGCAATCCACTGGCAATGCGTGCCGGTATTGCCATGTTTGATTTGCTCACGGCTGAGGGTTTTTATGACGCATTAAGCGAAAAAGTCGTTTACTTGACGGATAATCTTGAACAGTTGGCGAAGGAGGCGGGTATTGGCTTTAAAACCACGCGCTGTGGCGGTATGTTTGGGCTGTTCTTTACCGATGGCGCTTTTGACAACCAGCTACCACAAAACTTTGAAGAGGTGTGCCAATGCGATGCGCAAAAATTTGCGACCTTCTTCCACGGTATGCTCGATCGCGGTGTGTATCTTGCGCCATCCGCCTTTGAGGCAGCCTTTATGAGTAGTGAGCATTCGCAAGAAGACTTGGATGCGACCTTGCAAGCGGCAAAAGAAGTCTTTGCGATAATGGCGAAAGCATAACGGTTGCACATAAAAAATTTGCCAAAGGATTTTTAATTGCGTTTGGACGGTTGCCTTTGGCAAGGTTTGCCAAAGGTCAAAGCGCAAATAGTGATTTAAAGACTATCAATTTTCAATTAAATAGATTTTAGAGAATAAAAACCACCCATGCGACAACTCCCCCAAGCGTTAACCCCAGAATCCATTGCACAGCGTAATCTTGAAGAAAGTCAGCAGCCGCAGTCATTCTTTGACGACTTTGCCAAATCTGTTACCCTCTATCGTGATGACGACATTTGGGTCATCGACAAACCGCATGGGCTGTTATCAGTCGATGGTAAAGAACTCAAAGTAAGCTTGCAATCGCGCCTGCTCAAAGCCGACCCCAACGTCAAACTTATTCACAGACTTGATATGGATACCTCAGGCATTATTATTTTTGCGCGTCATAGCGAGGCGCAAACCCATATCAGCAAACAATTTATCGAGCGTATTCCGAGCAAAGAATACCAAGCGCTGGTCTGGGGAACGCCGCCGCAGCAAGGCGAAATCGATGTACCCGTGCGCTACGACCCACCACAAAAACCCAAGCATATCGTCGATATGAATTGGGATAAACGCGCCTATACGAAATATGAAACCTTGCACCACGAACTGCGTGAGGGTAAGGCGGTGAGCCGTGTCGCCTTGTACCCTGTCACAGGGCGCAGCCATCAACTACGCGTTCATATGCTGCATATCGGGCATGTGATGCTTGGCGACCCCATCTACGCGCAAGATGTATTGGATGGTCAAGCGTTTGATTTATCGCCTAGGCTTTGCTTACATGCACGCAAATTGCGTTTAAAGCATCCCAATACGGGTGTGTGGATGGAATGGGAAAGCCCCGTGCCGTTTTAACTGTGTGGGTTTTTAGCAATCTATCTTTTAAATTGATAGGGTTTAAAGTGCTGTTTTCATCCTACTGTTAGCAGCAAACAAGGGGCATAATCACCATGCCCCTTGTTTAATTACCCATGTTGGTGTAACCAATCCAGGGTTTGCTGCCAAAGTAGCTGGTTTTGCCGGCTAAAAAATTTCATGTGCCCGATATGCTGTAAGCCATAATCTTTGGGTTTTAGCGTTCGGGTGGTGGCTTGCATGTTGGGAAACACCCGAATCATATCGGCGACATTCTTATCATTGGCGATATCATCATCGGGCGCATTCACCCACATAGCAGGCAAGTTAACCTCATTGTAATAGTGGGTTTTCACTGTTTTACCAAAAGCGGTTTTGATATAGCCTGCGCCATTGCACCAATCTCGACACTGTTTGGCGACATTTTTGGGCAAATCTTCGCCCATGCCAATTTTGCTTGATTGGGTATAGCCAAACAACACATTGGACACGGGAATAAATACATCCATAAACCACATGGCTTTGGCACGATACGGCATCGCCATATTGCGGATTTGCCCAGACGAACAGGCAACGTTAAACACGGATGTGAACTTGTGATGATTGGGCATCAAACCAAATAATAGACCGCCCGCGCTATGACCGACCAGATGATAGGTGGTATTGGGAAACTCTTGAATCAGCCTATCAAGCACCGCAGTCATATCGTAGCGCCCCCAACTAATCAGTGACGCATTAGAGTGCTTGAGGTCGCCTTGCATCGACTCGCCAATATCTTCATTGTCATAGCTGATGACGCCATAGCCATGCTCCATCAAATACTGCGCAAAATTTTGATAAAACTGCCGTTTGATGCCTGTTGCCGGCGCAATCATCACGGCTGCTTTGACCGTATCGGGTCGAAACACCGTCGCCGCCAGTGTGGCAGGGTGTTTGGTGGCTATTTGAATGGTTTGCTGCGTAGGGTGTGAGGCTAAGGCTGACGGTGTTTTTAGCGTTAGATTTGACATGACGGTTATCTTCCTTGGTAATCAACTTTTTATACAAGCTTATACGAGCGCTTTTTATACGAGCAGTAAGCCAAATTTTGACAAATGATGAGCAGACTCGTTTAAAAGCGACTATAGCAAACAATTTATCGGTGCAAAAAAATTATCATGAACATAACAGTCATAAAAAAAGCAATCAGCGGTGACCAATTGCTTGCTTGAACCGTTGACGAAAAAACTAAGGGGTTTTCACAACAACTTTTTGGTTGGTGTCGATTAAAATCTCAGAAGGTCCATCAACGGTGATGCGCACTTGGTTATTATTGGGGCGCTGGGAGCGAAAATATTGGTCTTCAGCAGGGGTACAGCCCAAGCAGCGATCGAGTGCCGCCAGTGGCTCAAGAATCAGCTTGCGTTCTACCTGATCGATTTCATCGTTATAGATGGTAAATGGCATACTGGCAATCGCTGTCACCACGCCGCCCACCACTGCCAATGCGCCCAATGGCTTACCCACAATGGTATCAGCGACCATGGAACCATAGGTTGGACCAAAATCTTTTTCATCAATTTCGGTAGCGGCAAAGCTGCAAGTCGTCGTTGCAACCATCAAGGCTACGGCTGACGCAATCGTATTTAATAGTTTCATAGCAGGTTCCTAACTGGCAGCAAGCCCCCATTAACGAGGTAACTAGCTAACTAACTAAATCAATGAATAAATAAATAATTAGGCAACTAGATAACTGGGGTTGACTGACAGGTTATAGCCAACAAGTTTTGCTAGGTTGTTGCTGAATAATTCAGGAACATTACATCAATTTTGCCAAGAATTATCAAGTAAAATTGTCTTTGCTGCAGGTTTTTTTACGTTAATGGAGAGCCTTTATTTTTTGAGCAGTTTTTTAAGCGTTTTTTTGAGTGGTTTTTTCACTGATTTTTTCACTGATTTTTTGTGGGTTATCAGCGGCTGGCAAGTGGGACAGAACGTGCTGGCACGCTGATTGATTTTGACGTTTTCGATGGTAGTGCCACAGCTCGGACAATCAGCGCCTTTATGCCCATACACCAATAACGTTTGCTGAAAATACCCCGTTTGTCCATCCGCTACGGTAAAATCTTTTAACGTTGAACCGCCTTTTTCAATCGATGTTTGTAGGACTTGTCGAATATGGGCGACCAAGGTGGTGAGCTGTTCATGGCTGATGAGATGAGCAGGGGTCAACGGATGAATTTTTGATAAAAATAGGCTTTCGGTTGCATAGATATTACCCACACCGACCACAATCTCTTGCGCCATAATCACTGATTTGATGGGGCGTTCAATCGGTTTTTTGCGATTATGGATATGGTGATATAGATAGTCAGCGCTAAAGTCTTCTGAGAGAGGCTCTACACCCAAATGGGTAATCAGCTTGTCTTCATAGTCCTCTAACCATAGCAACATGCCAAACCGCCGTGGGTCATGATAATGTAGCTGGGTGAGTTTTTTGCCATTATTAAACGTCAAAATCACGTGATCGTGTTTACGCTTGTCAAACCCCACAGGATGCTGCTGTAAGCTACCCGACATCCCCAAGTGGATGAGCAGTTTTTTTTGCCCCGCGGCACCTTTAAAGGTGAGAATCAGATATTTGGCTCGGCGCTCAATGTCGACAAGTTGATAATCTACCAAAATCACCAAGTCATCAGGCACCGCCCAGCGCAATTTGGGCTGAAAGACGCTAACTTTTTCAACGGTTTGATTGAGCAAAGTTTGCAGACTCGTCGCTGTCGTCTGCACTTCGGGCAATTCTGGCATATGCCGTGTGACTCCTATTTATTAAAGCATTAAGATTTGTTGTTATTGACGATACGACGCGCCAAGATAATACCATGTTGCTGCTCTAGTTTTGCCAAAAGCTTGGACAACTGACTTAGCCCCGTCACTTCTATGGTAAAATTCAACCGCGCGATATCATCATCCCCGCTTAGGGTATCGACTTGGCGGATATTGACATTTTCTTGGTCGATGATTTGGGTCAGGTCTTTGAGTAAGCCCCGCCTGTCATACGATTCAAGGTATATTTGTACCAATTGGCTTTTGCCTTTATTGCCATACCAAGCGGCACTAATGGCGCGTTCAGGCTCCCGCTCCACCAGTCGCTCGTATTCGACGCAATCACTGCGGTGGACGGATACGCCATTGGACTGGGTGATATAACCCGCAATTGGCTCACCTTGCACAGGTGAGCAGCAATTTGCCAAGTGAATAGCGATGTTATCCAAGCCATCGACTTCGATTTTATACGCATCTAGCTTGCCTGTGGCTTTGGGGTGAATACTGGGGATAAGCTCAGTATCAGTGACTTCGGGCTCTAAATCTAGATGACGACTGATATGACCGGTCAAATTATGCAATTCAACGTTGCCATTGACTAGTCCTACCAAAATATCATCACTGTTTTTGGCATTAAAAAATTTGACGTAATCATTTAAATCGATACTGTTAGGGTGTACCGACATGCGCGCCAATTCTTTGGTTAATATGTGCTTACCTGTTTCGATATTTTTATCACGGTCTTGCTTATTAAACCATTGGCGCAATTTGCTACGAGCGCGACTGGTATTGATATAACCTAAGGATGCCACTAGCCAATCACGGTTTGGCTCGCGTGATTGCTTGGTAATAATTTCAACTTGTTCGCCTGTTTTGAGCTGATAGGTGAGCGGCACATAGCGTTTGTTGACGCGAGCGGCTTGGGCGCGATTGCCGACATGGGTATGCACATGATAGGCAAAATCAAGCACAGTTGAGCCTTTGGGCAATTCGATGATATCGCCATCACGACTAAACACATAAATCCGCTCAAATTCACCAAAATCAACGACTTGTTCTTCTTCATCGAGCTCGCCATGCTCATGCTCAACATGTTTATCTAGTACAAATTTTAACGGGTCATGATTGTCAGCATTTTCTTGATTGAGCAATAACTGACGCAGTGAGCTGATTTTTTTGGTCAGATAGTCGTCTTTTTTGTTTTTGGTACCTTCTTTGTAGTTGACGTGTGCACACATGCCAAGTTCAGCTTCATAGTGCATGTCAAAGGTACGAATTTGTACTTCAAGCGATTTGTTCTCAGCAATCACCGCGGTATGTAGCGAGCGATAGCCATTGGTTTTTGGGTTGGTGATATAGTCATCAAACTGTTCGGGAATATAGCGCCACAAACCATGCACCAGCCCCAATACGTGATAACAATCGGCATTGTTATGCACCAGTACCCGCAGTGCGCGGATGTCATATAACTGGTCAAACGACAGTGATTTGAGTTTCATCTTACGATAAATCGAGTAGATGTGTTTGACACGACCGGTGATTTCCCCGTCAATCCCTTGGGCAGCTAACGCCTCACGCAGTTGTTGGGCAACCCGGTCGATATAGGTTTCGCGCTCGCTACGTTTTTCAGAGAGTAATTTGGCGATTTCTTTGTAGCGGTCAGGCGCAAGATAACGAAACGATAAGTCCTCAAGCTCCCATTTAAGCTGTGCAATACCCATACGATGCGCTAGCGGCGCGTAGATTGTCATGACCTCACGCGCGACCCGTTGCTGACGCTCAGGACTAGCATACGACAGCTCTCGCATCGCAAAAGTACGCTCAGCCAATTTGATTAGCACCACGCGCACATCGTTGGTCATCGAGATGAGCATGTTATAAATGCCTGATAACTGCTCGCGCTGGTTGTTATTAAAGTGGTCTTCTAAGCGCTTGTTGTTTTCTATCAAATCAGACAGTCGCCCCAGCGCTAGGGTTTCTTGCACCAGCTCTGCGACTTCATCGCCAAAGGTGGCTTGGATTTGTTTGGGAGTAAAAATTTGGATACGCGCAGCACGGTATAACATCGCAGCAACGAGTGTGTCTTCATCTTGGTACAGATAACCCAAAATATCGGCAATCCCAATCCCAGTCAAAAACGCATTAGAGCGGTTGCTTTCGGTACTTAAATCTTGATTTTTGAGTAGTTGACAGGCTTTGGTCAGCTCAGGCAGCTCAGTGAGATGAGCGCGTTTTGCCATCGATGCCAGCCAAGCTTCGGTATCAATGGTATGCTCATCGATGATGTGGCTGGCAGGCTCAGAGACAATGGGCAAGTCAGTATGGGTGAAATGACGCTGGCTGGCAGTGATACTCGCAATCATCGTGGTACTATCATGATCAACGTCTTTTCCATCCAATAGCGGCAAACTTTCTCGTATTTTTACCATGTCAATTCTACACCTTACTTACCAGATTTCCTCAAAGAGCAAAAAAACTAACCTTGTTCGTTTAAAATTATCAACTCACTTTCCCTGTGAATTTTTGTGTGATTAAGTTTGATTTGATACTGCGCTAGCAATAATAAAATATGACAGAGTAGTCGCTATAGCAGCGCGTTTTAGCTATGATAGTGCGTTGGTTTTGGGCGTGTTAGGCCTTAAAATAAATGTTAAAGGTTAAAATAAAATAAATGCCATAGCCACTTTATATATCTTAACCGTTTTATATATCATAACCGTTTTGGGGTGCCCACGTTTAGCCATTTAACACTAACTTTATTACGCTTATTCATGTGTTAATTTTATTAAGATGTGTCTATTAGCAAACAATTGCAAGTCAACCCGTCGATAAAATTTTTGTACCACTCAAGTTAGTGTCAGTCAACTGCCCAATCAGTGATTTGCCCGAACTTCAATCCAAATTAAGATAAAACTATCTTGTTCAGTATAGGTGAGTTTAATGAAATTACCATCTCATTTTGTTACAAATGCGACTACTATAGCGTCAGATTTTACCATGACCCGCGCAATAAGCCTTGCGAACTTTGGTAAAACCCTGTCAATGTTGGCGATAACGCTGACTTTATCGCTTGGATTGACAGGGTGTGATTATTTTCAAACGCAAACCGACGCTAACTCGCCCATTGGTGCCAAACAAATTGCCAAACTGATTCCCAAACGTGGACAAGATAGCAAAAGCTGGGCACAAGACATCAACCAAATATTTGATACCTTAAAAATAGAAAAAAACGCGCAAAATATTTGTACCGCTGTCGCCATTATCGACCAAGAGTCTAATTTTAAAGCCAATCCGCCCGTCCCGAATTTGGGGCAATCAAGCCTAAAAGCGATGAATGAAGAGTTGGAAGAAAAATTAGGCTCAACGCTAGCCCCGTATTTTCGCACCATGCTAAAAACTGAGCCTACCCCCGATAACAGCTTTGAAAAACAAATCGCTAAAGTCAAAACTGAAGAAGAACTTGACGATATTTATCATCAGATGTTTGCGTATTTTTCAAGCAAATATTATGCCAGCAAGCTGAACAGCGTCACCAAATTGGTGGGTGGGGATATCGAAGAAAAATTAGACCCGATTACCACGTTAGGCTCAATGCAGGTGCAAGTAAGTTATGCGCGTGACCATCGCCGGATGAATGGCAATAACCTTGAACTGCGTAAAGACCTATATAGCCAATATGGCGGATTGTACTATGGTATCCATCGCTTACTACTGTATAAAGCCAATTATCAAGACCCGATTTATCGCTTTGCTGACTACAACTCAGGGATGTATTCAAGCCGTAATGCGGCTTTCCAAAAAATGCTAAAAGAGTTATCCAAAGCCGAAATAGACTATGATGGCGATTTATTGATTTATGAAAAAGGCAATAAAATCAGTGCCAATATCAGCCAAAGTGAGCAGGCGCTGATATCAATGATACAACAAGGCATGATTAGCCTAACAGAGCGACAAGTGCGTATGGACTTGGCAAAAGAAAAAAGCCAAGATTTTGAAAATACCGAAACCTATCGCACCATCGGTAGTCTTTACAAAATGAAAACTGGCAAAAATGCACCTACTGCCATCATGCCACAGGTGGTCATCTCTGGCGCAAAACTCAGCCGTGACTACAATACCAAATGGTACGCCGACAAAGTCAACGTACGCTATTTAAATTGTATGAATAAAGCTAAATTTTAGCGTTTCTCAAAGCGTGCAATACTTTCCACATGCCCTGTGTGCGGGAACATATCCATCACGCCAGCATGGGTGAGCTTGTAGCCTTTGTCAAGCAGCACTGCGGTATCGCGGGCAAGCGTAATCGGATTGCACGACACATAGACGATGCGCTTGGCATTGAATTTATCCAGATACTGCATCACTTCTAAGGCGCCTGAGCGGGGTGGGTCAATCAGCAGCGCATCGACTTGCCCAACCCAAGGCTCACTCGAGAAATCTTTGGTCAAATCTTGGGCAAAAAAGTCGGTATGGTGCAAGCCGTTGGCGGTGGCATTCATTTTGGCGCGCTGTGTCATCTCACTGCTGCCTTCCACCCCAATCACAAAGCCCGTATCACCCACTTGACGCGCCAGTGGCAGACTAAAATTGCCCAAGCCGCAAAACAAATCAAGCACTCGCTCGCCTGGCTGCAACGCTAATAAATCAATTGCCAGCTTGGTCATTTTACGATTGACTGACAAATTGACTTGGGTAAAATCCAGTGGCGAGAATTCAAACGTCACATCAAACTCGGGCAACCGATAAAACAAACCGCCTGTCGGTGGCACAGTCAGGCTTGATGGGCGCGCATGGGCAGTATTTTCATACAATGGGTCAATACGATGTACCGTGTCGCTACCTTTGGGCTGTAAAAATAACTGCCAGTTACGCTCGGCAAAAAAGGCTTGCAGTTTTGCGATATCATGCTCACCTAAATCCACCATGTGACGGACAATGACGGCGATGGATTTTTTGCTATCGATAACATCATCAAGCGTTTCACCCATCGCTAACTCAAGCTGTGGAATATGGTCACGGGCGTCAAGCGAACTGATAAGCGCTTTTAAGTTCTCAATTTCAAAGCCGACACGCGGATCAAGCACATGGCATTCATTTAAATTTGCCAAAAAATTGCTGGCGCGCTCACGAAAACCGACCAATGCCGTGCCTTTTTTCTCGACATAGCGCACGCCCATACGTGCCTTGGTGCGGTAGCCCAAACGGTCAGCCACCAATGGCGGAAGCCAGTGTTCAGGCTGGATATGGGCTTGGTGTTCGAGCAGCTCTGCCAGTACAGATTGCTTAAATTGAATCTGCCCATCGGGTTGCCAGTGCTGTAAGCTACAGCCACCACACACCCCAAAATGCGGGCAAGGCGGGGTCGTGCGTTCAGGGTTTGGGTTTGCCAGTACGAGAGCCGCGTCCCCTTCTTCCATGCTTTTACGTGAGCCTGTGATTTTGACGCTCACGGTCTCGTTGGGCAGCGCAAAGCTAACGAATACTTTTTTGCCATGTTTATCGAGGTGATGGTCGGGCTGGTCACCGTAACTTGCCACGCCACGTCCATCATGAGCAAGGTTGGTCACTGTTAGGGTAACGGGTGGGGCGTCTTGCAAACGTTTACGCACCCGCGCGGTGGGTTTGATTTTTTTGCTTGGGTTTTTGGTGAGTTGCGAAGACGACGTTTGGTCAGCGGTAGCGTTTGACATTTATTAAAAAACCTATTTAATCGAGGGTCAGTGTAAATATTTATTACAAAATTCATCAAAATTTTGTGGTTATGATAGCTTAAAATGGATTTTTTTTATATCAATACCTGACTTTAAATCGCTAAAAGAAGAAGGTTTGGATGTGATTGCGTAACTGGTCATCACTTATCATAGAGCGTTATGTAAATGCTTTAAAATTTTACCAACAACAAATGAGCCAAGTGGTTATTTTTAAAAAGCAAAGTTGTGCTATGATGGTGTTTTATCCGTTAGCTATATAGGTTAATCGACACCATCATGCACGAACTAGAACTCAAGTTTGCTGTCCCAAGCTATCAACAAAGCGTCTTAAGAAAAAGCATCGACACCAAAACTGCGCGGCAACAGCGCCTATCTGCGTATTACTTTGATACCGCCAATCAAGACCTTGCCAAACAAGGCATCGCCCTGCGTATTCGTTTTGAAGACAGCCAATGGGTACAAACCCTCAAAACAGCGGGTGATGGCGTTGCCAAACGCGTTGAGCTCAATACCGTGCTGAGCCTGACGGGTACGCCAGATACCCTTGATGTTAGTAGCTTTGTGCCCGATGTTTCACTGATTACAGAGCCAACAGTCGTAGCGCAGCTGACGAACATCATGCCGCTCGACCAGCTCGCTCAAGCCTTAACCGTGCAATATTTCACCGATGTGCAGCGCACTTCTCGCCAAATTAAGAAAAATAACAGCCGCATCGAAATCGCTTATGATATCGGTAAGGTTGGCATAGGTCGCCTAAACTCACAAAAACACGCCAATAATCATGGGTTAACCCAATCGGATATTCATGAAATTGAATTTGAGCTGCTTGAAGGTGACCCAAGTGATTTGATTGACATTGCAAAAACTTGGTGCAAAAAATACAAATTATATTTATCAACCGTTACCAAAGCCCAGCGGGGTAGTTTGCTACTCGCGAATAAGCAATTTGCCGAGCCTGTCAAAGCGGATTTGGCTGTGCTGCAATTACATAAAGGCATCAGCCAATTTGCGTTTTTGCAGGCAGTGGTCAATAACTGCCTAGTGCAGATTTTGCCCAATGCCTCTGCAATTGCTGAAGGCAGTCCCGATGGCAACTTAGTGCACCAACTGCGTGTCGGCATTCGGCGTTTACGTACTGCCCTCAAACATTTCAAATTTGCCCAAGATTATATTGACCCAAATTGGCTGATGGTACTCAAACAAACCTTTAGCTTGTTAGGGGAGTATCGCGATAAAGAAATCTTGCAAATAAAAACCCAGCCCCTGCTAGAGTCAGTCGGTGCACCGCATGTCGAGTGGTCAACGGCAGTCGATATCATGCCGATTGATGCCGTCAGAGCCAATGATTTTCAAATTCTGCTCTTAGAGCTGATTGGTTTTACCCATTTAGCCGTACCTGCGGACAACCCAAAAGCCAAAGCCACTGTTGCCAAGAAGTTGGAAAAACTATTTACCGCGATTGCCGTGGCAAGTGATAAATTTGCCAGTCTCGATACTGAAAGCCAGCATGGTGTCCGTAAAGACCTAAAAAGCCTGCGTTATGTCAGTGAGTTTGCTGCGCCGCTTTTTGCCAGCCAAACCAATGGCAAAAAAGGAAAAAAAGCAGCTGAGCTCAATGCTTTCTTGCAATACTTAGAGCCTGCACAAGACGTACTCGGTGAATATAATGACAACGTGGTCGGTCATGCCAATTATTTGGAAAAAGCCAAAACCGACCCAAATGCACTATTTGCGGTGGGTTGGTTTAGCGGGCGTGAGCAAGCGAGTGCCGAGCAATGCGCGGTGAGTCTAAAAACGGTTAAAAATGCGCCAAAGTTTTGGTAGTAGTTTGGCTTGATTGTAGACATGTGAATTAAAGAAAATTGCCTCTGCAGAAAGCACTAATCAGTCAATCACTGTATGACTAGTTAGGTCAGTCATGGATGACAGCATTTAGCCGCTAATTTCGATACCGACAGTAGATAATATGCGGTATATTGTCGGGTTTTTACTGAGCTAATTTTTTAGTTAATGGCAATCAAATTTATATAAAAAAGCCAATACCGTCAGATATTGGCTTTTTGCTGTCACTAGCACTAGCACTAGCACTAGGACATGCATTGTAGTGCACATTAAAAAATTATTTTCCGTAAACTTTTAAGCGTTTTTCAATAGGTTCAAAGGTTTTTTCACCTGCTGGGGCGGCGATACCACCAAATACCATCTGCGCAATGAGTTTCCAGTTGCTATCGATGTTCCATGTTTCTGCCACTTTTTCATCAATCACACCATTGTAATGCTGTAAGTTTGCACCGATGTTGAGCGCGGCTAAGGCGTTCCAAATCGCATATTGGTGCATGGCACTGGTGTGTTCTGCCCATACTGGGAAATTATGCGCATACAGCGGGAATTGTTCTTGTAAGCCTTTGACCACTGATTGGTCTTCAAAATACAAGATAGTCCCTGCACCGGCTTTAAACATGGCCATTTTATCGGCAGTTGATTTGAATTTTTCATCATCATTTACCATCGCGCGTAGCAAATCTTCGGTAATTTGCCAAAGTTTTTGATGATCTTCACCAAACAATACCACCAAGCGGCTTGATTGTGAGTTGAATGAAGAGGGGGTATGTAACACGGCATGTTCAACCAGTTTAACTACCTCATCTTTTGAGACAGGCAATTGGTCATTGAGCATGTAGATAGAACGGCGAGTTTCTGCAATATTGTGTAATGTTTCGACTGACATAATCAGCTCCTTTTCATTGTTATTTGATAATCAATCTACCTTATTAATATTAATTAAAGTTAAAGCCGATTGATGTGACACGGCTATTATATGCCTAAAATACTAATAAATAAAAACTATTTTGTAATTTTTTTTAACCATTAATTGTATTTATTAATTTTATCTAATATATTATTAAGGTTAATTTTGATAAATTTACGGCAAAATTTCGACCGCTGTACCAATATCCACTTGGTCATACAGTGTGATAATGTCTTGATTGCGCATGCGGATACAGCCATGAGAAAGCGGAATGCCCATCGGCTCGGTATTGGGCGTCCCATGAATGTAAATGTAACGCGCCTTGGTATCACACACCCCTTGCTCATTGGCGCCTTTATTAAAGCCCGTTTCATTTCCCTCTAACCACAAAATCCGTGTCAAAATCCAGTCTCGATTGGGGAATGTAGTTGCCAAATGATCGTCATAAATTTCGCCGGTAAATTGACGTGCCGCAAATACACTGTTGATAGGTAAATTATCACCAAATTTTTCGCTAATCACGTGCGCACCGAGCGGTGTGCAGCCAGTATCCTGCAGTTGTCCAATACCATTTTTGGCGGTAGAGATGGGGTAAGTTTGTGATTGGGTGGGGCTCAGATGTAAAGTAAGTTGTTGTTTTTCAATTGAAATAATGATTTTTGGGTAAGGCATAATCGACTCGTTCAATATTAAGCTTAGACTATCATAACAAAAAAGCCCATCATATTCATGACAGGCTTTTTAAGAAAAATTTGAAAACACACAATCAGTTATTTGATGTCAGCAGTGGATACCCATAAGGTAGAATCAGCAATGTTCACAAAGCCATTTTTGGCTAATATCCAGCTAAATTTGATGCCTTTGGGTAGGGTCTGCACCACGGGGCATAGACGATTGGGACAAGAGCGTACAATCGCATCTTTGTTGGTTTGTGCTTGATGACCGCTATCGGCTTGCGCAGTAAGTGGTAAAACCACCCATACCAAAGCCGCAGCCAAATTTGTCAGTTTATACTTAGCAAGGAATGATTTAATGATCGCGCTCATGATTTTTCAAAAGATACAGTCAAATAGGGAGAAAATTTTATCAATAAATTATCTATCAAAACAAAAAAAACTATTTTCACATTCACGTAAAAATACTGTAACAATAGGTATAACAAAAACTTAAAAAAGAAAAAGGCCTACGAAAACGTAAGCCTTTTTAATTTGGTCGGAACGGCGGGATTCGAACTCGCGACCCCTTGCACCCCATGCAAGTGCGCTACCAGACTGCGCTACGCCCCGAAAGGTGTACTATTCTACCAAAAATGACAGAATTTGCAATACCAACTTATCCAATTAGTTCTTTTAACAGCTGATTAACTTGCGCCGGGTTGGCTTTGCCTTTGGAGGCTTTCATCACTTGACCGACAAGACCGTTAAAGGCTTTTTCTTTACCTGACTTGTACTCATCGACCATCGCTTGGTTGTTTTTCAACACGTCTTCGACAATCGTCTTAATTGCGCCTGTATCGGTTTCTTGTTTTAAACCTTTATCGGCAATGATTTTATCCACGGCTGTTTCATCGTCACCGCCTTCGCCAGCGAATAGGGCGATAAAGGCTTGTTTAGCCAGTTTGCCTGATAAGGTATTGTCTTTGATACGCGCTAGCAGTTTGGCAAATTGGCTCACCGAAATCGGGCTTTGCTCAATGGTTTTTTCATCTTTGTTGAGCGCGCCGAGCAGGTCACCCATTATCCAGTTGGCAGCCAGTTTGGCGCTATCATGACCGACATTTGCCACTACTTGCTCAAAGTAATCAGCGAGCGAACGGCTAGCGGTTAAAATACGGCTATCATATTCAGGTAAGCCAAGCGCCGATTGAAAACGCTCACGACGTGCCACTGGCAATTCTGGCATGGCGTTTTTGATTTGTTCAAAAGTTGCGGTATCAATATGCACAGGTAAAAGGTCGGGGTCTGGGAAGTAGCGGTAGTCGTTGGCTTCTTCCTTGGTACGCATTGAGCGCGTTTCGTCTTTGTCGGGATCGTACAGGCGAGTGGCTTGTATGACTTTGCCGCCGTCTTCAATCAAGTCAATTTGACGCTCGATTTCAACCGTGATGGCACGCTCAATAAAGCGAAACGAGTTAAGGTTCTTAATCTCACAGCGAGTACCCAAGTCGGCACCGGGTTTTCGCACGGAGACGTTACAGTCGGCACGGAATGAGCCTTCCGCCATAATGGCATCAGAAATACCGAGCCAAGTGACCAACTGGTGAATGGCTTTGACATAGGCAACTGCCTCGGCAGCTGAGCGCATATCAGGCTCTGAGACGATTTCAATCAGCGGCGTACCGGCGCGGTTTAAATCCACGCCTGTCATTTGTGGCACCGCATCATGCACCGATTTGCCCGCATCTTCTTCTAAGTGAGCACGGGTGATGTGAATACGTTTGGGGTATTCGTTTTTTTCACCTTCATTGACCACAATGTCGATATAGCCTGTACCGACAATCGGGTGCGCCATTTGGCTGATTTGGTAGCCTTTTGGCAAGTCGGGATAAAAATAATTTTTACGGTCAAAGGCGTTCATCATGCCGATTTCAGCATTGACGCCAAGCCCAAACATTACCGCTTTTTCTACCACATCTTTGTTGAGTACAGGTAGCGCCCCTGGCATGGCTAGGTCAACAATATTGGCTTGGGTGTTGGGCTCTTGCCCAAATAGGGTTGAAGCCGATGAGAAGATTTTGGTGTTGGTGTTGAGTTGGCAGTGGATTTCGATACCGATAACCACTTCATAGTCATCCACTAAAGGCGCTTGCGGTTTATTTTCGTTTGTCATAACAAGGCTCCTTAGGCTTTGGCGATGGGTGATAGTTGTTGGTGAAAATCAGTGACTTGCTGATACGCATCGGCAGTTTGCAGTAGCGTCTCTTCATCCCATGCTTTTGCAATCAGCTGTAAGCCCACAGGCAGATTGTCACCATCAAAACCCACTGAATGGCTTAATGAAGGTAAACCGGCTAAATTCACGCCAATGGTATAAACATCCCCCATATAAATTTCGGCAGGGCTAAGGCTTGCACCGATTTTATAAGCCGTCGTTGGCGCAGTTGGGGTGGCAATGACATCACAGCTTTCAAAGGCTTTGGTAAAATCTTGGCTGATGAGGCGGCGTACTTTTTGCGCTTTGACATAATAGGCATCAAAATAACCCGCTGATAGCGCATAGGTACCCATCAAAATACGGCGCTGTACTTCGGCACCAAAGCCTTCAGAACGTGAGCGGGTGTATAAATCTTCCAAGTTTTTTGGGCTATCACAGCGGTAGCCATAACGCACCCCATCATAACGCGATAAGTTAGATGAAGCCTCGGCTGGGGCGAGCAAATAATAAGTGGCAAGGGTGATTTCAGGTTTGGTCAAATTCACATCCACCAAGCTTGCACCCAAGGCCTGGTATTGTTTTAATGCCGCTTCTACACTGGCTTTAACCTCGCTATTTAAGCCATCGGCAAAGTATTCGGTTGGGATGCCGATGCGTAACCCTTGAAGCGGTTTATCATGGCTGGCATTGGCTTGGCGTTTGCTAGTCAAACTAGCGACAAAATCCGGCACATCTTTGTTGGCGGATGTTGAGTCTTTGCTGTCATGACCTGATAACACGTTGAGCAAATAGGCGCAGTCTTCTGCGGTTTTACCAAAACTGCCAGCTTGGTCAAAACTTGACGCATACGCCACCATGCCATAACGTGAGACACGTCCGTAAGTTGGCTTAATCCCTGTCAAACCACAAAATGACGCAGGTTGGCGAATTGAGCCGCCGGTATCTGAGCCTGTGGCAAGGGGCGCAAAACCTGCCGCAACCGCTGCCGCGCTACCGCCCGATGAACCGCCTGGTACACGGCTGATATCCCAAGGGTTGTGCACGGCGCCAAAGTAAGATGACTCATTGTCCGAGCCCATCGCGAACTCATCCATGCTGGTTTTGCCAAGCATGACTAAGCCTGCATTTTGGCAGTTTTCAACGATGGTGGCGTTGTAAGGCGCCACAAAGTTTTCTAGCATTTTTGAGCCACAAGTGGTTAAAACGCCTTGGGTACAAAAAATGTCTTTATGAGCCAGTGGTACGCCCGTCAAGTCTGCGCCTTTGCCCTCTGCCAATAATTTATCGGCGGCGGCAGCTTGCGCTAATGCTTGTTCAGGCGTGACTGTGATAAAGCTGTTGATGACTTTATCATGCTGGGCAATCCGATTAAGAAAATGTTGGGTAAGTTCGGTACTGCTAAAGTCTTTATTTTTTAGACCTGCCGCCAATTGGGCAACCGAAAACGTATGTAGTTCAGACATAATTTTCACTTATAATTAATTAACAAAAATTTGACAAGTTATTCGATGAGCTGTGGCTTATTCAATGACCTGTGGCACAAGGTATAAGCCATCAGCGACACTTGGCGCAATGGACTGATTTAGCTCACGATTGACTTCGACCCCATTACCGCCAACAACATCTTCTCGCAGTGGCTGGGTCATATCATGGACATTGGTAAGCGGTGCGATATTGTCAGTATTGACCTCTGCCAAAATATCCATCATCGATAGGATTTTGCTTAGGTCATTGGCATAACTATCTGCCTGCTCAGCGGTCACGCCAAGTCGAGCAAGTTTGGCGATGTTCATAATTTCATCAGTTGAAAGCGTCTGCGACATGATGAGTTCCTTAAGTACAAACAAAAATAAAACGGACAAACAAGGCAAATGTTCGATGCGATTTTAAACCAGCCAATTATAGCAGCAGGCTATAATAAAAGAGGCTAAAACCTGATAAAAACAGTTGCATAAGTTTAGTTACTTTTAATAACAAATTTGAAAAAATAGGGTGATGTGACCTAAATAATTTGTCACAAAAAATTCGTGAATAAAGATAGAATGTGATTAAATCACTATATTTTGCGATATTTTACCGCTATAATCTAGCACTATTCTTACTAAACGCAAATTAATCGCATTAAAGTCACTATTGCCTAAACCTCTTTAAAATCATCGTCACCTTTTTTATCTAAAAAGATAGCCTTTTAACTGTGAATCGTTAAGAGTTTCTTGCTATTTTTTATGTAAAATACAGCGGCTGTAAGTAGCTTGCTTCAGATTTTTTGCTAGTGGGCACAATAGGGTGGTTTTGAAACATGGGCATTAGAAACATCGGCATTAAAGGCTTTTAAATAAACGCTTTTAAAAAATGCGTTGTTGACTCGATGTGCGATTAAACACCCCGCTAATTTCTGCTTTGCTTGCAGTGTAGTTTTGTTATCACTGGGAAATGATACATGAGCCTTTTCGGATTTTTATCAAGTAATATCGCCATCGACCTTGGCACTGCCAACACGTTAATTTTCACCCCAGGTAAAGGTGTGGTCCTCAATGAACCAACGGTTGTTGCGCTTCGTAGTAACCGTACCCAAAATCCTACCGTTGCGGCCGTCGGTCTTGATGCCAAACAAATGCTAGGTCGTACCCCAGATAATATCACTGCGATTCGTCCACTCAAAGACGGTGTGATTGCCGATTTTGAAGTGACTCAAAAAATGCTCAAGCATTTTATCAACAAAGTGAAAGTGAAACGTTTTTTGGCCAATCCAAACGTGATTGTTTGTGTGCCTTGTAAATCTACTTTGGTAGAACGTCGTGCGATTCGTGAAGCGGTTGAATCGGCAGGCGCAAACAAAGCCTTATTGCTTGAAGAGCCTATGGCAGCTGCGATTGGCGCAGGATTACCCGTTCATGAAGCCAGTGGTTCGATGGTGGTGGATATTGGTGGCGGTACCACAGAGATTGCGGTGATTGCACTATCAGGCTGTGTGTATGCCGACTCCATCCGTATCGGCGGTGATGTGTTCGATGAAGCGATTATTACTCATGTCCGCCGTACCCATGGCTGTGTGATTGGTGAAACCACGGCTGAACGCATCAAAACTGAAGTAGGGACGGCAATTGAAGATCCTGAAAACCCCTTGGAAGTGGAAGTGCGTGGTCGTAGTATGGCAGAAGGGGTGCCTAAATCATTTGTGGTGACATCCGCCGAAATCCAAAAAGCCTTAAGCGACCCTATTGCTGGTATTATCTCAGGTGTCAAAGCGGCGCTTGAGCAAACCCCGCCTGAATTATCAGCCGATATCGCAGAGCGTGGTATTGTATTAACCGGTGGTGGTGCACTATTACGCAATCTTGATGAGCTGATTTCGCGCGAGACAGGCTTGCCTGTCACGGTAGCCGAAGACCCTTTGACTTGTGTCAGCCGAGGTGGTGGTAAAGCGTTAGAGTTTATCAATAACAAAGCATTGAATATGATTTTTGTCTGATGTTAACTGATGTGTTACCGTTGACCGCTATTTTTTAATAGCGGTTTTATTGCTTTATTGACAAGATGATTTTACGATAGCTTTCTTTAAAAGATTTTTGCTACCCTTATCCGTGTTGTTAGCGCTTGCTGTATTGACTGTCACGGATTTTACTTGGATGTTACTTATGTCACTTACCATTTTTACCCAACAACCACTCGCCATTCGCAAGACCCTTATTGTGGTGTTTGCGGCGATTGTGCTGATGTTATTGGATAGTAAAAATAGCAGTTGGTTTCAGCCAGTACGTACCGTGACCCATGCCGCCATGCAGCCCATCTATCAAGTATCGGCTTATCCAAGTTTTTTTGCAGGTTGGCTTGATAGTACCATGACCGAAAAAGAAGCGTTACGCCGTGAGAATGTCCAGTTAAAAGCTGAGCTTGTCCACGCCAAAGCGCAGTTGCAGCAGCAAGACTATCTTGTCGCGCAAAATGCCCGACTGCAAGGGATTTTATCCGCCACCACGCCAGACCAGTTTAATTTGCTGTTGTCGCACGTGATTGGTACCGATAGCAATCCACTGCGGCAAATGGTGGTCATCAATAAAGGCAGCAAAGACGGGGTGATTGTCGGGCAAACGGTGATTGATGAAAACGGCATTCTTGGACAAGTCGTCAATGTTTATCCCGATACCTGCCGTGTGGTGTTAATCAGCGATGACCAACAATCCGTTGCAGTGACTATCAAACGTACCGGGCAAAAAGCCATCGTATCGGGCAAAGGTAATCCGCAGTATTTGGTGCTAGATTATATCTTTAAGGCGTCAGATGTACGCATTGGCGATGAGCTGATTTCATCAGGGCTTGGCGGTCGTATTCCTGCCGGATTTCCTGTTGGGCGCGTGGCAAAAGTAGAAGCCGAGCAAGCGGGGGGCTATGCCAAGATTATGGTGAAACCCGCTGCCAATTTTATCAATACGTCTTATGTTTTACTGCTTCAGCAAAAGGTTTAAAATCACTGATTATGGTCGTCGTTCAGCGCAAAAAAACCAAACAGCATTTATATATTGTGATGGCAATCAGTTTTATTATCGCATCGGTACTCAGTGTGTATCCGCTTTCGGCAGAGATTGCGCTATTTCGTCCGATGTGGATGATTATGATGCTGATTTTTTGGCTGATATTTCAACCGACTTTGATTGGCATGGGATTGGCGTTTGTGGTTGGTCTGTTTGCTGATTTACTCACAGATAGCCGAATCGGTCAGCAAGCCTTATGTGCGGTGCTGGTGGCATTTTTTATCAAATTTGTCAGTGGTTATTTACGCCAACTGTCCTCAAACTTGGTATGGCTGCTTGCTGGCGCCTGTTTGCTGATTTATCAACTTGCGTTAATTTTTCTGCATTTATTTACCCAAGGGGTGTTTGCACCCCAATTACTTTATACCGTTGCCGTCAGTACCTTAATTTGGCCGCTGTTAGTCGCTGTCATGCTGCGTTATACGCGATGAGCGTATTGAGAAGTTATTATGTATCAATTTAATGCCACTATACCGATTATCTTGGCGTCCACCTCACCCAGACGGCGTGAGTTGTTAGATCAAGTTGCGGTGCCACATACTTGCGCGGCAGTCAACATTGATGAAACACGGCTAGCAGAGGAAGCAGCGATTGACTATATTGGGCGTATGGTGAGTCAAAAAGCGCAAGCTGCTTTACAAGTTTTGCCAACCGCTATGACCGAGTGTGTGGTAATTACCGCCGATACTATTGGCGTATTGCCGGATGGGGCAGTACTGCAAAAACCTAACGATTTTGCCGATGCCTGTGCGATGTGGCGGCAAATGAGCAATGCCTCGCACCAAGTATGGACCGCGGTGCAAGTGAGCCGACTGGCGCAGCGGGGCGGTCAATGGCAGATGGATTATGCTGAGCGCACTGTGGTGAGAACTGATGTCAAATTTATCGCACTCACTGACAGCATGATGACGCATTATTGGCATACGGGTGAACCACAAGACAAAGCTGGCGGTTATGCCATTCAAGGGCTGGGCGCTGCGTGGGTCAAAGCGATTGACGGTAGCTATAGCAATGTGGTTGGACTGCCACTGGTAGAAACTTTAGACTTGCTTTCTCAGGTGATGCAAGCCCATTAGTAAAAATAAACTTAAAAAAAGCCATAAGTGCAAATCTTATGGCTTTTTTATCATGTTTTAAAGGGTTAACCCAATGTCGCTTTGACCAACTTTGAGATCAAAGCGGGGTCAGCGCGACCTGCGGTTTTGACTTTTAACGCATTCATCACAGCGCCCATTTGCTGCATTGAAGTGGCACCTTGCTCAGCAATTTCAGCAGCTACCAGATTGGCAATTTCTGCTTCACTCATGGGTTGTGGCAAGAATTGACTAATCACATCAATCTCGAATTGTTCTTTTTGTGCCAAGTCTTCCCGACCATTGGCGGCAAAAATCGCGAGCGACTCTTGGCGCTGCTTGGTTTGCTTTTGTAAGATGTCTAGTACACCTGGATCATCGAGCGTTATTTGGCGGTCAATTTCGATTTGTTTTATCACCGCTTGTACGTTGCGTAGCACTTTAACTTTTTCAAGCTCACGCGCTTTCATGGCGGTTTTGACCACATCGGTCAGGGTGTCTTTTATGGTAGTCATGGTTTTAACGCTCCCTAATGTTAGCTAATGGCGTTTTTAAAATTGTGGTTAGCAACATAGCATAAAAAAATCCACTTAACAAAGTGGATTTTATCATTTACTGGTATTGGGTTGTCTGTCGACAAATTACCTTAGTAAAGACGAGTCGTGCGTACTGATTCACGTGACATTTTCTTTTTGTAACGTTTTACCGCAGCTGCTTTTTTGCGTTTACGTTCTTGAGTTGGTTTTTCATAGAACTCATGTTTACGTACATCTGCTAAAATACCGGCTTTCTCACAAGCACGTTTAAAGCGGCGAATTGCGATATCTACAGGTTCGTTCTCTTTTACCTTTACTGCTGGCATGTAGACTCCTTAAGTCTAGGCTTATTGATAGAAAATGAAAATGCTATCAACAAAGCGGGGTTAGTGGGTCAGGAACATTAATCCGGCTGTATAGGTGATTATTAGCCAACCTACCCATGGTTTGGCATCAGCTCAGATTAGGATAAAAATAGGTGCGAATTTTAACTAAATATTGAATGTAAGTCAATGTAAATTTTAGCTTTTTCATAACCTGTTAAATTAAAAAATCCTCCTCCTAGCCAATTGCCTTGTTTTATCTAACCAGTAAAAAATTTTTGCCGGTTATTGTAACAAAATACACAATGATAGTAATGATTTAGCAAGGTGGCTTTAAAATGTTATTTTATTCATACGGCAGTAATGCTAATATAGTCACTACTTCTCATGTGATAACAACATAGCGCTAGATGTCGTACTAGCCATTTGCCAGTCGACATTACCACGTAAAACATTACCATGCAAAAACAGTTTGTAGGGCTATTAAAAATTTATACATTGATGTGAAATTAGATTTCACCTTATTTGAAAGGAAAAGGTTATGCTACCGATATCAACACGCAATGCCACGCTAGCCAGTCTTATGCTTGCCTTAGGTCTTACCATGAGCGCATGTAGTAAGCATGAGTCAGCTGAAAGCAAACCAACCGAAGAAATTGCCGCACAGCAAGGTGAAATCGCTCGTGCAAACCATCCCATGCCAGTGGCTTCACAGCCTGCTTCATTTGTGCCACCGACAGCCGCCTCAGCCGCTGCCACCACGACGACAGCAACCGCTACCCAAGTTTCTGCTGATGCTGGCGAAAAATTGTTTGGTAGTGTATGCACCACTTGCCACACGGCAGGCTTGATGGGCGCACCAAAATTTGGTGATAAAGCCGCTTGGGCACCTCGCATTGCGCAAGGTAAAGACACGCTGTATAAACACGCCATCAGCGGCTATCAAGGAAAAGCCGGTGTAATGCCAGCCAAAGGCGGTAGCCAAGCCTCAGATGATGAAGTAAAAGCTGCCGTTGATTATATGGTCTCAAAAGCAAGCTAATGGGTAATGCGCCATTTATAAAATAAAGGCTATATGTTCAAGCCTATGCAACAACTAGTATCTAGCACTTTACTAAATCCAGTCACTAGCAAAATAGTTGGCTGGTTTTTTTATACGTTTTTTATACCCAATGTGCTTTGTTTTAACCCGCAGTTTGGTTATGATGAATGACTATGTTCAATCACCAAACCCTGTTAAGAAACCGCCATGACACCTGCCGTTAATCTTGCCAAAAAACTAAAAATCAAATTCCAATTACATGAATACCATCACGACGCGCATAGTGAAAGCTATGGGCTTGAAGCAGCAGAAAAACTACAAGTTGAGCCAAAGCGGGTATTTAAAACCTTGGTGGTGCAAGATGACAATGACAAACTCGCTGTTGCGATACTGCCTGTTGAGCATTTACTAAACCTAAAAAAAATCGCCAAAGCCATCGGTAGTAAAAAAGCCCAAATGGCAGACCCCAAATTGGTAGAACGTACCACAGGCTATGTGCTAGGTGGGGTAAGCCCGCTCGGTCAAAAAAAACGCCTGCCCACGGTCATCGATCAGTCGGCACAACACTTTGCGACCATTTATTGTAGTGGCGGTAGACGCGGCTTGGAGATTGAGTTGTCACCGTCAGATTTAGCAGGCGCAGTAAACGCCAAGTTTGCAGATTTAATTCAAGAATAAAGGATAACACCATGCCCAATGTCATTATTGAAGTGAGTCACAACCACATTATTAGTCAGCCCGATAACCTGTTAGCGCGGGTCAATGATACGCTATGGCAGTCTGGCAACTTTAAGCTACAAAGTGATATCAAATCACGTATCTACTACCCAAATCATGTCTTAGTAGGACTGACCAATAGCGGAGATGAAGCCTTTGTTATGGCGCATTTTTATCTGATGCCAGGGCGGGATGACGCTACCATTCAATCATTGGCGCAGCGCATTGCCGATGCTATCAAAGCGCATCTGCAGGAATTCGAAAGTGAGGTGCCTGCTGGCAATTTACAGATTTGCGTCAATTCCACCACGCTAAGCGCCAATTATGTCAAGCAGTATGTCGAATTCAAATAGAGGATTTAGGGATAAAAATTGGCTACTTTAAGCACATTTTTGCTGACTTTTGCCCAGTGGCAAGATAGTAGGTTTGGCAACAAAACCTGCAGTAGCAGCGGCCCGTTGCTAGCCAATGACTAAACAGTCATTTGCGTTATTCTCAACTTATCGCAAACATAGTAAACTAGTCAAGATTTTGTTTTGTCTGCGGTATGTAAAAATTTTAATAAGCATCTTTTAACAAGCATCTTTTAAAGACATCATATAAAGACATCGTGCAAAACATCATTTTTTCGGTTTTCCCCGTTGATTTCAACATAACTCAAGGAGTTAGCAATGATTTATCAAGGAAATAGCATCTCGGTATCGCTACTCGAAGACGGTATTGCTAAATTAAACTACGATAATCAAACTGAGAGCGTTAATAAATTTGACCAAGCCACCATCAAAGAATTTGGCGAAGCAGTCACGGCATTAGAACAATCTTCAGACGTTAAAGGTCTCATCGTTACTTCAGGAAAAAAAGTTTTCATCGCTGGTGCGGACATCACTGAATTTGTTGGTAATTTCAAAAAACCAGAAGGCGAGATTGCTTCTTGGGTACTTGACATCAACAAAACATTCAACCGTTTTGAAGATTTGCCTTTTCCAAAAGTTGCGGCAATCAATGGCGCATCCATGGGCGGCGGTACAGAGATGACGTTGGTGTGTGACTACCGTGTCATGAGTGACAAAGCGAGCATCGGTTTACCCGAAGTTAAATTGGGCATCTTCCCAGGCTTTGGTGGTTCAGTGCGTTTGCCACGTATCATCGGTATCGATAACGCTTTAGAAATCATCGCAACTGGCGAAGCACAAAAACCAGCCGCTGCATTGAAAGTCGGTATGGTGGATGCGGTTGTTGCCGCTGACCAGTTAGAAGCTTCAGCGATTGATTTAGTCAAAAAATGTATCGCAGGCGATCTAGATTGGAAAGCACGCCATGACGAAAAAATCAATCCAGTCAAATTAAATGCCCTAGAACAAACCATGGCATTTAACTCAGCCAAAGGTGTACTGTTCTCAAAAGCCAATCCAGCCCAGTACCCAGCACCAAAAATTGCCTTAGAGTCCATCGAAAGACAGGTGAACCTACCACGTGACAAAGCGTTAGAAATTGAATCTGCAGGTTTTGCAAAAGCAGCAAAAACCCCACAAGCAGAAAGCCTAGTCGGTCTATTCTTAAACGACCAAGCCGTTCGTAAACTTGCTAAAACTCACAGCGCCAAAGCGCATGATATTAAAGAAGCTGCTGTATTGGGCGCAGGTATCATGGGTGGTGGTATCGCTTACCAAGCCGCCTCAAAAGGCTTGCCAATCATCATGAAAGACATCAAGGCAGAGCAACTTGACTTAGGTATGCGCGAGGCCAGCAAACACCTATCAAGCGGTATGGCACGCGGTAAAGTAACCCCAGCACAAATGGGCGAAACTTTAAGCCGTATCCGTCCTACGCTCAACTACGGTGATTTTGGTGAGACTGACATCGTGATTGAAGCGGTTGTTGAAAATCCAAAAGTTAAACACGCGGTATTAAAAGAAGTTGAAGGGCTAGTTAAAGACAACTGTATCCTCGCATCTAACACTTCGACCATCTCTATCACCTACCTAGCTTCGGTACTAGAGCGCCCAGAAAACTTCGTGGGCATGCACTTCTTTAACCCAGTCCATCGTATGCCCCTAGTTGAAGTAATTCGTGGTGAAAAATCAAGCGAAGAAGCAGTAGCGACTACGGTAGCGTTAGCAGAAAAAATGGGTAAAGTGCCAGTGGTGGTAAATGATTGCCCAGGCTTCTTAGTTAACCGCGTATTATTCCCTTACTTCGGTGCGTTTGACTTATTGATCAAACAAGGTGCTGACTTTGTTCAAATCGACAAAGTCATGGAAAAATTTGGCTGGCCAATGGGTCCTGCTTACTTGATGGACGTTGTGGGTATCGACACAGGGGTTCACGGGGCAGAAGTCATGGCGGAAGGCTTCCCAGACCGTATGAAACCAGACTACAAAGTGAGCGGTCAGATATTGTTTGAAGCCAATCGCTTAGGTCAAAAAAATGGCGTTGGTTTCTACAAATACGAAACGGATAAAAAAGGTAAGCCAGTTAAAACTGCCGATCCACAAACCGTTGAATTATTAAAACCATTTATCGATGCGCCAAAACAGTTTGAAGACCAAGAAATCATCGATCGTCTGATGATTGCATTATGTAATGAAACGGTTCGCTGCTTAGAGGACAACATCGTATCGACGCCTGCAGAAGCAGACATGGCGATGATTATGGGTATTGGTTTCCCGCCATTCCGTGGTGGCCCATGTCGTTACATCGACCAAATCGGTCTACAAAATTACCTAGCCCTTTGCGACAAATACGCAAGCTTAGGTAAAGCCTATGAAGCGCCACAAATGATTCGTGATATGGCGGCAAATGGTAAAACTTTTTACCCACAAGCGTAATCGACGATTATAAATTTTAAGGAGAATAAAATGACTACATTAAGTCCAAAAGATGTCGTGATTGTCGATGGCGTTCGTACCGCAATGGGCAAATCAAAAAATGGTATGTTTCGCAATGTACGCGCTGACAGCATGTCTGCCGAGCTTGTTAAAGCCTTGGTAGCGCGTAACCCGTTTGATACCAAACTTGTAGAAGATGTTATCTGGGGCTGTGTCAACCAAACCCTAGAGCAAGGTATGAATATTGGTCGTAACATTGGTTTATTGGCTGAATTACCACGTACTACGGCAGGTCAAACGGTCAACCGTCTATGTGGTTCATCCATGCAAGCGCTTCACACCGCAGCGGCACAAATCATGACCGGTCAAGGTGATGTGTTCATTATCGGCGGTGTTGAGCATATGGGTCACGTGGGCATGATGCACGGTATTGACATCAACCCAGAGGCTTCAAAATATTATGCAAAAGCCTCTAACATGATGGGTTTAACCGCTGAAATGCTTGGACGTATGAATAACATCAGCCGTCAAGAACAAGATGCGTTTGGTGTAGAATCACATCGCCGTGCCTGGGAAGCGACACAGCAAGGTCGTTTCAAGAACGAAATCATCGGCATTGAAGGTCATGACGAAAACGGTAACCTACAACTTTGCACCATCGATGAGGTGATTCGTCCTGATGCCAACATGCAATCATTTGCGGCATTACGCCCCGTATTTGATCCTAAAGGCGGTACCGTAACAGCTGCCACCTCATCAGCCTTATCTGATGGTGCATCTGCGATGCTTATCATGTCTGCACAAAAAGCCAAAGATTTAGGACTAACACCGCGTGCCCGTATTCGCGGTATGGCAGTTGCAGGCTGTGATGCCGCTATCATGGGTTATGGGCCAGTGCCTGCCACCAAAAAAGCCTTAAAACGCGCTGGCATGAGCATCGACGATATGCAAACCATCGAGCTAAACGAAGCATTTGCCGCACAAGGCTTATCGGTTCTTAAGGGCTTAAACCTACAAGACAAACTAGACATCGTTAACCTAAATGGTGGTGCTATTGCATTAGGTCACCCGCTAGGCTGTTCTGGTGCACGTATCACCACCACACTTCTAAATGTGATGGAACAACAAGACACCCAACTCGGTCTTGCCACCATGTGTATTGGTCTGGGTCAAGGGATTGCCACCATTATTGAACGTGTATAAACAGTTTGTTGTAACAAAAACCCTTGATTTCAATCAAGGGTTTTTTTACGCGGCCAGTTTTCTTCAGCCATGTTTTTTTACTAATATTGCTTTACTATAAAGTCTAAGAAATTTTTTACCAAATCTGTTATGTTGTCTAGATAAAAATAGATAAATATAGGTGTATTGTGAGTTTATTCCAAAATCTACTAATTATTTGTATATTAGTGTTGATTTCCAGTTTTTTCTCCATCTCCGAAATTGCCTTGGCAGGTGCTAGGCGCATCAAGCTAAAGTTGTTGGCAGAATCGGGTGACAATCGCGCCAATAAAATTCTACATTTACAAGAAAATTCTGCCGAATTTTTTGCTACCTCACAAATTGGGCTAAATGCCGTGGCAATTTTGGGCGGTATTGTGGGTGAGTCTGCGCTTCGTCCCTACTTTATTGACCTTATCTCCCCCTTTTATCAAGGCAAAATGCTCGATAATATCGGTTTTATAATGTCATTTTTGCTGGTCACTTTGTTGTTTATTTTGTTTGCTGATTTGATTCCTAAACGCATTGGCATGATTAACCCAGAACGCGTGGCGTTAGCGGTGATTGAGCCTGTACTGCTGTCAATCAAAGTATTTAAGCCGCTGGCTTGGATTATCAACGGGTTGGCAAATCTGATTTTTAGAATTTTCAAAATCAACATGGTAAGAGAAGAAAATATCACCTTTGATGATGTTTCTGCCGTGGTGGATGCAGGGGCGCAAGCGGGGGTGTTGCTCAAGCAAGAACATCACTTTATCGAAAACGTTTTTGAGCTTGAAGAACGCAACGTGCCCTCTAGCATGACCACCCGTGAGGATGTGGTGTATTTCACCCTTGGCGAGTCTGAGCAAAGTATCCGCCAAAAAATCGCCAATTACCCGTATTCAAAATTTTTGGTATGTAAAGACCATATTGATGAAGTGATTGGGTATGTCGATACCAAGGATATCTTGGTAAAACTTCTTAGTAACCAGTCGCAAATTTTGCTCAATGAAACTACGATTCGTAATGTATTAATTATCCCCGATACATTAACCTTATCCGAGCTGCTAGATCGTTTTCGCTCTAGTAAAGAAAAATTTGCTGTGGTAATGAACGAGTATGCGCTCATTGTCGGTGTCATTACGCTCTCTGATATCATGATGACAGTGATGGGGGATTGGGTCGCACCGATTGAAGATGAGCAGCAGATTATCCAGCGTGATGAATTCTCATGGCTGATTGAAGGTACTACACCGATTGAAAATGTCAAACATGCGCTCGGTATCGAAGATTTTCCTGATTGGGATAATTATGAAACTTTAGCGGGTTTTATGATGTACAAACTGCGCAAAATTCCTCGCCCTGCGGATTTTGTTGAATATCAAGGTTATAAATTTGAAGTAGTCGATATTGATCATCATAAAATTGACCAGTTACTTGTGACGCGTAATTTCAAAGATGAAGAAGAGCACATTATCAGTGATAGTTAGTCAAAGTGATTGAGTAATACGGCCGCTTTGACTTGAAATTGATTAACTTTTTTCACGTTTCTTGTTAAAGTAGTTCATGGTTTCACCAAATCGTGAACTTTTTTCTTTTGGGCTTGGCAAACGGTAAAATTATTTTATGCTTGAAATCCGCCACCTTCAATTATTGACCGCACTACGTGAGCAAGGCTCGCTTGCTGCCGCGGCTGAGGACTTGTATGTCACGGCATCAGCGGTGTCCCATCAGCTCAAAGAAATCGAAAATTATTATGGTGTTAGCCTCGTCAATCGCCGCTCAAGACCGCTAAGCTTTACCCCAGCAGGCAAAGAAGTACTCAAACTTGCGGACAGTGTGCTACCGCAATTTAATCGTACCACCGCCAACCTTAAAAGACTGGGTCGTGGTCAAACGGGACAATTACGTTTGGCCTCGGAATGTCATAGCTGTTTTGATTGGTTGATGCCTATTCTTAATCGTTATCGCAGGGAATGGCAAGACGTTGAGCTGGACTTTAGCTCAGGCTTTGAACCTGAGCCCCACCAAATGCTACTCGATGAAGAAATTGATGTGCTTATCACAGCCAGTCGCTTACCCTTGGAGGGAATCAGCTATCTGCCGTTATTCCAATATGAAAGTCGGTTGGTGTTGTCACCGACGCACCCATTAGTCGATAAAAAATCGCCGATTTTGCCAGAAGATTTGATTGATGAAACGCTTATCGTCTATCCTGTGGAAGCCAAGCGGCTCGATATCATCGCGCATTTTTTTGCGCCTGCAGGACTTGCGCCCAAGAAACTAAGAACCACAGAATTGACCGCCATGTTAATTCAGCTAGTTGCGAGCGAACGAGGGGTTGCCTCATTACCGAATTGGGTGGTCAATGAATACGAAAAAAAAGGCTGGGTAATATCAAGGGCATTGGGGGAAGGTGTGTTTTGCCAGCTTTATGCGGCGACCCGTACCACAAGTAAAGAGGTGGCTTATATTCAAGGGTTTTTAGATTTACTGCCAGAGATTACCCATAAATCTACAATACCCGCCCATCATCGAGCCTAATCGATTAAACCTAACCGATTAAAAATGCTGGATGTGATGTTACAACACCACTATTATGTTGATGAATGCCACACCCAAATTACATATCAACATACGCCAACAAAAGACACGCCAACAGAAGCCAAAGCGAGCTCACCCAAAGTAGAATGGGATTACTTTGAAACTAGGTTAACCTCTTCAGGGGCGATATGCGTTGTCGCTAATACCGTAGGCTCATCATATTCAACTTTTTCAGTCACCAATTCTTCATGACGCAATGTCACAGGAATTTGCGTTTCATGACTGACGTTTTGGGTCATTAACTGTACTTTTTCCGCCACAATGGTTTCAATATTCACTTTCGCTGTTTGTTGAAGTAGAGGAATCTCAATCGGAGTATCGCCTAAAGTAATCGCTTGCCCATTCACCATCAACTGTGGCACATTGACGTTATTAGTAACCACACTAACTAAATTATCATGAGAGGCACTAGGCTGCGTAAACACATGTTCAATCACTAAGACTTCTTGATTGAGTGTCACAGGAACGTTAACTGTTTGGCTAATAATTTTTTTTGATAATTTAATATTGTCTTTGATAAATCGCTCAATTTGCACTTGGGGGCGTTCAGCTAATAGCTCTAAGGTGTTAGTGGTATCTTCACGAAGATCGACGGTTTTAACAATGTTATCATGAGTATGGGTATCATTAGTGTCTAGTTCGGTAGTATTTGTCATCGGGTTTTTCATAAAGTGTTTTCCATTGCAAAGTTATTGTTCCAAAATCCTGTAATAATATATAACAACCACAAAAAAGGCAGATGAAATCATCTGCCTTTTTCAAGCCAATGGCAACACCGTTGGCAGAAGTTAAAATCTATAGTAATCAATTATCTAATGATATTAATTATTAAAGTTTACGGGGCGCATTTGGATCAATTGCAGGTGATACATTACCATCGACGGTATCAACACCTGTTACACGCTCAACGCCATCTTTTTGTACATCTAACTCTTCACGGCGAACGGTTTCATTAAAGGTCTCAGTGCGAGTTTGTGCCACTTTATCTACGTTAACTTCTTCAGTGACATAAGTTTGTTTGTTGACATTTGCACGTTCTGCTTCAAGTTCAACCTCAATAGTGGCATTGTCATTATCACCGATGCTGCGGTCAGTAGGTCTGTTAACTGGCGTACGCTGGATATGCGCTTGTTCTTCAGTTAACTCAACGTTGACAGTGCGTGGCTCAGACACAACGTGTTTACCAACTTTTAGTAAACCTGCTACGATTTTGTCCTTATTGACTGAAATGCGTTCTTCAAGTAACTGTAATGTATTAGGTGATTGGTAATCGTTATCAGTAAGCTTAACAGGTGTGGCAGCACGGTCAAATACGTGACGGTCACGAACCGTTTGTTCTTCAATACTGTAATTGTAGTCAGGATCGTAGCTATCCATTGTTTCAACAGTATCTCGGCTGAGCGAATCAAAGTATACATTGTCGTCTTGAATACGAGCTAGACCCGCTGGTACTAAAACTTCTTTCGAGCTAAACCAGCCACCTACATCAACAATGAAATAGCGAATACGGCCTGTGCTCTCATCAACTAAAGCACCTTGAATACTACCCACTTTGTCGCCATTGGCGCCATAAGCGGTTTTACCAGTTGGATCAAAATAATCGTTACCTAAAAGGTCAACGTGGGTATCTTGGATATCGCGTAAACGTATTAAACTTGCCATGGAAAAATCTCCTTTAGATATCTTATTGTTTATTTTTTATTAAGGTAGTTAAGTTAAAAACTAAATAAATATAAGATAGTTTTTTATAGTTAAATGAAAATTGTTATAATAAAATTTTTAAAATTCAACAAATTAGATGTTTCACAGCTACTTGGTTGTTGAAACAGATGCTTGATTGTTGAAATCGCCGATGATAAAAACGATGAAAAATGTCATACGCTTAATCGTTCGACTTGCAAACAAGATTACTGAAAAAAGCTCCCATTAAGTAGTAGGATTTGATAAATTTTTGTTTAGAGGGTGTAATTGGCAGTTGTCTTAAGTAACTTTTGCAACCAAGCGTAAAAAAAATTGGCTTTTAGCAATAAATTAAAAACATAGAAAAAAGTCGGGTAGAGCACTTAGCGCGAAACACCATTGCCCACCCAATAAGGCGTTATAAAAGATAAGTAATAAAAAATAATGAGTTATCAACATATATATTAGGTGATTTTCGATGACAAAATATCAGGGCAAAATAACCCGCTGGCAAGATGACAAAGGCTTTGGGTTTATTGAGCGGACGGATAACAATTTACAAAACTCAGCCATCTTTTTTCATATCAGTGAATACCGAGCAAACCAACGTCCTGTGCTTAATGAAGCGGTAGTTTTTGAAATAGGGCAAGGCAGAGATGGCAAACCCTGTGCTATCAACGTGCAGCAACAGACGTTTGTCAGACAAAAAATTGCCCAGCAACATGCCCGCCAAGTTCGTCAAGCTCAAAATGACCTTAAAAATCAAACATTACTCACGTGGGTGGCTATTGGGGTGCTGTTTTTTATGTTACTGACCGCTGTTGTGCTGGTTAAGCACTTACCCTTATGGATTATTGGTTGGTATTTTGCGATAAGTTTGGCGACCTATCTGCTATACGCGCATGATAAAAAAGCTGCACAAAATGGAGATTGGCGCGTGCAAGAAGCGTCACTCCATAAATTAGCTTTTGCTGGGGGTTGGGTAGGGGCGGCGTTTGCCCATTGGTTATTGCGCCATAAATCAACCAAACCAGAATTTCGTAGGGCTTTTTACTTGACAGTGATGGGTAATCTTTTAGCTTTGGCAATCATAAGTTATATCAACCTAAAAATCAGATGATTGCTTGATAGATTGATTGTTATAGATCGATCGTTGAGTAAAAAAATCCCTAATATAGATTAGGGATTTTTTTTAGCATGAGACAATTAGATTAATTCAATCGCTAAGGCAACCGCTTCACCGCCACCGATACATAGGCTAGCAATGCCTTTTTTACCGCCTGTGCGTTTGAGTGAGTTGATGAGTGTGACTACGATACGCGCACCCGATGCCCCCACGGGATGACCCAATGCACAAGCACCGCCTTCGATATTAACCTTAGCATGATCAAGGTCATTTTCTTGCATAGCAAGCATGGTTACCATGGCGAATGCTTCATTGATTTCCCAAAGATCAACGTCTTCTTTGCTCCAGCCAGCTTTTGCTAAAACTTTTTTCACACACTCGATAGGTGCGATAGTAAATTCGCTTGGGTGTTGTGAGTGAGTGGCTTGGGCAACGATACGTGCAAGTGGTTTTAAGCCTTTTTCTTTGGCTTTGTCTTCTGACATCAATACAACGGCGGCTGCCCCATCAGAGATTGAGCTTGAGTTAGCGGCAGTGACTGTACCATCTTTTGAGAACGCGGGTTTTAAGGTTGGGATTTTGTCTACATTGGCTTTACCGGGTTGTTCGTCCGTGTCAATGACTACATCGCCTTTACGAGTTTTGACAGTAACCGGAACGATTTCGTTTTTGAAGTGACCTTCATTGATGGCGGTGTTGGCGCGTTTTAGCGATTCAATAGCAAATGCATCCATCGCCTCACGTGTGATACCCCGTTTATCTGCCATTTCTTGCGCAAATGCACCCATTAACTTGCCGGTATCAGCATCTTTAAGACCATCTAAGAACATGGTGTCTTTGATCTCGCCATCACCCATGCGATAACCACCACGTGCCTTTGGTAGTACATAAGGGGCGTTGGTCATTGATTCCATACCACCTGCTACCACGATATCAAACTCACCACTACGAATTGAGTTGGCACCTAGCATGATAGCTTTCATACCAGAACCACAAAGTTTGTTGACATTGACTGCGCCTGTGGCATCTGGGATACCTGCTTTACGCATCGCTTGACGCGCTGGGCTTTGTCCTGCACCGGCGGTTAAGATACAACCCATGATAACTTCGTCAATCTCTTCTGGTTTTACGCCAGCACGGTCAACGGCTTCTTTAATGACGGTTGCACCAAGCTCTGGCATTGATACTTCGTTCAAATCACCTTGGAATCCACCCATTGGGGTGCGAACGCCATCTACGATTACGACTGAATTTTCCATATTAAATTTCCTTTGCGTTATGGTTTTTGTGGTGACAAGCAAACTACGACATAAATCATTACGGTCTATAAACAAGGCTGTAAACGCCAACCATGCCAATCACAATAGATGTTTTAAGTTTTGCTAATGCGATACATTTCATATTATCATAGTTAAAATGTAAATTAAACTACTGAAAACACTGTAAAATATGCCAATTAAGTCTCCCCAAATCTTACTGCATTAACTCATCCAATCGAATGCGTATCACCTTATCGGTCACGGTATCTAACGCTTCAATTTTGGCAATCGCTTCATTCATATTGCGCTCAACAACGGGGTCAACCATAATAATGACAGGCAAGTCAGTGCTAGTATCATCATGCGCTGGCTGTTGCAAAATTGCATCAATACTAATTTTAGACTCACTTAAAATGCGGGTGACTTCTGCTAGTACGCCCAAATCATCTTTGACCTGTAGGCGCAGATAGTAGCCTGAGATCATTTCATCGCTCGATAAAATGCGTGTGTTATTGAGTGTCTCAGGCTGGAACGCCAAATGTGGCACCAAATTAGCGGTTGAATCATGGGTCTCTGCAAGGGCGCGTACCATGTCCACCACATCTGCCATCACGGCTGATGCGGTCGCGCCTGCGCCGGCACCCGAACCGTAATACAAGGTTTGTCCGACAGGCTCTGCGTCAACCATAATGGCATTTTTTACCCCATTCACATTGGCAAGTAACACCTGTTTTGGAATCAAAGTAGGGTGTACACGTAATTCAATACCTTCTTCACCACTGTCTAGAATACGACGTTTAGCAAACCCTAAATGCTTGATACGGTAGCCAAGCTCGTTGGCATAACGCACATCTTGCTGGGTGATTTTGGTAATGCCTTCACAGTAAACTTTGTCAAATTGCAATGGAATACCAAACGCAATGGACGCAAGCAGCGTTAATTTATGCGCAGCATCAATCCCTTCGACATCAAATGTCGGATCGGCTTCGGCATACCCCAGCGCTTGGGCTTCAGCGAGGACATCTGCAAAGTCCCGCTTTTTATCGCGCATTTCAGTCATGATAAAGTTGCCTGTACCATTGATGATACCTGCAAGCCAATCGATCTTGTTGGCAGCTAAGCCTTCACGTAAAATTTTGATAATCGGAATACCGCCGGCAACTGCGGCTTCATAAGCCACTTTGACACCCTTGGCATCCGCCTTGGCAAAAATCTCATTGCCATGTTCTGCCAGTAATGCTTTGTTGGCAGTCACAATATGTTTGCCATGCTCGATTGCCGCTAAAATCACCTCTTTAGCCGTGGTGGTACCGCCCATCAATTCCACCACAATATCCACATCATCTTGCTGAACGATATCAAGCAAATCGGCAGATTGTTTGATGTCTGTTGGGATATCGGTACGGTTGCGACGCGTGCCTACGTGGGTAATTTTAATCTCACGTCCTGTGCGACGCGTCATTTCATCAAGGTTGTTTTGTAGTAGTTCAACCACCCCAGTACCCACAGTACCAAGCCCTAAAATCGCTAATTGAATAGGTCGATTATTCATAAAAAAAATTCTCAAATGTCAAAAATATAAAAATAAAAGTTTAAAAATAGGCTAGGTAAATATACCATGCTAACTTGTGATTGGTAAGGTATAAAATCTAATTGCCCAAAAAAATTAAAATAAAAAAACCAGCTAATGAGCACTAGCTGGTTTTTATCCCATCAGGGGTGATGAACTTATTTGAGGTTGAGCGCCTGTGCCAATTCAGCAGGTGGCACATAACCGCCAAGTTGATGACCTTCTGTGTCAAACACGGCTGGGGTGCCATTGATACCCAAATTTGCGCCTAATTCATAAATTTTACGTACGGGGTTACTGCAAGTCGGTGCATTGATAGGCAGGCCCAATTTGGCATCGGTTAAGGCTTTTTTGCGGTCACTGCTACACCAGATTTTTTCCATGATTGGCATGGTCTGTTCACTACGTGGCCAAGGTAGATAACGTACTTCGATACCCAGTGCATTTACTTCATCAATTTCACTGTGGAATTTACGGCAATAACCACAATCTGCATCGGTAAACACATATATTGCCGCTTTCGTCTGCCCCTTGGCAGGGAAGATAATCATGTCTTTTTTATCAATGGTGGCAAGGCTGGCTTTCGCATCTTGCGCTTGCAAGTTCGCTGAGATGTGCTCAGGTTTGGCACCACCGACTTTGATGATATCGCCTTGTACCACATATTGACCTGTCGCATCGGTAAAAAACGCCGGTAAACCTTCGGCTTTGACCCAAAAGATATTTGGCATACTGGTCGCTGTCACCGAGGTGATTTTGGCGGTGATACCTGATTTGGCTAAATTTGCCGCTAGCATTTGCTGTAGCTGTGATTCATTTTTTGTCACGGTGGCTGAGCTGCTACTCGCTTCGTGTTTCTGACTTTCAGAATTGACGGGTGTGCGCGATTGGGCATTATCACAACCTGCCAAACCAACAATGCCAGCCACGGTGATGACACTGGTAATTAAACGGGTAGCTAATGAGGTTTTAGAACGATAAGTTGCAAAACGAATGAGCATGAGAAAACCCACAGAACGTTAATATAGGTTTTTATTTTACCATATTGTTATGGCGTATGAGCGCTACCCCTGTCAACTTATTGTTAATAATCTATCAGGTCTACTAGGTCGGGGCTCACATTTTTGCCCGTTCCAATCTTTCTGCTCGTCTCAATCTTTCCGCTTGTTTCAATCTTTTGGTGCGCTAAAAGCAACCGGCTCAAAGCCAAGTTCTATTAATGGATTAAAAGGTTGTTTAACAAAGTTTGCTTAACTAGGTTTTTTAAAAAAATTCAGCGTTTAAGCAAATAACTTTTGATAAGTTGCAATACAATTTAAACATTGTGTTTGAATGACAAATTTGTAAACTAATAAATCGTCAGCTAGTTATAACTATTATTATTTTTTCATCTTTTACTATTTTTTAGGAATTTATCATGGCAATTGCTAGTTTGTTAACCTTACTCGACGATATTAGCGTCATCCTAGATGATGTATCGGTGATGACAAAAGTCGCTGCCAAAAAAACGGCGGGCGTGTTGGGCGATGATTTGGCACTTAACGCCAATCAAGTGTCAGGGGTAAAAGCCGATCGCGAGTTACCTGTGGTGTGGAGTGTCGCCAAAGGCTCCTTAGTCAATAAAGCGATTTTGGTGCCACTGGCTTTGATTATTAGTGCGATTTCGCAAGCCTTAGTGACCGGGTTATTGATGATTGGTGGTTTATATCTGTGTTATGAAGGGGCAGAAAAAGTGGTGCACAAATTTTGGCCCCACGCTGGCAGCAATGACCCCGAGCAAGCCGAACGGGTAGCAGCCAATGCCAATGAAAGCATAGATTTGGTGGCGCATGAAAAAGAGAAAATCAAAGGGGCAGTGCGAACGGACTTTATTTTATCGGCTGAAATCATTGTGATTTCCCTCGGCACCATTGCGGCAACGGTGCCTTTACTGGATAAAGCGATAACACTGGTAGTAATTTCACTCATCATGACAGTGGGTGTGTATGGCTTTGTAGCTATGATTGTCAAGATAGATGATTTAGGGCTGCACTTGCAGCAAAAGTCGTCATCAGCGGCACAAAGTATAGGTAAGGCGTTATTAACCTTTGCGCCTATTTTGATGAAAGTGCTATCAATCGCCGGTACTTTGGCGATGTTCTTGGTGGGTGGTGGTATTTTGGCACATGGCGTTGGCGCATTACATCATGGGATTGAACATTTAGGTGACTTGTCAGGGGCGTTTTCAGGCTTAACCACCAACCTATTAAATGCACTGGTTGGTTTGCTAGCAGGTTTGGTGGTAGTTGCGATCATGACAGTCATTTCAAAAATTCGTAACAAGCCTGCCCATTAAACAAGCCCGCCAATTCATTGTATCTAAAATTTGTCGCTAAAATAAAAAAGCAGTTCATGTTGAACTGCTTTTTTATTGTTATACATACATGCAAACGCGATTGACTTACTGATTGTGCTGCGGCGCTTCCGATTCATCGTGAGAGGGCGCCAATTCAGTTTGGGCGGTGGTCGTCGATTTTTTAGTGACAACAACGGCATTTTCCACCTTTTTACTGGTACGCGTTTTGGGTTTGGCTGCTGGTTTTTCGCTCGACTTAGCTTTCCGCGTACGGGTTTTTGGTGCTTTTGGGGTTGCCAAGGTCAGCATACCAACGGTTGCCGGTTTCATTTGCTCTGCCACACTTTCAATCATGTTCTTATAACTTACCGGTGTGGTTTTACGTTTTTGTGCAGCCGCTTCTGCACTATCTTCTACGTCCGTTTGTTCAAGCGCTTCGGTAGCAGTGTTATGGTCTAATGCGGGTTCATCAGACGTTGGCACTGAGTCAACGTCCTGATTCACTATAGCATCATCCGCTATTATTGTCGCATAGACTGGCTCGGTTGGTTGGTTAGCGACTGGCGCATTGTGCGCTTGCAAGTAAGCTTCGACCAATTTACCTTGCTCAATCAACGCATGACCTTGCTCGCCCAAGCGCGCCACAATCCATGCGCCTACGCTACCTGCTTGATATGGCAGGTGATTTTGGCTAGGCGACGCTGATTGAGTTGAGGCTGCTTCTACTTGACCGGTGACACTGTCAGTTTGATTGGAGGTAGGCTCAGCAACTGACGGGTTTGAGTTAGTCGGCGCTTGAGCGATAGCGGTATTAACCAAGGAACCGCGTGGGTCATTGATAGCGCGTCTAGTTACCGCTGGTAGCGCAGCGTCAGTTTTGCCTGCTTGGCGTTGGAACTGATTGGCTGGCAGAATGGCCGTATGATAATCATCCAAGTTTTGCGCGGATAGACTGGCATAGCCATAATTTCTAAAGTACTGCCCAAAACGCTGTTGTTCAGCCACTACGACATTATCTTTTGTTGAGGTGGTCGTGGTGGTAGCAGCTTGATGATTAAAAGCATCGATGGCTTGGATAAAGCAGCTAACCACGCTGTCGGTTGCCATTTTTTCAGCGGCATTATCTAAGTACTGGTTAATAAACTGACTCACCGTACCTGAAATTTTTGTCACCGAAGTACTCACTACAGAGGCAACTGGGCTAAATTGCGCTTGATAAGCCTTGTACACTTCGCGTGGGTCATTTTTGGCACGACCTTGGCTCGGTGTCACTGCTAGCTGGGCAGGGGCTTGCTCAGCGGATGGCTTAGATGGTGTGGATGCTGTAGAAAGCTCTGCTACCTCGTCATTGGACACTGTAATGCTGCTAGGGATAACTGGCGTCTCAATTGCCTGTTCGGGTGTTGTGGGTTCGGGCATCGTAGCCGATGCTATTGGCTGAACCTCAGGTTCTGCAATTTCCCCTTTGCTAGCATCTAGCGAGAGGTGCGTTGTTTCAACCGCAGCTATAGGTTGCTGTTGTTCAGTTTTAAATACTTGAACTTGCACGCTGTTGGGGTCACGTTGTTTTGCGCCTTTCGGTTTTTCTGCTTTGGATTGGTTATTTTTTCTACCATCGACAGGGGCAACAGCGGTATCAGTCGCTGTTACATCATTGACTGCAGCTACGTTACTATCATCGTTCGCTAGTGTAGCACGACGTTCTTTGACCCCGCGGCTGTCACGGCGACTATTCGGCTCGCGTTTTGGCAGCTCACTAGTTTTGGCAGTTTTTGACGCATCATTTGACTTGTCTTTATTGCTGTCAGTGTCCTGTGATGAAACTTCTGCTTCACTCGTTTCAGATTGATAACGGTTTGGTTTTTTAGCCTTTGGTTTGCGGTTACCACGTTTACGGCGCTCGGCATCTTTATCGCTTGATTCAGCCGTGGCTGAAGGTTGTTGAGACGCTTCTTGATAAGGATTGGCACTAGTTTCACTGGTGTTTGCGCTCGCCGCAGGGATGCTTGCCGTCAATGCGGCATGATTGATTTGACCTTGCACACCCAAACTTTGCGCGCCAGTATTGACGAGACTTTCAATCGCCGAAGCGGCATCTTGACCGCTAAAGTGTGGGGTGACTTGGGCTTGCTGGGTAGGGGCAAACAAGTTCGATAGCCAAGCGACTGCAGAAGTTGCAGGCACAGTTGCGGCCGGCTGCACGGGTTGTGGTGCGGCAGCTTTGGCGGCAGTCGTATTGTTAGCAGTTTGCTGAGGCTTGTTGGATGGCGTTGCAGGGCTAGGCGTGGTGTTGGCGGCGTTGCTAGCATTGCTCCAGGCATTATGATTACCTGTCGGTGCTACACGGCTGACTTCATTGTCATCCGTGTGCCAGTTGCTAGTATCGTAGCCACGGTCTTTATATTCTTGTTGTTGGCTTTCGGCGACACGCTCATAGCTCGATGGCGCAAACCCGTCACTGTTATAAGTGATATTAAACTCGGGGGATTCAAGATGGGCATGTGGCAAGATAGTAATGCGCGTGCCACTTTCTTGCTCAAGACACACCAGCGTTTCACGTTTTTCGTTGAGTAAAAATGCCGCGATATCGGTTGGCACTTCGGCTTGTATTTCGCCATGACGCTCTTGTAGCGCCCGTTGTTCGATTTGACGCATGATTGATAAGGCAAGTGAACGCAAGTCACGAATCATACCGGTACCGTGACAACGGGGACAGAGGTAACCTGTCGCTTCTTCAAGTGACGGACGCAAGCGTTGACGACTCATTTCAAGTAGTCCAAAACGTGAAATTTCAGCGAATTGGATACGCGCGCGGTCGTTTTTAGTGGCTTCTTTGAGACGATTTTCCACTTGTTTTTGGTGGTCATCGGTTGCCATGTCAATAAAGTCAATAACAATCAAACCACCCATATCACGCAGGCGTAATTGACGGGCGATTTCATCTGCTGCTTCTAAATTGGTATTAAACGCCGTTTCTGAGACATCCGCGCCTTTGGTGGCTTTTGATGAGTTAATATCGATTGATACGAGGGCTTCAGTTTGGTCAATTACAATTGAACCGCCGCTTGGCAAACGTACTTCACGTTGGTAGGCGGTTTCGATTTGTTTTTCAATCCCAAAACGGGCAAACATCGGCTCATAGTCAGTGTATTTGCGCAGTTTATTCGCTTGCTGCGGCATCACCGCTTCAATAAAATTCGCCGCTTCATTATAGGCGTATTCATTGTCGACCCAAATCTCCGTGATATCATCACGCAGGTAGTCGCGTACTGCACGGGTGACTACGCCCGCTTCTTGGTGCAACAGGCGAGGTGAGGGAAATTTTTGGCTTTGTTGTTGGATGCCTTTCCAGATGTTTAATAAATGGTCAAGGTCTTGTTGTAATTCATCCGTGGTTTTACCAATCCCTGCGGTACGGATGATAACGCTCATGCCTTTGGGTAGTCTTAGCTCACTTAACGCTTGCTTCATCTCGTCGCGCAGCTTGCCAGAGATTTGGCGAGAGATACCGCCGCCACGCGCATTGTTGGGCATCAATACCAAATAACGACCCGCCAATGAAATCAGAGTAGATAAAGCCGCGCCTTTATTACCGCGTTCTTCTTTTTCCACCTGAACGATGAGCTCATCGCCTTCTTTAATCAGTTGTTTGATGTTAGTGGTAGAGCGAGGGTCGCCTGCTAGATATTCTGGGGCGATTTCACGAATCGGTAAAAAACCTTGACGTTGTGAACCGTATTCCACAAATACGGCTTCAAGCGATGGCTCGACACGGGTCACATGACCTTTATAAATATTGGCTTTTTTTTGCTCGCGGGTACGATTTTCTAAATCGAAATCATACAAATGATTGCCATTGCACAGGGCAACACGGATTTCTTCGGCGTGGGTAGCATTGATGAGGATGCGTTTCATGTGTTTTCTCCTAAACACACAAAACATACGAGCGTAGATAAATGTTGCTATCAAACATTACTATCAAATATTAGGCGAAACAACGTCAAACAGTCTTGACTATACTCGCTGATACCAAGCGCAAGTGGCTTGACAACGCTTGATAACAAGGTTTGTTGTTCACCAAAAATTGCATGATGAAGTTGGATTATTGCCATAGCGAGGTTGTAAGCCTGTTATGTAAATATAGCCGTCATGCTGGATTTGGGGTTATAGCCCAAAACAATGTGTGTTTTAGGACAAATGAATGAACCCTGTTTCCCTATTGGTCAAAAAGTGTTAGCGTTAGTTTTCGCTTTAAATGGCAAGCCTGATAAGTTAGGTTTTACAAAGGCGTGGGCAATTTAAAATGGTAAATCGTCCAAAACCGTAAACGTTTATCTCAAAATCGCAACTACTGAGTTCATTTACCTAGGCGCATAATACGCTAATCGTTACCAGCAGTTTTGTGGTTGTAAGGCACAAAACCCACCATTTATCTGTTATCTCTATATATCACTAATCTTTACAAACTATTTGAACATGTTTCCAAATGACAATTATCTTCGTTACTCGTATGTCGTGTGCTGATATTGATTAAAATCAGTCTTAAAATCTATAAATATTGGCAGTTTAGTGCGCCCTATCGTGAGTCATACTGCCATGAATAAATTTCGGCGGTATGGGCGACAGCAAAAGCGACAGTTTAATTATCCCGCATACACTCCATTCTAAGGAAGCTTAACAGGGTTTAAGTCGAATTGATGGCGCGAATTCATAGCGGCACAGGCACTAAACTGCTAAACTATAGCAAATTTTTATGTAAACGGCTATTAAAATATGACAGAGCACTCGCAGTCTCCCAAACGTCCTGCCCATCCTAGCAAAAAACGCGACACCCCATCGCAGCAATCGGCTCATCAAACCCCAAAACGCACGCCGAGCAAACAACCGCCGAGCAAACAACCTCAGTCTGCAGATGACGATATTTTAGATTTTGCTAAAGTCAATTACTTGACCGTCACGCGCCAGCAGCATGACCAACGTGTGGATAATTTTTTGTTGGGTCGTCTTAAAGGACTGCCGCGCTCACACGTCTATAACATGATTCGTTCTGACGAAATCCGTGTCAATGGCAAACGCTGTAAACCCCACGATAAACTGCAGCGCAATGATGTGGTGCGCATTGCACCCATCAAGCTTGCCACGCGTGAAAAACCAGTGATTAGCCCTGATTTTGCCCAGAGTTTGCTTGAGCGCATTGTGTATGAAGATGAAGGTTTAATCGTACTCAATAAGCCATCGGGTATGGCGGTGCATGGCGGCAGTGGCGAGAGTTTTGGCGTGATTGAAGCCATGCGAGAAGCAACGGGTAAAAAATACCTTGAGCTGGTACACCGCATTGACAAAGATACCTCTGGCTTGCTGATGATTGCCAAAAAACGCTCAACCCTTAAAACTTTACAAGAACATTTGCGAGAAAAAACCTTGCAAAAAACCTATCTGTGTTTGGTGGTAGGTTGGATAAGTAGCGAAACACAAACCATTGATAAACCGCTATTAAAATACACGTTGCCTGCCACACAAGAAGGCAAAAGCGGTGAACGCCGTGTCAAAGTCGATATAAAATCCGAAGATAGTAAGCCAAGTCAAACCCAAATTAACGTGTTGCAAAAATTTGAGTTAAATGGTCAGAAAGTCAGCTTAATTGAAGCCAAACCGCTCACAGGGCGTACCCACCAAATTCGGGTGCATTTGGCGAGTATCGGGCATCCGCTGTTGGGTGATGATAAATATAATCCGAATGTGGCTAAAGGCGATAAAAGCGTGCGCCGCTTGTGCTTGCATGCTTATCAGCTTGCTATTCCGGAATATGAAACGATTACAGCCGAATTGCCAGTCGATATGCAAAATTTGCTAGAGAATCAACATGATTAACATGAAAAACAAATCGCTAATCATTTTCGATTGGGATGGCACGCTGATGGATTCGGTTGGCTTAATCGTCGATGCCATGCGCTATGCTGCTGAAAAGCACGGTTTAACCGTCACCGATGACGCCACCAAATCTATTATCGGCATTGCGTTAGTCGATGCGTTTCCAATTTTGTTTCCTAATGACAGCGATAAATATGATGAACTTTTAGCCACTTACTCTGAGTATTATGTCAAGCATTGCGACAATGACAAATTGTTTGATGGTGTCAAAGAATTGATTCAAGATTTACACGCACAAGGCAAAACCTTAGCCATTGCAACAGGGAAAAAACGTAAAGGTCTGGAGCGCGTGCTACCCAATTCTGGGATTCAAGCGTTTTTTACGTTCACCAAAACCGCTGACGAAACTGCAGGTAAGCCAAATCCCTTAATGCTTGAGCAAATCTTGGTAGAAACAAGCACAAGAATTGAAGACGCTGTTTTTATCGGTGATAGTATTCATGACATCCGTATGGCAAATGCAATACAGATGGATAGCATTGCTGTAAGTTACGGCTGTGAAAAAGCCGATGTTTTGGCAAAAGAACATCCAACCAAGCTTGTAACAACAATCAATGAACTAAAACAACAGCTAATTTAGTTTAGCTTTGTGCAGATAACTAACTTCGAGTAGAATAACGGCAACTAAAAATTTTAAAAAGCTGTTAATAATGACCGAAGAACTACTCATCAACATCAGCCCATCTGAGAGCCGAGTCGCGGTGCTCGAAGATGGGATACTGAACGAAATCTTTATCGAACGCCATAGCAAACTTGGCTCAGTGGGCAATATCTACCTTGGCACAGTGGTGCGCGTACTGCCAGGAATGCAGGCGGCGTTTATCGACATTGGGCAATCGCGCACCGCGTTTTTGCATGTCAATGATATGCAGACCCTGCGTCCTAAGCTTTCAGCCATTGAACCGTCCAAACCGCAAAACCCCGCGATTGACAACACCTTAGACCCTGACACCACTACGCTGGCGATGACCACAACCACCTATCAGCCACCGCCTAGCGAGTTGATAGAAAACCGCTTGTATGAAGGACAGCGTATCTTGGTGCAAGTGATTAAAGACCAATTAGGCAGTAAAGGGGCACGATTGACGACGGATGTGTCATTGCCTTCGCGTTATTTGGTGTACTTGCCGTATGGTGAACATATCGGCATCTCACAGCGGATTGATGGCGATGAGCGAGAGCGGTTAAAAACACAGCTTGGCGAGCTGATGCACCAAGTCAATCTGCAAGGCGGATTGATTGCCCGTACCGCTGCCGAAAATATCCCGCAATCCAAACTTGAAGAAGATATTTATTATCTACTGCAGCTTTGGCGGATGGTACAAGCCCGCCGTGAGCAAACGCCGACCCATCGTCGTTTTGAGCTGATTTATCAAGACTTGTCGCTACCTTTGCGCGCAATTCGAGATTTGATTGGTGAGCAGACTGAAAGGGTGACGGTCGATAACGCCCGAGTGTTTGACGCTATTCGTCACTTTGCCAAAGAATTTGTCCCACTGATTTATCCACGTATTCAATTGTATGATGGCGAGCAGGCGTTATTTGATGTTCACCGCGTTGAAGATGATTTAAAAGACGCGCTCAATCGCCGTGTTAATCTCAAATCAGGCGGTTATCTTATCATCGATCAAACCGAAGCCATGACCACCATTGATGTCAATACAGGCTCATTTGTCGGAGGGCGTTCTCTTGAAGATACGGTGTATAAAACCAATTTGGAGGCCACCCACGCTATCGCCCGTCAGCTGCGACTGCGTAATTTGGGCGGGATTATCATTCTTGACTTTATCGATATGCAAGAGCAACAACACCGCGATGAAGTGCTAGCAAGCCTGCAAGAACAGCTCAAACGTGACTATGCCAAAACCAACATCAGCGAAGTCTCAGCGCTTGGGCTGATAGAAATGACTCGCAAGCGCACGCGAGAGAGCCTACAGCAACAGCTTTGCGAGCCGTGTCCAACCTGTGGCGGTAAAGGCTTTGTCAAAAGCGCCGAAACCGTGTGTCTGGAGATTTTCCGCGAATTGATGCGCTGCGCTAGAACCTACAACGCCCCTAAGAAATTTACCGTGGTCGCAAATAGTGGCGTGATTGATTTGCTTGAAACCATTGAAGCGGATACGGTGGCAGAGATGGAATATTTGCTGGGTCGTCCGATTAACTTAGAAAGTGATAACCGTTTCAATCAAGAACAATATGATATTTTGCTAGATTAGGCTATTGCTTTTACCCAAAAAATCGGTATAATACAGCCCACTTAACTTATTGCAGGGCGACGAAGATGATTCGTCAGTTTCTATCTTTTAACGATAAGCGAACAAGCCCTTTAATACAGTCGCTCCATTGATTGCGACACGAAATTAAAGAATACAGTTTCACCGACTATTAATAATGCTATCTATGTATTGCAAGTTAATAGTTTGAGTGGGACTGAAATTTTTTTATTTTCAAAAAGTGCCTGTCAAGAACAGGTAAAAAATGCAAGTTAGGTGTTTACTCAATAACAGCTTAACACCCAACGCAAATTAACCCATATCAAACTTTATATTAGGAGCTTACTGGCATGGCTAACCAGAAAATCCGTATCAGACTTAAATCTTTTGACCATCGTCTGATTGACCAATCAGCTCAAGAGATTGTTGATACCGCAAAACGCACAGGTGCACAAGTTCGTGGTCCAGTACCGCTACCAACTCGCATTGAACGCTTTAACATCTTAACCTCACCACACGTGAACAAAGATGCCCGTGACCAATACGAAATCCGCACATTCAAACGTATGGTAGATATCGTTCAGCCTACTGACAAAACAGTCGATGCACTGATGAAGTTAGATTTGGCGGCGGGTGTTGATGTACAAATCGCATTAGGCTAACCCCTTAGGTTTCATCCTTAGGACTCAGACCTATATTGAATAACAGTAAAAATTAAGAGGTTAACAACATGGCGATCGGTTTAGTCGGAAAAAAATGCGGCATGACTCGTATCTTCACAGAAGCAGGTGTTTCAATTCCTGTAACTGTTGTTGAAGTTACTGCCAACCGTATCTCTCAAATCAAAACACAAGACACAGACGGCTACCAAGCTATCCAAGTAACAACTGGCGAACGTCGTGATTCTCGTGTTAATGCAGCTCAAAAAGGTCACTTTGCAAAAGCTGGTGTTGCTGCAGGTCGTGGCACTTGGGAATTTCGCGTCGAAGACAGCGAACTTGAAGGCCGCGAAGCAGGTAGTGAAATCGCTGCTGACTTGTTCCAAGTAGGTCAAATCGTTGACGTAATTGGTACCAGCAAAGGTAAAGGTTTCCAAGGTGGTATCAAACGCCACAACTTCCGTTCACAAGATTGGACACATGGTAACTCAGTATCTCACCGCGTTGTGGGTTCTACAGGTCAAAACCAAACACCGGGTCGTGTATTTAAAGGCAAAAAAATGCCAGGTCAAATGGGTAACAAACGTGTGACCGTACAAGGCTTAGAAGTGATTTCAGTTGATGCTGAAAAAGGTATCCTAGTTATCAAGGGTGCAATTCCTGGTGCCAACGGTGGCGACGTTATCGTACGTCCATCAGTTAAAGCTTAATCAAGGGGATTAACGTGAATCTAAATACAGTAACAGGTTCGGCGGTTGAGCTATCAGACGTAGCATTTGGTCGTGAATTCAACGAAGCACTTGTACACCAAGTAGTTACCGCTTATTTAGCGGGTGGTCGTCAAGGTAGCCGTGCTCAAAAAACGCGTGGTGAAGTATCTGGCGGTGGTAAAAAACCATGGCGTCAAAAAGGTACTGGCCGTGCACGTGCAGGTTCCATCCGTAGCCCAATTTGGGTCGGTGGTGGTCGCGCATTTGCAGCCAAACCACAAGATTGGTCACAAAAAGTGAACCGTAAAATGTACCGTGGTGCCATGCAATGCATTCTTGCTGAATTGATTCGTCAAGACCGTTTAGTATTGGTTGATGACATCAGCATTTCAGCACCAAAAACCAAAGAGCTTATTGCTAAACTTAAAGACTTAAATGCCCCTAAAGCATTGATCGTTACCAATGAAGTTGACGAAAATCTTTACTTAGCTGCTCGCAATATTCCATACGTCAGCGTACTAGGTAGCACTGAAGTTGATCCAGTTAGCCTGATTGCGTTTGACAAAGTCATCATGTCTGTCGCAGCCGCCAAAGAAATTGAGGGAGTGTTAGCATGAATAACGCAAGACTATATCAGGTACTAAAAGCACCTGTATTTTCAGAAAAATCTCAAATCTTGGGCGATACTTTAGGTGTGCAAGTATTCAAAGTTGACACCAACGCGACAAAAAAAGAGATTAAAAAAGCCGTAGAATTAATGTTTGAAGGTGTTGAAGTAGTTAAAGTTAACACTTTGAATGTTAAAGGTAAGACAAAGCGATTTGGTCGCACGGTAGGTCGTCGTCAAGACTTCAAAAAAGCCTATGTGACCTTAAAAGCTGGTCAAGATGTTCAAGTAGCCGACGTAGCAGAACAACCTGCTGCTGACAACGAATAAGGATTACACAATGCCTATCGTAAAAGCCAAACCGACATCACCAGGTCGCCGATTTGTCGAGAAAGTGGTGCATCCACACCTTCATAAAGGTCGTCCTTATGCAGCATTAGTAGAGTCAAAAGGCAAAACTGGTGGTCGTAACAACAACGGTCGCATCACTACCCGTCATATCGGTGGTGGTCATAAACAGCATTACCGTGTTGTTGACTTCAAACGTAACAAAGACAACATCCCTGCTGTTGTAGAGCGTATTGAGTACGATCCGAACCGTACTGCGCACATCGCACTACTTAAATATGCAGACGGTGAGCGTCGTTACATCATCGCACCAAAAAAATTGCAACAAGGCGATACCGTTATTTCTGGTGAAACTGCACCAATTCGCCCAGGTAACTGCTTACCACTACGTAGCATTCCAGTGGGTACAGTGATTCACAATATCGAACTTAAAATCGGTAAAGGTGCACAGATCGCTCGTTCAGCAGGTGCTGCGGTTCAATTATTGGGTCGTGATGGTATCTATGCAATCGTTCGTTTACGTTCAGGCGAAACTCGTCGTATCCACGTAAATTGTCGTGCGGTTATCGGTGAAGTATCAAACACTGAAAATAACCTTAAATCATTGGGTAAAGCAGGTGCCAACCGCTGGCGTGGCGTTCGTCCTACCGTTCGTGGTACTGCAATGAACCCAGTTGACCATCCACACGGTGGTGGTGAAGGTCGTAACTTCGGTAAACACCCAACCAGCCCATGGGGTCAAAAGGCTAAAGGCCTTAAAACACGTTCTAACAAACGTACTGACCACATGATTATCCGCCGTCGTCGCGTCAATAAGAAATAAGGAATAATTTCATGCCTCGTTCATTGAAAAAAGGTCCATTCATCGATGCGCACTTGTTTGCCAAAGTTGAGAATGCGTTAGAAACTAACTCACGCAAACCAATCAAAACTTGGTCACGTCGCTCAATGATTTTGCCACAAATGGTCGGCTTAACTATTTCTGTTCATAACGGTCGTACACATGTACCTGTTATCGTAAACGAGCAAATGGTTGGTCATAAACTTGGTGAATTCGCCCCAACCCGTACATATCGTGGTCATGGCGTTGACAAGAAATCTAAGAAATAAGGTGCTCATCATGGAAGTAACTGCAAAATTACGCGGTGCCGCCATTTCGGCACAAAAAGTACGCTTAGTTGCTGACGAAGTTCGCGGCAAATCAATCGAGCGTGCATTAGATATCTTAACCTTTAGCAACAAAAAAGCCGCTAAATTGGTTAAAAAATGCTTAGAATCTGCGATTGCTAACGCTGAGCATAACAATGGTTTAGACATCGATACATTGCGTGTTTCTACCATTTATGTGGATGAAGGTATTACGTTAAAACGTGTTTTACCACGTGCCAAAGGTCGTGCTGACCGTATTAGCAAACGTACTTGCCACATCACAGTTAAGGTAGGAGCATAATATGGGACAGAAAGTTCATCCAATCGGCATCCGTCTTGGCGTAATCCGTAAATCAAACGCTAACTGGTATGCAGATCCAAAAAAATACTCTGAATACTTAATCAACGACTTACAAGTTCGTAAATATTTAGAGAAAAAGCTTAAAGCAGCGATGATCAGCGGTATTAGCATCGAACGTCCTACAGGCGCAGCTAAAATCACTATCGCCACGGCACGTCCTGGTATCATCATTGGTAAAAAAGGCGAAGATATTGAAAGCCTACAAAAAGAACTTACCAAATTGATGGGCGTACCAGCACAAGTTAGCATTGAAGAAATTACCCAACCAGATTTAGATGCACGTCTAGTGGCTGACGGTATTGCTTCACAACTTGAACGTCGTGTCATGTTCCGCCGTGCTATGAAACGTGCTGTTCAAAACAGTATGAAAGCTGGCGCACAAGGTATCAAAGTTGAGCTATCAGGTCGTCTTGGCGGCGCTGAGATTGCTCGCTCAGAGTGGTATCGTGAAGGTCGTGTACCTTTGCATACATTACGTGCTGACATTGACTACTCAAATGTACGCGCAGAAACCACTTACGGTACTATCGGTGTAAAAGTTTGGATTTTCCGTGGTGAAGTGCTTGACGGCATGAACCGTGTATATAATCCAGTCAAAGAAGAAAAGCAAGCACGTGCACCTCAAAAACGTCGTGCTCGTAATGATCGTAGCGACCGCCCACGTAGTGAGCGCCCAGCTAAAGACAGAGGTTAATCGATATGTTACAACCAAAACGTACCAAGTTTCGTAAAGTACAAAAAGGACGTAATACGGGGTTAGCTCACCGTGGTAGTAGCGTATCTTTTGGTACAATCGGACTTAAATCAGTAGAACGTGGTCGTATGACTGCCCGTCAAATCGAAGCTGCTCGTCGTACGATTTCACGTCGTATCAAGCGCGGTGGTAAAATTTGGATTCGTGTGTTCCCAGACAAACCAATTACCGAAAAACCACTAGAAGTTCGTATGGGTAAAGGTAAAGGTCCAGTAGAATACTGGGTATGCGAAATCAAACCAGGCAAAATGCTTTATGAAATCGAAGGGGTTTCTGACGAGCTAGCAACTGAAGCGTTCACGCTTGCAGCTGCCAAGTTGCCTTTCAAAACCACCATTGTTAAACGGACGATAATGTAATGAAGATCAGTGAACTTAAAGACAAATCAGTCGAAGAGCTGACCCAATTACTAGACGAAAAACAGTTAGAAACATTTCGTCTTCGTATGGCAAAAGCCACTGGTCAGTTAGGCAACACCCATGAGATTAAAGCAAATCGTCGTACGATTGCTCAAATCAAGACTCTTATCTCTGAAAAACAGAACACCGAAAACCAAGGGGCTTAATCATGAGTGAGCAAAATACCAACCAAGCTAACGCTACTGAACAAAGTACAGTCACTGGTAAAGTTGTCAGTGACAAAATGGATAAAACCATTACTGTACTTGTTGAGCGTCGTATTCGTCATGCCAAATATGGCAAAATGATTCGCCGTTCTACCAAACTACATGCTCATGACGAAAACAATGAGTGTGGCGTTGGTGATACAGTTCGTATCAAATCAACACGTCCACTATCAAAAACCAAATCTTGGGTGTTGGTAGACGTCGTAGAAAAAGCAGTTAATATTTAATTTAACTTAAATAGATAGTTATAATTGCAAAGCAAGTCAGTAACTGCTACAATACGCCACCTTAAAAATGGCTTATTGTGGCAAAGACTTGTTTTGCCAATTTATGGAGTAACGCGATGATTCAGACTGAAACAATGCTGGAAGTTGCAGACAACAGTGGTGCAAAACGAGTTATGTGCATTAAAGTACTAGGTGGCTCACATCGTCGTTATGCATCAGTAGGCGACATCATTAAAGTGACTGTGAAAGAAGCAATTCCACGCGGTCGTGTCAAGAAAGGTGATGTAATGAACGCGGTAGTCGTACGCACGAAGTTTGGTGTACGTCGTCCTGACGGTTCAGTACTACGTTTTGATGATAATGCAGCTGTGTTGTTGAACAACAATAAAGCACCAATTGCAACACGTATTTTTGGACCAGTAACCCGCGAACTACGTGGCGAACAATTTATGAAAATTGTTTCATTAGCCCCAGAAGTATTGTGAGGAAAACATGGCAAAATTACGTAAAGGCGACCAAGTGATTGTAATTGCTGGCAAAGATAAAGGCAAGCAAGGTACAGTACTAGCAGTAAAAGAAGACCGTGTAAAAGTTGAAGGCATCAACATCGTTAAAAAACACCAAAAGCCAAACCAACAGACTGGCGTTGAAGGTGGTATTATCGAGAAAGAAGCATTTTTACACATTTCAAATGTTGCAATTTATAATGCAGCAACCCAAAAGGCAGATCGTATTTCTTACCAATTGAATGATGAAGGCAAAAAACAACGCGTTTATCGTTCATCTGGTGAAGTTGTGGCGACTGCATAACTATCTAAGGGTATCAGTAATGGCAAGACTTAAAACACAATATAACGAACAGCTTAAGCAAAAAATTCAGCAAGAGCTTGGTTTAGCCAACGTTATGGAAATCCCTAAAATCACCAAAATCACCCTAAACATGGGTGTGGGTGATGCGGCGCAAGACAAAAAAGTGCTTGAAGGTGCATTAGCGGATATGACGGCAATTGCCGGTCAAAAACCTGTAGTAACCAAAGCTCGCAAATCAGTTGCCGGCTTTAAAATCCGTGAAGAATGGCCAATCGGCTGTAAAGTAACGTTACGTGGCGAACAGATGTACGAGTTTTTAGATCGTTTAATCTCAATCGCTATTCCACGTATCCGTGACTTCCGCGGTTTTACAGATAAAGCATTTGATGGCCGTGGTAACTATTCACTAGGTATCAAAGAGCAAATCGTTTTCCCTGAAGTTGACTTTGACAAAATCGACCGTATTCGTGGTTTAGATATTACCATTACGACTACCGCAAAAACTGATGATCAAGGTCGTGCATTGCTTAAAGCATTCGGCTTCCCATTTAAGGGCTAACAGCAAGGATAAGGCAATATGGCAAAGAAAAGTATGATTAATCGCGAATTTAAACGCGAAGCGACTGTTGCTAAATATGCTGAGAAGCGTGCAAAGCTTAAGGCAATTATCAGCGACATCAACGCAACTGACGAAGAGCGTATGGACGCAATGCTTACATTACAAGCACTGCCACGTGATGCTTCACCAGTACGTTTACGTAATCGTTGTGCATTGACAGGTCGTCCACACGGTTATTTCCGTAAATTTGGTCTTTCACGTAACATGATTCGTGAAAAAGTAATGCAAGGTGATGTACCTGGCGTTCATAAAGCAAGCTGGTAAGGGGAAACAATATGAGTATGCAAGATACCGTTGCTGATATGTTGACTCGTATCCGTAATGCACAAATGGCTCAAAAAGCGTCTGTGACTATGCCAAGCTCAAAACTACGTAAATCAATTGCTGATTTGCTAGTAAAAGAAGGTTATGTTGCGACCGCAGAAACTGAAGAAGTTGGCACAGGTAAAACTGAATTAACTATCGAGTTAAAATATTTTGAAGGTAAACCAGTTATTGAAACGATTAAACGTTATAGTCGTCCAGGTTTACGTCAATACCGTGGTAAAGATGCACTACCAAGTGTCCAAAAAGGTCTAGGTGTAGCAATCATCTCTACCAATAAAGGCATCATGAGCGACCGTGAAGCTCGTGCAGCTGGATTAGGCGGCGAAGTTATTGCTTTCGTAGCTTAATTAACATTAAGAGGGACAGGCATAGTTTGTTGTGCCTGTTCGTTTTTTTATCACTTTTATAGGAATTACCCGTATGTCTCGTGTGGCTAAAGCCCCTGTAGCACTACCAAATGGTACAAGTGTTACTTTGAACGGTCAGCAGGTTGAAGTTAAAGGTAGCAAAGGTACGCTAACTTTACGCCTGCATGATTTGGTCGAGCTAAAACAGGAAGATAATCAAATTATTCTTTCACCAAAATCTGACACTAAAGACGGTTGGATGCACACTGGTACAGTTCGTGCATTATTAAGCAACATGGTTAAAGGTGTTACTGAAGGCTTCGAACGTCGTCTACAATTGATTGGTGTTGGTTATAAAGCCGCTGTTGCTGGCAATAAAGTTAACCTAAACTTAGGCTACTCACACCCAATCGAATATGTACTACCTGAAGGTGTTACTGCTGAAACCCCAACTGCGACTGAAATCGTGTTAAAATCTAGCGACAAACAAAAGCTAGGTCAAGCAGCAGCAAACATTCGTGGCTATCGCCCACCTGAGCCTTACAAAGGCAAAGGCGTTCGTTATAGCGATGAGTATGTCGCTCGTAAAGAAGCTAAGAAAAAATAAGGTGAAATGACATGTTTGATAAAAAAGCTGCTCGCCTTCGCAGAGCGAAAAAAACCCGTGCACATATCCGTGGTTTAGGCGTAAATCGTCTATCTGTTAATCGTACTAACACCCACATTTATGCACAAGTTATCTCACCAACGGGTGGTGAAGTATTAGCCCAAGCTTCAACATTAGATACTACTTTACGTGCTGGTCAAACTAGCAACATCGAAGCTGCAACTGCCGTTGGTAAATTAATTGCAGAACGCGCTAAAGCTGCCGGTATTACTAAAGTTGCGTTTGATCGTAGCGGTTTTAAATATCATGGTCGTGTTAAAGCATTAGCTGAAGCCGCTCGTGAAAATGGATTGGAGTTCTAATCATGGCAAAAGTTGAACAAACAGACGGTTTAGTAGAGCGCTTAGTCACAGTTGGCCGTGTATCTAAAGTTGTAAAAGGTGGTCGTATCTTTTCTTTCACCGCACTCACAGTGGTAGGTGATGGTAATGGTCGTGTTGGTTTTGGTCGTGGTAAAGCGCGTGAAGTGCCTGCAGCGATTCAAAAAGCACTAGAAGCTGCCAAACGTAATATGATTACCGTTGATTTAGCGGGTACAACCCTTCAACATCCTATTACTGCTAGCCACGGTGCAAGCCGCGTGTATATGCAACCAGCCTCTGAAGGTACTGGTGTTATCGCCGGTGGTGCAATGCGTGCAGTATTAGAAGTTGCAGGCGTAGAAAACGTATTAGCAAAATGCTATGGTTCAACCAATGCTGCTAACGTTGTACGTGCAACTTTCAACGGGTTAAAAGGAATGTCTTCTCCTGAAAAAGTTGCGGCAAAACGCGGCAAATCAGTTGAAGAAATCTTGGGCTAAGCTAAGGTGATAACATGAAAAAAATGAAAGTTACTCAAGTAAAATCGAGTGCCCATCGCCTAGCAAGCCATAAAGCTTGTTTGAAAGGTTTAGGGTTGCGTCGTATTGGACATACTGTCGAAGTTGAAGATACCCCTTCGACCCGTGGTATGGTAAACCGCGTTAACTACTTAGTTAAAGTGGAGGAAGTATAATGGGTCTACGTTTAAATGAATTGAGCCCAGCTGAAGGTTCAAGAAAAAATAAACTTCGCCGTGGTCGTGGTATCGGTTCTGGTATCGGTAAAACCGGTGGTCGTGGTGTCAAAGGTCAAACCTCACGTACAGGTTCTGGTATTCGCTCAGGTTTTGAAGGCGGTCAGATGCCTTTATACCGTCGTTTGCCAAAATTTGGTTTCACCAGTAAACTTGCAATGGTAACGGCAGAAGTGCGTTTATCAGAATTGAACCAAGTTGATGGTGACGTGGTAAGCGTTGAGTCTTTAAAAGCAGCGAATATCATTCGCCACGATATGCAACGTGTTCGTATCATCCTTTCAGGTGACGTAACTAAAGCATATACTTTTAAAGGTGTTAAAGTGACTAAAGGTGCTAAAGCGGCTATTGAAGCAGCTGGTGGTACTGTTGAGGAGTAATCCTACATGACTAAGCATTCAACATCGATGAATCCTCTAGCATTTATTCGTAAGTACGATGAATTATTTAATCGTTTACTATTTTTGTTGGGTGCTTTAGTCGTCTATCGTTTCGGTTCACACGTACCTATTCCTGGTATGGATCCAGAAAGCTTATCGAAATTTTTTCAAACCAATGAAAATACTATTTTAGGTTTGTTTAATATGTTTTCTGGTGGGGCATTAGAGCGGATGTCAGTCATGGCACTCGGGATTATGCCTTATATTTCTGCTTCAATCATTGTCCAGATGATGACGGCGGTTATACCATCACTGGATGCATTAAAAAAAGAAGGCCAAGCCGGTCAACGCCAAATTAATAAGTATACACGCCAATTAACCCTTGCCTTAGCTTTGGTTCAATCAATTGGTATGTGTACAGGCTTGATTAGTCAGAATCTCACATTAACCAGTGGCCTTGGTTTTTATATTCCTGCAGTAACCTCGTTGGTTGCAGGGTCGATGTTTTTGATGTGGTTAGGTGAACAGATTACTGAACGTGGTATTGGTAACGGTATTTCAATGCTAATTTTAGCGGGTATCGTAGCGACTTTTCCACAAGTGGTCACGCAGTCGATTAACTCTGTCCAGCAAGGTCAAATGAATATGATTGCCTTGTTGATATTTAGTTTATTGGCGTTAGCGGTCGTGGCAGGGATTGTTTTTATTGAGCGTGCCCAGCGCCGTATACCAGTCAACTATGCCCAAAAGCAATCGCAAGAACGAAAAATATATGCACAGCAGCAATCGCATTTGCCATTAAAAATTAATATGGCAGGGGTCATTCCAGCGATTTTTGCCAGTTCACTGTTGTTATTCCCAGCGAGTTTGGGACAGTGGGTGGGTCAATCCCCCAATCCCAATATTTTTCAAAGTTTCTTGCAGAATATGGCATTAGTGTTATCACCGGGTCAGCCGCTGTATTTGGTAATTTTTGCAGCCTTGATTATTTTCTTTTGTTATTTTTATACCGCGTTGGTATTTAGTCCAAAAGAAGTATCAGAGAATTTGAAACGAAGTGGGGCGTATATTCCAGGTATTCGTCCAGGTTTACAAACTCAACGTTATTTAGATCATGTATTAAATCGCTTAACCTTTATTGGTGCGATTTATATGACAATTATTTGTTTGATGCCGATGATATTGCAATCTGCGTTTGGTATTCCGTTTCATTTAGGCGGTACCTCAGTACTGATTAGTGTGGTCGTGATTATGGACTTTATTGCCCAAGTTAAAGCGCACTTAATGACTCACCAATACCATGATTATTCGCTGATGCAAACCATGGAAGTCAAGCATTCATAACTACTACTAGGAGCTGAAAATGAAAGTTCAAGCATCTGTAAAAAGAATCTGCGGTAGCTGCAAAATTGTACGCCGCAAAGGCGTTGTTCGCGTTATTTGTAGTGCAGAACCGCGTCATAAACAACGTCAAGGTTAATCTAAATTGTTAGATTGGACTTGAAATCAGGTAGCGGATACTGTATTATCCGCTACTTGTCGTTATTTTGACACATTTGTAGATAACCAAGTGTTTCAAAATGCTACATCAGTAGATGATTAACTCATCTTTTCCTTATAATTGGAGAAATGTCAATGGCTCGTATTGCCGGTGTAAACATTCCGGACAACAAGCACGCTATCATTTCACTCACTTATATTTTTGGTATTGGTCGTACCACTGCTGCTAAAATTTTAGAAGCGGTAAACATTGCACCAACTACTAAAATCAGTGAACTAAATGATACTCAGCTTGATGCTGTCCGTACCCAAGTTGCAGAATATGCGACTGAAGGTGACTTGCGTCGTGAAATCTCGATGAATATTAAACGTTTAGTAGACTTAGGTTGCTATCGTGGCTTGCGTCATCGTCGCGGTTTACCAGTAAATGGTCAACGCACAAAAACAAATGCGCGTACTCGTAAGGGTCCACGTAAAGCAATCAGAAAATAATTAACTTAGGAAGCTAAAAGATGGCAAAAGACACTCGTAGTCGCAAAAAAGTGACTCGCCGCTCGGTAGCTGAGGGCGTAGCGCACATCCATGCGTCTTTTAATAACACCATTGTAACGATTACCGATCGTCAAGGTAATGCTTTGGCTTGGGCCACCGCTGGTGGACAAGGCTTCCGTGGTTCACGTAAATCTACACCATTTGCTGCACAGGTTGCGGCTGAAGTTGCTGGTAAAGCAGCACAAGAATATGGTGTCAAGAATGTTGATGTCTTGGTTAAAGGTCCAGGACCTGGTCGTGAGTCTGCGGTAAGAGCCTTAGGTGCATTGGGTTATAAAATAAACAGCATTAGCGATATAACCCCGATTCCTCATAACGGAACTCGTCCACCGAAAAAACGTCGCGTATAAGGAGACTTTCATGGCCCGTTATCTAGGTCCAAAATTAAAACTTTCTCGTCGTGAAGGTACTGATTTACAATTAAAATCAGGCGTAAAAGCGTACGAAGAAAAAACCAAAAAAGCTGACCGTGCCCCTGGTCAACATGGTAATCCACGTAGCAAAACGTCAGAGTATTCTGCACAGCTTCGTGAAAAACAAAAAGTAAAACGCATTTATGGTGTGTTAGAGCGTCAATTCTCAAACTACTATAAAGAAGCTGCGCGTATGAAAGGCGCAACTGGCGAAAACTTGCTTCAAATGTTAGAACGTCGCCTCGATAACGTTGTTTATCGTATGGGTTTTGGTGCAACTCGCGCAGAAGCTCGCCAATTAGTTAGCCATCGTGCTATTCTAGTAAAAAAAGCGGGTCGTGATGAGTTTGTTCGTGTGAACATTCCTTCAATCCAATTGCAAGATGGTGATGTGATTGCCGTACACGAAAAAGCCAAAGAACAATTACGTATTAAAAACGCAATTGAATTGGCGGGTCAACGTGGTACGCCTGTATGGTTGGAAGTTGATCACAGCAAATTGCAAGGTACTTTTAAACAAGCGCCAGAGCGTGCTGATTTACCAACCGAAATCAACGAAAGCTTAATCGTTGAGTTGTACTCTAAATAATTAATTTTACTATAAAGTCGAGGTGACAAATGATGCTAAATGCTACTGAGTTTCTTACACCGAATGCCATTCATGTGGACACGGTCAATGAAACACACGCCAAAGTCACGCTCGAACCGTTAGAACGAGGTTTTGGGCATACCTTAGGTAATGCCCTACGTCGTATTCTATTATCTTCATTGCCTGGTGCAGCTGTAATCGAGGCTGAAATCGAAGGCGTTGATCATGAGTATTCAACCCTTGAAGGGTTGCAAGAAGATGTGCTAGATCTATTATTAAATTTAAAAGGTTTAGCGATCCAATTGCATGATCAAAATGAAGTATTCTTGACCCTTGACAAACAAGGTCCTGGCACTGTACTAGCATCAGATATTGAGTTACCTCACAATGTAGAGATTATCAATCCTGATTTAGTTTTAGGTACTTTAAGTGATCGTGGTCATTTAAAAATGCGATTGCGTGTAGCAGTAGGCCGTGGTTATGAGCCTGCCAATGTACGTAAAGATTCTGGTGATAACAAAGTTATTGGTCGTTTAAAATTGGACGCTAGCTATAGCCCAATTTTACGCGTGGCATACCAAGTTGAAAATGCCCGTGTCGAACAGCGCACTGACTTAGACCGTTTGGTTATCGAACTTGAAACCAATGGCACCATCGATCCAGAAGAAGCGATTCGCAAAGCAGCAACGATTTTGCAGCAGCAAATTGCCGTATTTGTTGACCTTGAAGCGGAAGCTACCCCAGAACCTGTTAAGGAAAAAGAAGAAGTTGACCCTGTGCTACTGCGCCCAGTGGATGACTTGGAATTAACGGTTCGCTCAGCAAATTGCTTGAAGGCGGAAAATATCTATTACATTGGCGATTTGGTACAACGCACCGAAACTGAGTTGTTAAAAACCCCAAATCTCGGTAAGAAATCATTAACTGAAATCAAAGACGTCCTTGCTTCTAAAGACTTAGAGCTTGGTATGCGCCTTGAAAATTGGCCACCTGCTGATTTACGTGTTGATGACCGCTTCTCTTACCGTAGCCGTTAAAATTTAAAGGAAGTTTGACCATGCGACATCGTAACAGTGGAGTTAAGTTGGGTCGTACCAGCAGCCATCGTAAGGCCATGTTCCAAAATATGACGAACTCACTATTTGAACATGAACTCATCAAAACTACTCTTCCTAAAGCTAAAGAGCTTCGCCGTGTGGCAGAGCCGCTAATTACTTTGGCAAAAGAAGATTCAGTTGCTAACCGTCGTCTAGCGTTTAACCGCTTACGTAATAAAGCGACTGTAGGTAAATTATTCACGACACTAGGCCCACGCTACAAAGCGCGTCCAGGTGGTTATTTACGTATCATCAAATGTGGTTATCGCGATGGCGATGCTGCACCGATGGCATACGTTGAATTAGTAGACCGTGACTAATCATCCTGATTAAAAAAACCCCATAGGTTCGCGCTTATGGGGTTTTTTTGTTTATAGTGATAACTCCTCAATTAACCTTTGGAAATATGATGCAATTGAGTTTTGATGTACTAGTGATGTTAACGTTGGTCGCGGGCATTGCAGGATTTTTAGATGCCATGGCAGGGGGTGGCGGCTTATTGACCATTCCTGCTCTGTTAATGGCAAATGTTCCTACGCTTTATACCTTGGGCACCAATAAGCTGCAAGCGACGGCAGGTTCGCTTTCTGCTTCTATTACCATGATACGCAAAGGCAAAATTCACCCCAAGCAAATTTGGCGTTCGCTTATCGCCTGTTTTGTGGGCGCTGTGCTAGGCGCCATGGCTGTGCAGCTTTCTCCGCCAGTGCTATTAGCCAAAGGCATTCCTTTTTTAATCGCGCTTATTGGTATTTATTATCTGTTTGCACCCACTATCGGTGAGGTCAAATCTGCACCACGAATCAGCAAAAATAAATGGCAATATGGGATGTCACCCTTAATTGGTTTTTATGATGGCTATTTGGGCCCTGGTACAGGGATGTTTTTTGCGCTAGGCGGTATCACTATGCGGGGATTAGATATGATTACCGCGACTGCCAATGCCAAATTACTCAACTTTACTAGCAATGCAGCATCGTTGATGTTCTTTGTGTTGGGTGGAAAAGTGCTTTGGTCAGTGGGGTTTGCTATGATGTTGGGGCAATTTATTGGTGCTTCATTGGGCGTGCAGATGGTGGTCAAAGGCGGTACCAAGTTTATTCGACCGGTCATTGTGGTGATGTGTTTTGCGATGCTAATTAAATATGTGTTTTTTTCTTAATAATTTTTATTTATGATAGCGGTAAAATTATTCATACTTTGAGTATCGAGAATATGACAACTGAAATGATTTTAAGTATTTTTCTTGGGATTGGCTTGGCGGCAAGTAGCGGGTTTCGTGTGTTTGTACCGCTGTTTGCGCTCAGTTGTGCCGCATATTTTCATATTATTCCCCTTAATGATAGCTGGCAGTGGGTGGCTTCTACGCCTGCGTTAATTATTTTGGGTGTAGCCAGTATTGCAGAGTCGATCAGTTATTTAATCCCGTTGGTTGATCATCTGTTAGATACGGTTGCTGTACCGCTCGCAGGGATTGCAGGAACATTGGTCATGGCTTCGACATTGACCGATATGAGTCCTGCCATGACTTGGGCGCTAGCGATCATTGCTGGCGGCGGCGCTGCGGCTACGATAAAAGGTACAGCTGCCACCACGCGCGTGGCTTCGACTGCGACGACGGGCGGTTTGGCAAATCCCGCTGTTTCAGTGGCAGAGACCGGGACAGCGATAGGGCTGTCGGCTTTGTCGATTTTTTCACCCATTTTTGCGATGATTGCGTTAATCATTGGTTTACTGATGATGATTTGGGTAGTAATAATGGTTAAAAACCGCGTCAAACGCTAAGGCATCTTGCCTGTTTCTTGTAAAGAAAGCGTGCCATCTTGACCCACGATAATATGGTCAATCAAAGTCATATCGACAAGCTGACACGCTTTTGCCAAACTGCGGGTAATTTCTAGATCTGCTTGTGACGCTGTGGCAGAGGTGCTTGGGTGATTGTGGGCGATAATAAGCTGACTTGCCCCGTATTTTAACGCACAGCGCAACACTTCCCGTACACACACCGAGCACGATGAAATACCACCTGTGAACAACACCTCATACTGGATTAAGGTGAGCTGATTGGTCAAAAACAGCACCGCAAACACCTCGCGATTGAGCGGTCGCAGCTGCGTAGTCAGATAGTCTTTGACCAATTGGCTGGCGTTAAGGGTAGGGGCTTGTTTGACTTGGCTGGCAAGGTAGCGTTTGCCCATCTCAAGGCTTGCCAAAATCTGCGCGTATTTTGCCATGCCGATACCATGACATGCCATGACTGCTTCACTCGGCGCAGATAGTAACTGAGCCAGACTACCAAATTTTTCAATCAAGCCACGAGCCAGTTCGATAGCGGATTGGTCTTTGGTGCCTGTGCGTAAGAATATTGCCAAAATCTCGCTATCGGATAGACTCTCAGCGCCTTTTTGCAGTAGCTTTTCTCTGGGGCGCTCGTCTTGGTGCCAGTCTTTGATTGCCATAGGCATTTCCTAATAAATGATGATTAATCATACCTAAAATGGCAGAAAATTGTTACTATAGGCGAAATTTTTTAGTGCTTTTATCTTATGAAAAATATCCTTCTTGGTATCACAGGCGGTATTGCTGCCTATAAATCTGCCTCGTTTGCCCGACTATTGATTAAAAGTGGCTATGACGTCCGTGTTATTATGACGGCAAGCGCGCAAGCCTTTATCACACCGTTAACGCTGCAGGCCTTAACGGGTAACCCAGTGCATATCGACTTATTGGATGAGAGCGCTGAGCTGGGAATGGGGCATATTGAACTGGCAAAATGGGCGGATTTACTGATTATCGCGCCTGCTACCGCGAATACGATTGCTAAACTAGCCATGGGAATAGCGGATGATTTACTCACTACCGTTTGCCTTGCCACCACGGCACCGATTTTGGTGGCACCTGCTATGAATCAGCAAATGTGGCAACATCCATCGGTCAAACTTAATTTGCAGACGTTAACCGATTATGATTATGAAATCATCCAACCAGCCAGCGGTGAGCAAGCCTGTGGTGATATCGGTGAGGGAAGATTGCCAGAGCCAGAGCAGTTGCTTGAATACGTGCAATATTTCATCGCAGCGCAAATCACCCCGCAAGTATTGGCGGGTAAAAATGTGACAATCACCGCAGGTCCGACGATTGAAGCCATAGACCCTGTGCGCTATCTATCCAATCATTCCACGGGCAAAATGGGTTTTGCGCTGGCAAAAGCGTGCCGTAATGCAGGCGCGAGGGTAACCTTGATCGTTGGGGGTAAAGTACCGCTGCCAACGCCACTACTGGTCAATCGTATCGATGTGTTATCGGCTGAAGAAATGCTAATGACCGCTCGCCAATGCGCCAGTGACGATATATGTGAGTGCCATGACCACCACCATCACGACCATGACCACCCTCATCATGATCATCACCACCATCATGACCATGATGAATTCGGCAATGATATCGAAGTCGAACCTGTCAGGACAGCGACCGATATTTTTATTGCCACGGCTGCGGTTGCTGATTACCGCACGCGTGATGTCGTGCCGCAAAAGATTAAAAAAACGCAAGATCAGATGGCACTGGATTTGGTGAAAAATCCTGATATTTTGGCGACCATTGCCGAAGAATTCCCTGAGGTTTTTGTGGTAGGATTTGCGGCAGAAACCCAAGATATCGAAAAATATGCTCGTGGCAAACTCGAAGCGAAAAATCTCGATATGATTGCTTGTAATGATGTGTCCCGCACCGATATTGGCTTTGGTAGTGACAACAATGCCATGACGGTGTTTTTCAGGGATAAAGCAGCAGGGGTGACACTAGAAAAGGCTAGTAAAGATAAAATCGCGGAACAATTGGTTGCCCTAATTGGGGAACATTTGCATTAACCACCCAAAAAAGTTGCGTGATTGCACCCAACTTTTTTGCATTAACTAAAGTGCGTCTTAGGTTGTTTTAGCTTTCAGCCGCTAATTAGTTTGGTGCTAATGATTAGTGATAGTTGCGATTTTAGCGATGGTTAATATATTTCATCACTTGACGGGGTAGCGCTGATGAAAAGTATCAGCGTTTATTCTACTATCCGTTGTAGTCGTAAAGCTCTGTCATATAAGGCATTTTTCTTTGCGCCTGTAATATCGCTGGCGAGCTGTGCGGCTTTTTTCACCGACAAATCTTGCAATAGTCGTTTTAGCAATTCATCGTGTTGATTATCATTATTCTGTAATTCACTTGCCCCAGCGACCACCAGTACCATTTCCCCTTTTTGCTGATTGGCATCGCTTGCAACAAACTGCTTTAATGCACCGAGCGTTGACGGATAAATGGTTTCAAACGTTTTGGTTATCTCACGGCAAAACGTCACTTGTCGATTGTCGCCAAGCACCGTAATCATATCATCGATACATTCAACAATACGATGGGGCGCTTCATAAAAAATCAGCGTGGCGGTTAAATCCTTGATTTTAGTCAATTCGTTTTGTCGTCCTGCGGTTTTGGCAGGCAAAAAGCCATAAAAATAAAACTTGTCTGAAGGTAATCCTGCGACCGATAAGGCGGCTATGGCAGCACTGGCGCCGACAACCGGCGAGACTTTGATACCAGCTTGGTGACAGGCGCGCACCAGTCGAAAACCAGGGTCGCTAATGAGTGGGGTGCCGGCATCACTGATAAGCGCGATGCTTTGCCCTGACTGTAATATCTCAATCAGTTTAGGGGTCTGTACTTCGGCATTGTGGTCGTGATAAGCCCAAGTTTTGGTGGGGATGTTAAAGTGGTTAAGCAGTTTGCCCGAGGTACGGGTGTCCTCACAGGCGATGATAGCCACGGTTTTTAGGCAGTCGATGGCGTGGGCGGTGATATCGGATAAATTACCAATTGGGGTGGCGACGATATAGAGTGTGCCGTTTTGCTGCATGATTTTTCTCAAATTTTGCTAAATATTGGTGGTATTATAAGGTGTTTTCCGCGGAAAAAAGGATTTGTGATGAAAACAATTTGCTTTGCTATTTTATGTGTAAGTTTAATTTCAACCGCAGAGGCTTGTTTACCCTCATCCTCGGCTGATGTGTTAGTCGGAAGAATTGCCAGTATCGAAAAAGGCGGTGAATTGCAACGTGAAAGCTACGCAAAGCAAGGTTTTGGCTTAAAATTCACCGATTATCACTGGGTATTTCGCACATGGCGTCAACAGCTTATTTTGCCATCGGCGCAGCGTTTTGAAGGTGTTTTTGCCATTAGGTCACTAAAACCCAACGATATCTTTGTGGCATTAGCCAGTCATTATGATGGGGGTAAACCGCATAATTACCGCATTGATAGTGTGGCAAAGCTGACTTGTCAAAATAACCAGCTGATTTTACAAAACCCGTTGGTAATACCGGTCAGTTGGAATCGACAACAGCAACGATGTGGGATTGGTCAAAATTACTCAGGGATTTTGGATGGCTTTATCGACAACAACCAAGCCTATTATTTGGCAAAATTACAGCAAAAATACCCAACTTGTGCCGCTTTAGAAAAAACCTTTGCAACAGTAAAATAACCCAACAATGAAACTCACCGCCCCAAAACAGCGCCAAGGCGACTATTATGAAACCCTGGCTAAAGGCTACCTTGAAGCGCAAGGTTTAACGTTTTTTGCCAAAAACTGGCACTACAAAAACTTGGGCGAGCTTGATTTGGTGATGCTTGAGCCGACGCAAAAACCTCCTTGCCTCGTCATTGTCGAAGTGCGTCAACGAAAAGCCAGCCAATTTGGCACAAGTTTAGACAGTATCACCCCCGCCAAACAACGTAAAATCATTAAAACCACCGCAGCTTTTTTACAAGCGCATCCACAATTTGATACCTTTGACATTCGCTTTGATGTGGTAAGTTATGAAGGCGTTCTAGCTGTAGGACAGGCTGTCATGCCAATGCCTACGTGGATTAAGGACGCTTTTAGCGTAAATTAAGCATTTTGTATAACGTATAAACTTAGCAAAAATTATGCTATGCTACGCAGCAAAATAGTATAATTTTACCCCTCTTTTATTAGGTATTTCCCATGAACGCACAAGATTTAATTACTTTACTACAACCCCATTTTCCGAGTGGCAAAATCGAAGCCGCCAATCAAGGCAACAAATTTGATGTGCGCGTGGTGGATGACAGCTTTGAGGGTAAACGTGCTGTCGCGCGTCAACAAGCCGTATTGGGGTTGGTGTCTGATAAATTTGCGTCAGGTGAAATCCATGCACTCAATATCCAAGCGTTGACCTATGCCCAGTGGCATGAGATGCAAGCCAAACAAGCTGCGCAATAAGCCATTTTTAGGAGAAACACATGGATAAATTTTTAATCACGGGTGGTACCCAGGTCAAAGGTGAAGTGGTCATCTCTGGTGCAAAAAATGCAGCATTGCCCTTGCTTGCGGCAATGATTTTGGCAGAAACCCCAGTCACCCTGCACAATGTACCGACACTCAAAGACGTCAATACCTTGGTCAAATTGATTGCGGGCACGGGTATCACCATTGAAAAGAACGGCGATACGGTGACTTGCGATACCAGTACCATCAATAGCTACTATGCCCCGTATGAGCTGGTCAAAACCATGCGCGCATCGATTTTGGTATTGGGGCCGCTGCTTGCGCGCTTTGGGCAGGCTGAAGTGTCGCTACCTGGTGGCTGCGCAATTGGCTCACGCCCTGTCGACCAACATCTAAAAGCCTTGGAAGCGATGGGAGCGACCATCACCGTTGAAAATGGCTATGTCAAAGCCAAAGCACCCGCGAGCGGTCGGCTAAAAGGTTGTCATTTCACCTTTGATATGGTCACGGTTGGCGGCACTGAAAATACCATCATGGCAGCGGCATTGGGGGAAGGAATCACGCACCTAGAAAACTGTGCGCGTGAACCAGAAGTAGTTGATCTGGCTAATATGCTTGTCAAAATGGGCGCAAAAATTGAAGGCATTGGCACCGCTTATATGACCATTGAAGGCGTTGACAAATTAAATGGCTGTGAGTACTCAGTAGTACCAGACCGTATCGAAACAGGCTCATATCTTGCGCTTGCCATGATGACAGGCGGGGAAGTGACTGCCAAAAAAACCGAAGCCAGTTTGATGCAATCCGTGCTTAAAAAATTTGAAGAAATGGGCGCCCAAGTCACTGTTGGCAGCGACTGGATTAATGTCAAAATGGCGGGTCGTCCAAAAGCCGTTGATATCCGTACATTACCACACCCTGCGTTCCCAACCGATATGCAAGCCCAGCTCATGACAGTTTGCTGTATTGCAGAAGGCACCAGTACCATTATTGAGAATATTTTTGAAAATCGCTACATGCATGTCCCTGAGCTGCAACGTATGGGGGCAAATATCAAAGTCGATGGCCATACTGCCGTTGTTCAAGGCGTCGATAAACTCAATGCCGCGCCTGTCATTGCAACCGATTTACGCGCATCTATGTCACTGGTAATGGCCGCGGTGGCAGCCCAAGGCGAGACCTGTATCGAGCGCATTTACCACATTGACCGTGGTTATGAGTATGTGGAAGATAAACTGCGCGGCTTGGGCGTCACCATTGAGCGGGTAAAAGGCGAATAACAGGTATAAGACAATGATACAAGCAAATGATGCCAATTATAACGGTCTTACCTTAGCGTTATCCAAAGGGCGAATCTTAAAAGATACCTTGCCCCTGCTAAAAAAGGCAGGTATCGAACTACTTGAAGACCCAGAAGAATCACGTAAACTTATTTTCCCGACCACGCATGCTGACGTGCGGATTTTGATTTTACGTGCCAGTGACGTGCCAACCTATGTGGAGCATGGGGCGGCGGATTTTGGTGTAGCGGGTAAAGATGTACTAATGGAGCATGGCTCAAGCAATTTATATGAATTGCTTGACCTACAAATTGCCAAATGCCGTTTGATGACGGCAGGTAAAGTGGGGCTACAACTACCCAGTCGTCGTCTTAGAATTGCCACCAAATATGTCAATGTGACGCGCGCGTTTTTTGCCAGTCGCGGTGAACAAGTCGATGTGATTAAACTCTATGGTTCCATGGAACTTGCGCCCTTGGTAGGCTTGGGTGATTTGATTGTGGATGTGGTCGATACCGGTAATACCTTAAAAGCCAATGGTCTAGAGCCGCGCCAAGAGATTTGCCAAGTCTCTTCGCGTTTGATTGTCAATCAGGTCAGTTATAAACGCAAATTTGCGCTGCTTGAGCCAATCATCGAAAGCTTTAAGCAAAGCGTCGCTGATAACACCCAGTAACGGTTCAAAAATCACCATGATGCAGCATCTTTTTGTGTATGGCACGCTAGCCCCCAATCGCGACAACCACGCTATCATGACACCCATCAACAACGGTAGTTGGCAGTCTGCGACTATTCGTGGGCATTTGATGCCAGATGGCGGTTGGGGCTCGGCGCTCGGATTTCCTGCAGTCATCCCAGATGAACAAGGCGACATGGTAGCGGGCTTGGTGTTTTCGTCGGATGATTTGGCCAATCATTGGACGCGGCTAGATGAGTTTGAAGGTGAAGCCTATCAGCGCATTGAAGTAACCGCCACGCTTGACAATGGTGCGAAAATCCAAACCTTTGTGTATGCACTCGACAATCTACAGCATTATTAAAGCTGGCTATGCCGATTAAAACATGGAAGATGAAAACATGGAAAACTAAAACATTGAAGATTAAAAAAAGACGTTATTAAAACGTCTTTTTTTAGCTTGGTGAATTTTAATTGGGCGAAAACTAAAAGTGGTGACGGATTGGCTCAGTTTAGCCGATTTTGATGCGCCAATTTGATGGGTTGGCGAAGCTGTGCAGGCTAAAAAGCCGCTTTCATCCATGAAAAAATTTGTTATGCTATGTGTTAGTCATTTTTTATTTTTAGGGGAATACCATGCGATTGTTAAATAGCCAACAAGCCAGTTTTGAGCAGGAATTGACAGAGCTGCTTGCTTTTGAAACGGTAAATGATCCAGCGCTACTGGCTACGGTTGACGATATTATCGTACAAGTGCGTCAGGGTGGGGATGAGGTGGTGTTAAAGCTGACCCAACAGTTTGACAACCATCCTGCCAAAACTTTTGCTGAGCTAGAGATTTCACAAGAAAAGCTCAAACAAGCATTTGATGGGTTAAACCCTACAATTAAGCAAGCGCTTGAACTGGCGGCACAACGCGTCACATCTTTTCACGAGCGCCAACGGCAAGAAAGCTGGACGTATCAAGATGCGCTAGGTAATACGCTTGGACAACAAGTTACGCCACTCGATAAGGTGGGTATTTATGTGCCAGGTGGGCTGGCAAGTTATCCATCCAGCGTCTTGATGAATGCGTTACCCGCCAAAGTGGCAGGGGTCGGGCAAATTATCATGGTGGTGCCTGCGCCTCATGGTGAACTAAATCCCTTGGTATTGGCGGCCGCTTATTTGGCGGGTGTGGATAAAGTCTTTACCATTGGGGGCGCGCAAGCGGTGGCAGCGTTGGCTTATGGTACTAACACCATTCCGCAAGTCGATAAAATCACAGGACCTGGCAACAAATACGTGGCAGCCGCCAAACGCGCCGTGTTTGGGCAAGTGGGCATTGATATGATTGCAGGGCCTTCTGAAGTGTTGGTATATGCTGAAGGCAGTGATAATGACCGCGCTGAGTGGCTGGCCATGGATTTATTATCGCAAGCTGAGCATGACACCGTCGCGCAAGCGATTTTTGTCACCCCATCTGAGCCATTACTCAAAAAAGTTGCGCAAGAAATCGAAAAAGCCTTAGCAGATTTGCCAAAAGCTGAAATCGCTAAAGCGGCGATTGCCAACCGTGGCGCGCTGATTTTGGTGAAAGACCGCGCAGAGGGTATTGAGGTGATTAACCGCATTGCGCCTGAGCATTTGGAATTATCGGTAGATGACCCAGAGGCAATGCTCAAAGATGTCCGCCATGCGGGCGCTATCTTTATGGGTCGCTATACCCCTGAAGCGATTGGTGATTATTGCGCTGGCCCTAATCACGTTTTGCCAACGTCAGGTACCGCACGCTTTAGTTCACCGCTCGGCGTGTATGATTTTCAAAAGAAATCTTCGATTATTTATTGTAGCGAGCAAGGTAGCCAAACGCTGGCAAAAACTGCCGATATATTAGCGGTGGAAGAAAATTTGGATGCCCACGCGCGTTCAGCCCGTTACCGGGTAAAATAGGCTCAAACGCGCCTGTGGCAATTCAACAGCTTATGGTAATTCAATGGGGCATTTAACTCATTTTAACGGGGAAGTTAACGCTGCTTTGTCAATACATCTAGGCGTAGCCGTTCTTCAGGCGTAAACATCGTCTGCTGTAACGCCACAATTTGTTGCTGTGCTTGCGGCACATTACCCAATTTGCCCAGTATTTGATTAGACTGTGTCTGATAGGTTGCCACACGCTGCGCAAATTGCGCTTCGGACTGGTCAAGCTGTTCAAGCCGTTTGACCGCTTCAGGGGAGACGTATTGACTACGCATGGCATTGATTTGGCTTTGCGTTGCCCCTTGCTGCTGCATTTGCTGCGTTTGCGCTAATAACTTGTCAATATTGCGCTGCTGGGTTAGCTTTGTCTGTAGATTTGGGTCTTTAACACTGGCGATATAGGCAGTTTGCGCCTTATCCATGATGGCTTGGCGCTGGTCATTGCTCAGTTGCGCGTTTTGGTTGGCTTCGACGACCGTCATGTTGTAGTCATTGACGGCTTGTTCATCCCCAAAAAAGGCTTCACGGGTTTTGGCGTCAAAATAGCGGGCTTGCAGCTGTTGTACTGCGCGTAATTGGTTCTTAATCGCAGATAAATCTAATGCGCTAACGTTGGGGTTTTGCTGTGCTTTAGGCTTATCTAGCTGGCTGACAGCAGTCAAATAGGTTAGATAATTTTGAAAAATGTTAACCGCTTGGCTTGCGGCAGGCTCAGGCGTATGTTCACGAATATAGGCAATCACCCGTTGTTCAATCTGGCTTAACGGCTCTTCCCCTTGTGCGGACAAAAAATAATCAAACAGTCGGCGCAAACCCGCGGTCACCACCAATTGCTTGTTTTCATCGATAATAATTTCGCCATCGACTTGGGTGCCTTGTAGTGATTTGGGCAGCGATGTGGGCAAAGGGTTAGCGTTCGCGCTGACGGAGGATGCATTGGCGAAGGTTACGGTTTGATTGGACGGCAATACACCAGATGGCATCGTACTAGCAGCATCATGCTGTAAATTATTGGCTGTTTTGACAGCGTCCTTAGGTTTTAACCAGAGTATGCAAGCTATCAATAATGCGATGATGCCACTGGCTAATACGATTATTAGCCAGGTTATTGGTCGTTGGTTTGTGTCAGGGTTATTTGAAGGAACCATAGGCATAAGCTTACAACGATTGACCTTTTAAGCGATTGACTTGGTTGCGATATACAGTCAATGGATTGGTATCTAGCAAACTGACAATGCCAAATACCTGATTCACTGAATCCATGTGGTTCATTTTATAGTTATCACGAATCACTTCGCCGAGACGACTTGAACAAGGTGAAACAAGCCCATCATTGGCTTCGCCATTGAATGATAAACCCGTCAACCCCAATACCGTATCAGACGGATCGACAAGCGTGGTCATAGTTTGGTCACCACTAAATGAGTAGTAACGTACATTATTGACTACCGTGTCTTTTGGGTATCCACAATAACTGGTCGGCATGGCTGCAGGGAATTTTTGGTTAAATTTGGCTGCATAATTGGTGGTGAGTGAATTGACGGCTGCCCAGCCATCTTGCTGCTGCAGTTGATTCAGTGGCACGCCAGATCCGATATCCATCACACCGCCCACCAATTCAAAAAACTTGATTGCCATTAAAGAAGCGGTATTAAATTCGCCAGCCGGTAAGCCATCAGCCGCGCTGCCTTCAGTCACCATTTTGACTGTCCAATCCGCCATTTTTGAGCCTTGCTCAGGGCTAGAAATCGCCGTCACAGACGAGACTAGCGATGGCGCAACCCCCGCCACATAGCGAATATCAATCCCGCCTTGGCTATGACCCATTAAGTTAACCTTCGGGCTGCCGGTGATTGCAATGATAGTTTTGACCTGTTGGAGTAGCTGCTCACCGCGCACTTCGGTGTCATTGACACTTGATGTCTTGGTCACATACACACTCGCGCCATTTTTGGTGAGATCTTGAGGAATGCCATTAAAATAATCGACCAAACCAAACAGTTTGTTCCAGCCACCAAGCCCATGAGCAAGTACGATAGGGTATTTGGTTTTTGCATAATCTGAGGTGGCGTTGAGAGTAGTGACTGCGACGCACCCAGTGGCATTGGCACAGTTGTAATAGCTTGAGGCATAAGAAGACGCAGAAAACGCGATGGAAGAAAAAAGCAATCCTTTGGCGGCACGGCGCATAAAGCGATGATGTGACATATACTTATCCTTGTAAAGTCATAATGAAGTTTCGCTGTCCTATGGATTAATTTAACCTAAATCAAGAATTTATGAATCAAATAAAATGACTGATCAGTATATTTTTTGGTAAGGTCAGTTGCTGCAGAATGTAGGTAAGGTTAAAGGTCCAGTGGTGTATTAGAATAATCAGCGTGCCATCTACAAAAGCAGACACAAATTATCATTGATTTTTTGCTATGATTTGCTAAGGTAACGGCTGATTTTTCGTTTTTGCTGTTTGTTGATTTTTTGCCCCTCATTACAAGAGAATAACTGACCCACTATGTTAGAACTACTATCTGACCCGTCCGCGTGGCTAAGCCTTGCGACGCTTGTCATTCTTGAGATTGTTTTAGGTATTGATAATCTTGTCTTTATTGCCATCTTAGCCAATAAACTCCCGCCGCATCAGCGCGCTAAAGCCCGAAATTTAGGACTTGGCTTGGCATTGGTCATGCGGCTGTTCTTATTGTCGATTATGTCATGGCTCATTACCTTAACCGATCCCGTTGTCACGTGGGGAAGTTTTGATTTATCAGTTCGCGACATTATTTTATTGGTGGGCGGGGTGTTCTTGCTGTTTAAAGCAACCACTGAGCTGCATGAGCGGCTAGAAGGAAAACCTGAGCATACCAACCAAAGCAAAGTGCAAGCAGGGTTTATTGCGGTTGTCGCACAGATTGTGATTTTAGATGCGGTGTTCTCGTTTGACGCGGTGATTACCGCTGTAGGGATGGCAAAACACCTTGAAATCATGATGGCGGCAGTGATCATTGCCATGGTATTGATGGTGGCTGCTTCCAAAGCCTTGACGGAGTTTGTTGGTCGTCACCCGACTGTGGTGATTTTATGCTTAAGTTTCTTACTGATGATTGGCTTTAGTTTGATTGTTGAAGGACTAGGCTTTCATATGCCAAAAGGTTACTTGTACGCGGCGATTGCGTTCTCAATTTTGATTGAAGTGTTTAACCAAGTAGCCAAACGCAATAAAACCAAATATGAAAATCAAATTCCGATTCGTGACCGTACTGCGGATGCGATTTTACGCTTAATGGGTGGTAAAACTGAAGAAGCGGTTACCCCAGAGAATAATTCAGAACATTTTGATTTTGATAGTATGCCCTTTGCGCAAGAAGAGCGTTATATGATTAGTGGCGTACTAGCGCTCAATGAGCGCGATGTACATACCATCATGACGCCGCGCAATGATATCTCTTGGGTCAATATCAATGGTAGCCGCGAAGAAATGCGCGCGCAATTGCTTGATACGCCGCATAGCTTGTTCCCTGTGTGCCGAGATACCATTGATAAAGTGCTTGGGGTAGTACGCGCCAAAGACTTTTTGGATTTGCTCGATAACAATGTCGCAGATATTGAAACCGCCATTAAACCCTTACTTAACAAGCAGCAACCTGTGTTTGTGTCAGAGAGCATTGACAACCTAAAACTGCTCAATATGCTCAAAAAAGCCAAAGGTAATTTGGCGATGGTGATTGATGAATATGGTCAAGTCGCAGGGCTAGTGACACCGCTTGATGTGCTAGAGGCGATTGCAGGTGAGTTCCCTGATGAAGATGAAACTTTAGAAATTATCCCGTATGACGATTATTGGATTGTGGAAGGTACAGCAAGCTTGCACCAACTACGTTTGGAGCTTGACGATCCAGATTTGCTACTCGATGCCGATCAGTTCACCATTGGCGGGTATTTGATTTCTCAGTTGACCGATGTCCCAGAAGTCAATCAAACCATTGATATTGGTGCCTATAAGTTTACCATTCTAGAAACTTCAACATCGCGCATTTTGAAATTAAAAGTTGAACGTGAAGCCCCGATGGTGGCAACGGTTTAAATCACTGATTGGATATAAAAAAAGGGGTTAATTACCTCTTTTTTTATTACTTTTTTAGGCAGCATAACAATTAAGGAATTTGCTTAATCGCCAAGGTGATAGTAGGCAGATTGCTGGTTGACGTGGCAGCAGATTGACTGGACACAGGCGTGGATGATAGCGCAGTCAGTGTAATATCCATATTGGCAAAACGCTGTGTTTGACGCAAGTCACCGCGCAAATCCCCAATCGATAAATTAAAAGTTTGTGGGCGAGAGGTGGTTGTCATAGCCGTGACCGCTACCGTGGCATTGCCTGCCCAAATACACTGTACGCCTGTGGCACAGCGGCTATCATTGAGCACTTTATCAAAAGTCAGATTTAGCTGGTGTTCTTTAACAAAAATGTTTTGACCCAGTGCAAGCGTGACCGTGCGAGTGGCATTGGCGGGCTGGTTGACTGTTGAAGGCGTTGGCTTGGCGGGCAAAGTAGGCGCAGTCATACAGGCGGTTAATAAGCTCGTAGTGAGTAAAGCGATGCTTGTGGTTTGAATGATTTTTTTCATGGGTGATTTCCTTTTTTTCTTAACGGTTAATTTTATTTCTGGTTTTTAGTTTTGATTTTTAGTGTTATTTTTTAGCGGCAAAAAAACGCTGTAGTCCCGCCAATACCAAGTCTTGCCGAATTTCCACGCTGGCTGATAGGTGCGGCTCAAAAGTATGGGCATCACCGCCTGTCATGGTGATTTCAAATTGTGGGTAGCGATGAATGGTTTCATTGATGGCCCCGACAATGGATAACATAATACCATGATGCACCGCGTCTTGGGTATTGGTGCCTGAATCTATACTATCAAAAGTGCCATCAATAATACTAATCTGGCGCGTTCCTGAGAATAGCGACTCGCGCTGCAAATAGATACTGGGGAAAATATAGCCTCCCAAGTGATGACCCTGATCGACCAAATCGATGGTAACGGCAGTGCCGCAGCCAATCACGCATTGTTTTTTGCTAGGCTCGATGATACCGAGCATTTGTAGCCAGCGGTCAACGCCAAGTTGGGCGGGGTTATAGTCGCTCGACATCAGCGCGTGCTTGGCATGGACTTGGGCAAATTCAAACGGTTTTTGCAATCGCTCTAGGCTTTCTGCGACGTGATTATTGACGGCTTGTCCAAGCACGGATGATACCCCGATAAAGTCAGGATTGAGTCGTTCAAGCCGAAATGTCAACCCTTTGAGCAATTCGGCAGGGGCTTGCAAATGCTGTTCAGCCGCATGATCCAGCACTTGACCCTTATCGTCCGTAAGCCAATATTTTAAGCGGGTATTACCCAAGTCTAGCCAAAGTTTTGTCATAAATGAGAGCCTTTGAGAGGGATGCTTTATTTGTGTTTATTTGCCTGCAACGATGAAACGGCTGAATCCAAAACTTGAATAGTACCTGTCCAAATCGTTTGTGTGCTGCCATCTGCTTGCTCAATCAATAGACAGCCTTGCGCATCGATACCTGTTGCAATGCCTGTTATTGATTGCTCAGATAAGGCGTTATGAATTTGCAAATGCTTATTTTTTAATACGTCTTTTTGGGCAAAATCATGGATAAATTGTTGACTTGCTTCAGTCGCTTGCAGCTGATTAAATTGCCCAATCGCATTAGCTATGGCATCGGTAATGGGCTGATAAAATTCACTGGGCTGTAAGCGCTGCGCTGTCAAATCTTGCAGGCTTATCGCTTGGTAGTTTAAGCCTTCTTGGGTTTGCTCGGTCAGCACAGGGGCATGGGCAATATTGACCCCCACACCGATGACGACCCCTAGCATGTGACCTGCGACATTGACAGGCTCTATCAAAATACCCGAGAGTTTTTGAAATTGGTCAGGTAGGTTGTCTTGTGGTTGATAAAAACCCACATCGTTCACCCATTTGACGCCAATGGTGGGCAAATGCTTTGCCAGTCTTGTTTGGTTGATGTGTTCTATGATAGGGATTTGACTGAGCTGATAACCCACGCACAGTGACAAGCGACCATCTAATCGATAAGATAAGCAAAGATTTTGCTGCCAAGCATAGGCTTGTATCGGCACATACAATGATAAATAAACATTGCCTAGCGGTGATTGCCATGTTCTGCCATGTTGACCACGTCCGCCTGATTGGGTATCGGCAGTCAACAAATGGGGGCGGCTAAAATGCGGTCGGTTATGGTCAGTGGGCGACTGCGCTTGATAGCTTAGCACCATCCACTCAATCAGCTGGCTGTTGGTTGAGTGGGTTGATGATAAATGGGTATGGCAAAGCGAATCAATTCTCATGGGGATGGGTATATAGGGTCGGGTTCATAAGCTTAGGCACAATGTTACAAACGTCAAAAAGATAAGTTTGCTATACTAACGCTATTTTTAATCAAAGGAAATGCAAAAAATGATGTATCTGTGGTTTTTGCTGGCGGGGGCATTTGCTGGCACTTGTGCGGGTCTGTTTGGTATCGGTGGTGGATTGATTATCGTACCCGTGCTGATGGCGATTTTTAAAGCGTATGGCTATCCAAGCGATGTCATTACCCATTTGGCGGTAGGGACATCGCTTGCCACGATTGTGGTGACATCGATAAGCTCCATGCAATCGCACAATAAGCGCGGTGGCGTGCGCTGGGATGTATGGCGCAATATGTCGATTGGCTTGGTGGTGGGTAGTTTTGTTGGTGCTTATATCGCAGATTTATTGCATGGTAAGGTCTTGGCGTTTTTGATTGCTGGCATGGCGCTGTTTATGGGGCTAAAAATGCTTTTGGCTAAAAAATCGGAAGTTGTCGCGACCACTCACTTGCCATCTGCGCCTGTGCAAACAGGGGTCGGGGGCTTGATTGGCGCAGCATCGGCGATTTTCGGTATTGGCGGTGGCAGTTTTACTGTGCCGTTTTTGAGCCGTTTTGGTTTGACCATGCAACAAGCGGTGGGTACGTCAGCAGCCTGTGGCTTACCGATTGCCATTGCGGGGGCGCTCGGGTTTATGTTTTTTGGTAAAGATGTACAGGGTTTGCCCGCTGAGGCGATTGGCTTTGTGCATGTCACTGCGTTTTTGTGTATTTCAGTGATGAGTTATGTATTTGCCAAAGTGGGGGCGAAATTGGCGCACCAATTGCCTGCCAACACCTTAAAGCGCATGTTTGGTGGTTTGCTGCTGATTGTGGGGGCAAAAATGATGCTGAATGTACTCGGGGTTAATTTATTGTAAAAAAACAAAAAATTAATGTTCTAGCATTTTATGAGAATGAGTGTTTATCACTCATTCTCAATCATATGCCCCATGCGCTCTTTTTTGGTGTTGAGATAGGCTTCATTGTGAGGGTTGATACCCACCAACAGCGGCACGCGCGCTACCACCTCAATACCAATATCATTGAGATAGTCAATTTTGTTGGGGTTGTTGGTTATCAGCTTTACCTTATCCACACCGACATGCTCAAGCATCGGCTTGCACATTTCATAGGTGCGAGCATCGGCAGGTAAATCGAGCAGCAAATTGGCATCAAGTGTATCATGTCCTTGGTCTTGCAATGCGTAAGCACGGATTTTGTTGGTCAGTCCAATCCCGCGCCCTTCTTGGCGCAAATATAAAATCGCCCCGCAGCCGCCATCTTTAGCATAAGATTGAATCATCTGCATGGTGGCATTGAGCTGAGGTCCGCAGTCGCATTTAAGCGAACTAAAGGCATCCCCTGTCAAACATTCGCTATGAATGCGTACCAATGGGATTTTGGATTTATCAGCCGTGGGCAAGCCAACCGTCAGCATGACGTGTTCATGTTTACGATTGCCAAGCGCATCGCGTGCCGTGTCGTCTGTATCTTCAAACACATGAATATCAAATAGCCCATGCGCTGTTGGTAAGGTTGCTTGCGTGATAAATTGATACGACACCCACTACTCCAAAAAAATGTCCAACTGAACCAAGTCGGTAAACCCAAAAATAAAAGTGCCCTTTACATGAAGGCGTTGATTAAAATATCAAGAAGGATAGCGTCATTACGCATCTTATCAATAAGCCGCAAGCTAGGCTAGTATGCTATCTGACGCAAATTTTTTGTCAAAATTTATCAAAAATTCAAGGCGCTAAGCTAAACTTTATAGAAGCTATAAGATACAATCTAAAATAGCGAGGTTTGATGTTTAATCAACAAAAAAATGCTATTATGCCACATTCATGCGCCACATTGGCAATTCAAAGCTGTTAATGCCAGCTTAGCCACCTAGATTTTCAAGCGCCCAACGCTTTGGCAGTCTGTCAACTTTGTGCCCGTATTTTGTGCCAATTTTGTGCCAGCAATAAGGTGTTAATAGTCATTGTGCGTTTTACCATTTATTTTTTTCACCTGTGTCAACAGGGCTCATCGAGTGCCTGTAAGCAATGAAAAGTGTCAGCCAAGATATGTCAAAAACTAAAATAGCTAACCAAAACTACTCATTAAAAAACTTTGATACCATCCCTATGCTAAAGCCGCATACGCCGCTGCTCGATGGGGTGGACAGTCCTGACGACCTAAAAAAAATGAGTACCGCGAAATTGCAGCAATTAGCAGATGAACTGCGCGAGTTTTTACTGTATACGACAGGTGTCAGCGGCGGGCATTTTGGTTCTAACCTTGGCGTCGTTGAGCTCACCATTGCGCTGCATTATGTCTTTAATTCACCCAAAGACCAAATTGTCTGGGACGTAGGGCACCAAGCCTATCCCCACAAAATTTTAACGGGTCGCCGTGACAAGCTTACCACCATTCGTAGCCAACATGGGCTGACCGCCTTCCCCGAGCGTCATGAGTCTGAGTATGATACTTTTGGCGTTGGGCATTCATCGACGGCGATTTCTGCAGGGCTAGGCATGTCGCTTGCTATGCGCTATTTAGGCAAACATGACAAAGTGGTTAGCATCGTCGGTGATGGTGCTATGACAGGCGGCATGGCGTTTGAAGCGATGAATGACGCGGTGCAGCAAAATGCCGATTTGATTGTGGTGCTCAACGATAATGACATGTCAATCTCACAGGCAACGGGCGGATTTTCTAAACATTTAGCCACCCTTTGGCAGCGTGGTTTGGCAGTCGATATCGATAAAAATGGTGATGCGATTTTTACCAAGCGCGTCATTTCCAGTGAAGACCGCCGTATTCGTCATTATTTGCACATGGCAAACGAAGCTTTGGATGATTGGACCTCGCGCCTGCCCAATAAAATTGTCGAAAAATTGGCAGAAAAAGGTATTCCTAAACCCTCTCAGTTAGAGACATTACCTGAGAAAATCGCCAATAAACTCATTGATGAAGTGTTCCCCGAAAACTTATTTAAAGCCATCGGTTTTCATTATTTTGGACCGTTTGACGGGCATGATGTTGCCAAATTGACTCAAGTGTTTGAACGGGTCAAGCAGTTGAAAGGTGCGGTACTTGTCCATGTGCATACGGTCAAAGGTAAAGGCTTTTTACCTGCAGAATGCGACCCGATTACGTATCATGCCATTACCAAACTTAAAAAAATCAACCCAGCGCAAGAAAAATCTGTGCCAGTTGACAGCCAAAAGCCAGTGCCTACTCCCGCCAAAAAATACTCGCAAGTGTTTGGCGAGTTTATCTGCGATAAAGCCGCCACTGACAAACAACTGATGGCGATTACCCCTGCGATGGCTGAAGGCTCAGGCATGACCGAATTTGCCAAGCGATTTGCTAGCCAATTCTTTGATGTGGCGATTGCCGAGCAACATGCAGTGACCCTAGCAGGTGGTATGGCAACCCAAGGCGTCAAACCGATTGTCGCGATTTACTCCACATTTTTACAACGTGGCTATGACCAACTGATTCACGATGTGGCTTTGCAAAATCTCAACGTGATGTTCGCCATTGACCGTGCAGGCTTAGTCGGTGAAGACGGTGCGACTCATGCGGGGGTGTTTGATATCGCCTTCATGCGAACTGTGCCTAATATGGTGATTGCTTGTCCCAAAGATGAAAATGAGTGCTATAACTTACTCAATACCTGTTATGAGCGTATTGGACCCGCTGCGGTGCGTTATCCACGTGGCAATGGCATTGGGGCAGAGATTGATAAAAACCAAGCGATGTATCCAATCGGTAAGGCAGCGCTTGAGCAGACTATTGATGCCACTGGAGCAGATACGAGCAACGTGGTGAAAAAAGTTGCGGTGCTTGCCTTTGGTACCATGGTAAAAACAGCGGTTACGGCGTGTCAAAACTTAGCCGAAACTTACCCAACGACGACGTTTTTTGTTTATAATATGCGGTTTGTTAAACCGTTAGACAGCGAATTACTGGATACTCTATTGGCGCAAAACTGCTCCATTGTTACCCTTGAAGAACACCAAGTCATGGGCGGTGCCGGTAGTGCGGTCAATGAATACCTCGTTGCCCAAGCAGCAAAAACAAGCCAAGCTTTGCCAACGATACTTAACATCGGTATCCCCGATAAATATATCGCGCATGGCAGCCCTGAGCAGCAATTAGCCGATTGTGGGCTAGATGTCGCGGGTGTGGTCAAACAGATGCAAACGATTTTGTCATAAATTTTAGATTTTTATCCTTCAACAAAAGGTCAATTATGGAACCGATGGTCGTCATGGCAGCCCGCGCTGCACAAAAAGTAGGTCAAGAGATTTTAAATGCACACAACAATCGTCACAAGCTAGAGTTCACGATTGAAAGTAAAGGCTTAGATGGTTTGGTGACCCAAATCGACCGTTACAGCGAAGAATTATTGATCGCGATGCTGAAAGAAAGCTACCCAACCCACTCATTTTTGGGTGAAGAATTTGGGCTACAAGAAGGCAAGGGCAATGATAAAGACTGGTGCTGGGTCATTGATCCATTAGATGGTACCCACAACTTTATTCATGGCTTACCGCATTTTTGTGTCTCAATCGGGGTGCAAAAAAATGGCGTCACCGAACATGGTATCATCTATGACCCAGTGCGTGATGAGATGTTCTCAGCCAGTCGTGGTAAAGGCGCGCGTCTCAACCAACGCCGTATCAGCGTCAGTGAGCATAAAACCATTGATGGCGGCTTTTTTACCACAGGTCATCCGCTTGAGCGTAACCGCGCGGAAGGTAAAGTATCGTATGCCAAAGAGCATTTTGAAAGCTTACAAAAAATCTGCGAACAAGGCGGTCAAGTGCGCCGTGTGGGCTCGGCCGCGTTAGATTTGGCCTATGTAGCAGCGGGACGGTTTGATGGTTATTTTGAAATGTCTATCAAACCTTGGGATATCTGTGCCGGTGAATTAATTGTCACTGAAGCACGCGGCACGGTGGTTGACCATACAGGCGCACACAATGCGATGCAAACAGGTTCTATCTTTGCGGCAAATATCAAACTATTAAAACCATTGATGCAAACCGTGGTGCCAGTTTGGGGCAGTGCCGTAAAAGGCTGATGTTACTGTGACATTAAAAACGCGCTAATCCATAGCGCGTTTTTTTATTTCATAATCAATTTGCAAAAAAATAGGCTAAGCTAAAGAGGTTAAGTTAAGCAGATAGACAACAACGTTGGCATAATACCAAGGCTGGCATAATAAGAGATGGCAATATAAAAACGGCAATCAGTATTCACTGATTGCCGTCCTCGTTCTATATGCTGTTTTATGGAATCCTGTTTATAGCATCTTGCTAAAAATCACCTAACTGGCGTATCTTAGAAAGGCTATCTTTCAATATACTGTAATTTATTGGGTACGCCATCCCATTCTTTGGCATCGGGTAGTGGGTCATGCATGGCTGAGATGTTTGGCCATTTTTCGGCAAGCTCTGCATTCAGTTCGATGTATATTTCTTGACCTTTTGGTACTTCATCTTCAGAAAAAATCGCATTGGCAGGGCATTCTGGTTCACACAGCGCACAGTCAATACATTCATCAGGATGGATGACCAAAAAATTCGGACCTTCATAGAAACAGTCCACAGGACAGACTTCAACGCAGTCAGTATATTTACAACGAACACAGTTATCAGTAACGACGAAAGTCATGGCGGTGGCTACCTTTTTTTAGTTGCACAAATGTTAAAAGCATAAAAAATACAATCGTATTATTTTAGCGCGTTACGCTTTTTTTAACAATTCCTTTAATGAATAAATAAATTCTAACGCCTGTTTCGGCGTCAGCTCGTCAGGGTTTAGGGCTGTTAGTTGCTGAGTAAGTTTGTATTCATCAGCCTTCAACGTTTGATAGTCAGCCGCTGCACTTTGCAAATCCAGACCCATTTGCTGCTCATCTTTTGGTGGATACAGTAAAGGATTGTTGGGCAAACTTTTTTGTTCGCTTTGGTTATCCAAATAATATTGCGCTTGGGCTAACAAGGCTTGCGGCAAACCTGCCATTTTGGCGACATGCAATCCAAAACTGCGATGCGTCGCCCCGGGTGCGATTTTATGCATTAGTAGTAACTGCCCGTTGATTTCTTGGGTGACAAGGTGCTGATTAAACATTTTGGGGTGGTGCTCAGCCAGTTCAGTGAGCTCAAAATAATGGGTAGCAAATAGGGTCAAACAGCCGATTTTTTCTGCTAAATAATTCACGCACGCATGCGCAATCGCTAGACCATCTTGGGTGCTGGTGCCACGACCGACTTCATCCATGAGTACCAACGAGTTGGCATTGGCTTGGTTCATGATATTGGCGGTTTCAATCATCTCGACCATAAAGGTTGATTTACCACTTGCCAAGTCATCTGCTGAGCCAATGCGGGTAAAAATCCGCTCAATACGACCGAGCGTCACCGACTGCGCAGGGACATACGCGCCACAACAAGCAAGTAGTACGATAAGAGCGGTTTGACGCATGTAGGTCGACTTACCGCCCATATTGGGCCCTGTAATGAGCATTAATCGTTCAAGTTGGGTGGCTGTTCCCATGACACAGTCATTGGCGACAAATGGGTCAAGCGATGCCGTCTGATGGTGAGCTTGGCGCTGTTGACCAGCTTCAACCACGATATGGCGTCCGCCTTGGATATGTAGGCTTGCGGTATCATCAGTGGTATTAAACAACGGGCGGCACCAGTTTTTATTATGATGAGAGCGATTCTGCAAACGCGTTAGGCTGACCCAGTTGGCAAGTACGTCCAAATACCCAATCGCTTTGGCAAGGCGCTGCACATCGCCAAGCTGAGACTTGAGCTGACCCAGCAGATTTTCATAGATACGCTTTTCAAGGGTCAACGCTTGCCCTTGAGCTGATAGATAGGATTCTTCAATGGCTTTGAGCGCTGGCGTGATAAAGCGTTCAGCATTTTTGAGCGTTTGACGGCGGGTAAAATATTCAGGCGCATTCTTGGCTTGTAGGGCGCTAAGTTCAAAATAAAATCCGCTGACTTTATTAAAGCCCACTTTGAGCATGGGCAGGTTGTTTTTTTGCCGCTCTTGCACCGCCAATGCTTCCAAAGTTTGCTCGATATTGCCATGCAGATTTTGCCATTCATCAAGCTGTGGGTCATAGCCTTTTTTTATCATGCCGCCATCACGGATGTGGGCGGGCGGCTCATCGACAATCGCTTGCTCTAGTAAAGCATAAATATTGGCAAAGCTATCATTTAAGGCTAAGTCAGGTAGCTGTTTGCTGAGCATGGCAAGCAAAGGCGTCTCGGCAGTTAGCGTCGTTATGGTGGTAAAATCAAAATGTTGCTGCAACTGCTTTGACAACGCTAACGCTTGCGCCAAGCTCAGACGCAATTTGAGCAAATCGGTCGGTTTTGCTGAACCCAAGCCAATGCGTCCCCCAATGCGTTCGATATCGCTGATTTCGCTTAATGTTTGTTTAAGCAATTCAAACGCTGCTATCGGCAATTGCATCAGTTGTTCAACCGCATCAAGCCTGCGGTTAATCAGGGTGACATTGCGTAGCGGTCGGCGCAAATGATGCACTAAAGCGCGTTTGCCCATCGGCGTTTGGCAATGATCAATCACCGATAACAGCGAAATACCCGATGCCAACACGGGTTTAAAAATTTCCAAATTTTGCTGACTGATGGTATCAAGCTGCAAAAAATCGCCGTTATGCTCGAGCTGTAGGCTGCAAATATGGCGTAAATCAGCTTGCTGTGTCTGTTTGCCGTAATGCAGTACAACCGATGCCGATGAGATGGCAAGCGGTTTTTGCTCAATGCCAAACCCTGCCAGCGTGGTGACGCTTAGATGCTGGGTCAGATGTTCAAGGGCGTTATTGGGCAGAAAATAACTGTGCGGCTGTGACAAAATCGGCGGCAGACTAGCTGTTGGACTATTTGCGCTCAGACAATCCTGCAAAAAATGTTGCCATGCCTCAGACAGCTGTTCATCTATCAGCACTTCACTGGGATCAAAGCGGGCGAGCGCGTTAGCAAGCTCGCTTTGTAGTGCAGTATGGCTGTCGCAGTTAAGCTCAGTGACGCGGATTTGTCCTTGTGCCAAATCCAGCTGCGCCAATCCCACCGACATTTGCTGTTTGGCAAAGCTGATCGCGACGACCGTTGGCGTTTGTCCTTGGGTGATGAGGTTATCATCGGTCAGCGTCCCTGCGGTCAAGGTACGGACGACTTTACGCTCCATAATCTTAGCGGCATTGGCTTTTGTTTTGCTGGTTTTTTTTGCTATGCTTTTGGCTGCAGTGTCTTTTGCTACAATGTTTTCTTCAGGCTCGTCTTCAGTCTTTTCTTCTTCAACTTGTTCACAGACCACCACGGTTTGCCCGGCATTAATCAGCCGAGCAATATAGCCGTCTGCCGAATGAAACGGCACGCCTGCCATCGGGATGGTATTGCCCTGTTTATCTTTGCCACGTCGGGTCAAGGTGATGCCCAAAATATCGGCAGCAAGCTTGGCATCATCAAAAAATAGCTCATAGAAATCGCCCATCCGGTACAGCACCAAGGCATGGGGATAATCCGCTTTTAGGGTGAGATATTGCTGCATCATGGGGGTATGATCGTCAAGATTGTGAGGCATGGTCTGGGTCATAATGGTTAAACGTTATGAAGTTAAGCAACAGGTGCGTTTGTCGCACCATGTTGGGTGTGTGAGGTTGGTTAAGGCTGGGATGCACAAATGCGCGTTAGTTCCAGCCTATTTTTTAGAGCTTATTTACCAACTTATTTAAAAGCTTAAAGCGATTCGATTTTTGAGATCCAATGCTGTTTTTCAGCATTATCTATAAAAGATGCGTTAAAGCTGTTGATCGCCAATTGTTTGATATCGTCATTTGATAGCGCTAACGCTTGCTCAATAGCGACAAAGTTGTCATTCATATAGCCACCAAAGTACGCCGGGTCATCTGAGTTCACCGTCACGCACACGCCTTGGTGCAGCATGGTTTTTATATTGTGCTCGCCCATGTCTTGCACCACTTTTAGTTTAAGATTACTTAACGGACACACCGTCAACGGCATTTGCTCAGCTATCAAGCGTTGCATGAGTTTATCATCTTCTGCCGAGCGCACACCGTGATCGATACGATTGACCTTTAACAAATCCAACGCTTGCCAAACATACGCGGGATCGCCTTCTTCACCCGCATGCGCAACCGTCAAAAACCCAAGCGCTCGAGCTTTGGCAAATACCCGTTCAAACTTAGCGGGTGGATTGCCCACTTCGCTAGAGTCAAGCCCCACGCCAATGATATTATCTTTAAATGGCAAAGCCTGCTCAAGGGTGGCAAATGCGCTGTCTTCGCTCAAATGACGCAAAAAACACAAGATCCAATGCGAGGTGATACCCATTTTTGCTTTGGCATCTAAGCTTGCTTGATAAAGCCCTTGAAAACAGGTGGCAAAATCCACCCCCCGCTCAGTATGGGTCTGTGGGTCAAAGAAAATCTCCGTATGCACCACATTATCAGCCTGGCATTTTTCAAAATACGCCCACGCTAAATCATAAAAATCCTGCTGTTTGACCAAAACGTTTGCGCCGGCATAGTAGGTATCCAAAAACGATTGTAAATTATGAAAATTGTAGGCATTTTTGACATCTTCAATGGTTTGGTAGGGTATATCGATTTGGTTGCGTTTAGCGATGGCAAACATCAGCTCCGGCTCAAACGTGCCTTCGATATGCACGTGTAATTCGGCTTTGGGTAATTGATGAATCAGTTGTTGTGGCGTCAATGGGGCAGTCATGGCAAACTCGATAGCATAATGGCAAAGATGGGGTTAAAATCTTCCAAGAAAATTTCAACAATGAAAAGAAAATCTCGAAAATAAAGTTCAATTATGGGGATGGATTCATAAAGATAAAGTTAATAGAGGCAAGCGGTTCAAACTTACAGGCTGTCATAACCTTGTATCTAAAAAAAGCAAACCCATATATAATAGCAAAATTTATTTTGAACACCTTTATTAACCGTCATTGTATTAAAAGTCATCGCACTTATTGATTTAAGCACTTTAGGAAAACCCTCGTATGTTAGGCAAAATGATAGGCAAGGTTATCGGCACCAAAAACGACCGTGAGCTTAAGCGAATGCGTAAGTTGGTCGACAAAATCAACGCCTTAGAACCCAAAATCCAGCCCCTCTCTGACGAAGCATTAAAACAGAAAACTGCGGAATTTAAAACCCAATTTGAGCAGGGTACTAGCCTAGATACCATTTTACCTGAAGCCTTTGCGGTTTGTCGTGAAGCCTCAAGCCGTGTCCTTGGCATGCGTCACTACGATGTACAGCTCATCGGGGGTATCACCCTGCATGAAGGTAAAATCGCCGAGATGCGCACGGGTGAAGGTAAAACCTTGATGGCAACGCTTGCGATATATCTCAATGCTATTAGCGGTAAGGGCGTGCATGTGGTCACTGTCAATGATTACTTGGCAAGCCGTGATGCCGAACTAAACCGCCCGTTGTTTGACTTTTTGGGCTTAACTGTCGGCGTGATTTACTCACAGCAAGACCCGATGGAAAAATTTGAGGCCTATGCCGCGGATATTACCTACGGTACCAACAACGAATACGGCTTTGACTACCTGCGCGACAATATGGTATTTCGCCTAGATGAGAAAAAACAGCGCGGACTCAACTATTGTATCATCGATGAGATTGACTCGATTTTGATTGATGAAGCGCGTACGCCGCTGATTATCTCGGGTCAAGCCGAAGACTCATCCGCCATGTACAGGCTGATTGACACCATTATCCCACGCCTCAAACGTTCAGAAACCGAAGAAGGCAACCGCGAAAACCGTGAGCAGGATTTTTGGATTGATGAAAAAAATCGTCAAATCGAAATCAGCGAAAAAGGCTACGAGAAAATCGAAAAATTCTTGGTGGAAAAAGGCGAGCTTGGCGAAAATGAGAGCCTATATAGCCCAACGCGCTTGCCACTACTAGCCCACGTCCAAGCCGCGATTCGTGCGCACCATTTATTTGTTAAAAACATTCACTATATCGTGCATGAAGGCGAAGTCATCATTGTCGATGAAAACACAGGGCGTACCATGCCCGGTCGCCGCTGGTCAGAAGGGTTGCACCAAGCGGTTGAAGCCAAAGAACAAGTTGAAATCCAAGCCGAAAACCAAACCCTTGCCACCACGACATTCCAAAATTATTTCCGTCTGTATGACAAACTCTCAGGCATGACAGGTACAGCGGATACCGAAGCTGCGGAGTTTAAACAAACGTACGATTTAGATGTGGTGATTATCCCAACCCACAAACCGATTCAGCGTATTGACCTTGATGACCAAATTTTCCTAAGTAAAATGGGCAAATATCAAGGCATCATCCGCGAAATCAAACGCATTCAAGAAAAACAGGCACCGATTTTGGTGGGGACGGCAACCATTGAAGCCAGTGAAGTGCTTTCAGAGTTATTGACGCAAGAAGGCATTCAACATAACGTCCTCAATGCCAAACAGCACGAGCGTGAAGCCGATATTATCGCGCAAGCGGGCAGCCCCAATGCGGTCACTATTGCCACCAACATGGCAGGTCGCGGTACCGATATTATCTTGGGGGGTAACTGGCAAGCAGAGCTCGCCAAAATCGACAACGTCACCCCTGAAATGAAAGATCAAGCCCATGCCGAATGGCAAGTGCGAAACCAACAAGTGCTAGAGGCGGGTGGTTTACATATCATCGGTTCTGAGCGTCACGAATCACGCCGTATTGATAACCAATTGCGCGGTCGTGCAGGTCGTCAAGGTGACCCTGGGGAATCACGGTTTTTCTTGTCGCTTGAAGATGACTTGATGCGGATTTTCGCTGGCGATCGCGTGGTCAATATGATGCGCGCCATGGGGCTAAAAGAAGACGAAGCCATTGAGCACAAAATGGTATCACGCTCGATTGAAAACGCCCAAAGAAAAGTAGAAAACCGCGACTTTGATGCCCGTAAGAGTCTACTCAAATACGATGACGTTGCCAACGAACAACGTAAGGTTATCTATAAACAGCGCGATGAACTGCTCGCCGAAAGTAATCTACAAGCAGGTATCGAAGCGATGCACTACGATGTGTACAATGCCTTGATTGACCAGTTCGTGCCACCCGGTTCGATTGATGACCAATGGGACATTGATGGGCTTGAAGACGAGCTTGAAAATGAGTTTCGTATTTATATGCCAATCAATGACTGGCTAGATGCCGATCGTCGTTTGGATGAAGAAGGTTTACGCCAAAAAATCATTGAGGCTGCGTTACTCAACTACCGCGCTCGCCGTGAGCAAATGGGCGAGGAAAATGCCGCCCAGCTTGAGCGTCACTTTATGCTATCTAGCCTAGATAAGCATTGGAAAGAACATCTAAACCAAATGGATCAATTGCGTAAAGGGATTCATCTACGAGGCTATGCGCAAAAAAATCCTGAGCAAGAATATAAATCTGAATCTTTCTCATTGTTCCAAAGTATGCTCGGTGCTATCAAGTCTGAAACCGTGCAAGATTTAGCGCGTGTGCATATCCCAACGCCAGAAGAAATCGCTGAGCTTGAGCGCCAGCAACGTGAACAAGCCGAGATGATGCGTCTGCATTTTGAGCACCAAGAAATGAATGGCGTGACCGGTGAGCTGAGTGACGATGAAGACATGATTGCGCGTAACAGCCAGCAACGCACGCGAGCCACGTATTCATTTGGTCTAAGCGGCTCAGCAGCAGCAACCGCGAGTCCAGAGATGGCTGAAAATGGTGACAATCCGTATGCCAACTTAGCGATTAGCCGAAATGCCCCTTGTCCATGTGGTTCGGGTTTAAAATACAAGCAATGCCATGGTAAAATTTAAGGTGACATCATTATCATCTTTGAATTAGCCGCATCATGGCTTCAGCAATTTTTACTATATAGGCTATCAAGTACGTTGTCGGATTGAGCGATTTATTGATAGTAGAGGAATACCCATGCAAAACACACTAGCAAAAATCACCATGCTGAGTTTAGTATCGGCGCTTACGTTGACAGCTTGTGATAAAAAGACTGACAGCACAGACAACGCCGCGGCAGCGTCAGTGGCAGAATCACAAGCCGTACCGATGTCAGCTGCGCCTGCCGATGAAAAAAATAGCGCCGCTGTGACCGAAGCCAATGCCACCGTAGATGCCGGTCCTGACGCTACCAGCGCCAGTGGCACGGCGACCACTGTAGATGCGATGCCAGCGAGTAGCGATGAGGTAGAGGCTGCAGATGACGGCGGCGCGGATAATTCAGACATGGATAAGATTACGGAAAATGATACCGTGATTGACAATGCACCTGCCTCGCCCAACGCACCCAAAGCCACTGACGATGCAGCGCCTGCCGTCGGTAACCAAAAGGTTGGTCAATAACAACTACACTCACAAAAAAAGCTGATATCCATCAGCTTTTTTTGTTTAGATAGGTATCAAAACGAACCATGTCATTTGACTGACTGTTGTCAGCTGGCAAGTTCGCAAGAAAAGGCGCTGATTTGGGTCGTTTGACTACCACCATACCATTGGGGGTGATTTGCGCCAACGCTGCCGACAATAATTGTTGTGATTGCGCAATCGACGGTGGGGTCGTCACAGTATGCAACATCTGCATATGTTTATTAACCGCTGATTTGTAGCTATCCGCGGGAAACATCGGATCTAGATAGATACGGTCAACTTTTGGCAATTTAGCCAGCAATTCTATCGCGTCGCCATGATAAATCGTTAATCGACTCATCAATTTTTGCCAGTTGCGATGCTGCGCCATTTTTTGCTGTTCTAGTTGCAGTAGCAAAAACATGAGTGGCTGCTGCTCTAGCAAAGTCACACTGGCACCGGTACTTGCCAAGATTAGGCTATCATGCCCAAAACCTGCGGTCGCATCAATGACAGTCATGCTGGCTTGTAGCTGCATGGCTTTGAGTAGCATCTCAGTTTTTTTGCCTGCTTTGACCACCCGCTGTTGTAGGCTTTGCCAATTTGGGCTGACTTTCATGCCCGCTGCGATGACAAAAACATCGCCTACCTCATCAATCAGCACACTGTTATCATCGACTGATTTCAGCCATTTTTGAGTTACTTTGCTAGTAATCTTTTGCAATTGTAAATTGACAGATAAAGGGGCGAGTATGGTTTCAACGTTTGCCAAACGCTGCTCGCTTGGCAAAGTGTCAACATAATATAGGATTGATTGATGAGATAGCATGGGGAGTTAAATATAGCCCAGCATACCAGCGATGAGTACCAGTACGCCTACCACGATGCGCCACCAAGCAAAAATCGTAAAATCGCGGGTACTGACCCAGTTAACCAACCATTTGATGAAAATCATAGCAAAAATAAATGAGACCACCACACCCACTGCCATGATGGTCCAGTCTTCAGTGGTGGTTAAAATATGATGGTTTTTGGTCAGATCTAATAGCCCAGCACCTACTAATACAGGAATCCCTAAGAAGAAAGAATACTCCGCAGACGCCTTACGTGATACCCCCAAAAATAGGGAACCAATAATCGTAGACCCTGAGCGAGAAGTACCAGGAATCAAGGCAAGACATTGAATCAAACCAATGATAATCGCTGTTTTAATATCAATATCTTCCGCTTCGGCATATTTGACCGTATGTTTGTGTTGTTGGCGCTCTGCCCAAAAGATAATCAAACCACCGACAATCAATGAGATTGCCACCACGGTTGGGTTAAATAACGCCGCTTTTAACGCTTTATCAAACATCAAACCTATCAGCATAATCGGAATGGTGGAAATAATCAGCGAGATACCCAATTGACGCGGGTTGTTACGCTCAGGGTCTTTACCCGTAATAAGTCCCATCAAGGCACGCCATAGCCGTCCCCAGTACAGATAAATTACCGCTGAAATCGCACCCAGCTGAATGACGACGATAAACAAGTCGGCTTTGTCTTTGGTCCAAAAATTTAACAAGGAGTCGGCAAGAATTAAATGCCCGGTACTTGAAATCGGTAAAAATTCGGTAATGCCCTCAACCATGCCCATGATGATGGCTTTAAAAATCAAAATAAGATCCATAACGTATCCAACAATGTTAGTTATTAACAGTCAAAGCTAACAATTTTTGCGCTTATAACAAGATAAAGGGTAGCGAGTCAAACTTAACACAACATGAGTAATCAGCCGATAAATTAAGCCTTTTGTTGTTCGGCTAGAGTTTTCCACGCATTATTTCTTAAATAAACTGGCAACGCCAGCTCAGCTGGGACGGATTGGTGCTGCTGATACAAGGCTAGCCCAAGTTTGGCAATGATAACGGCTGAGGGGCGAATATCGGCAAAGATGGCTTGACCTAGCTGCGCATTGACCAAGGTTGCGCCGTTACCTACTAAGGCTAAGTCTTTGTCTATCACACTGTCATAATCAAGCAAATGCTCAGTAGCACCTGCCACAAGGTGCATGATACCATCGCTCATGGCGTATTCACCGGCGTACACTTGGTTCATGCGCGCATCTGTCAGCGCCAATACGTGGGGGCGTTGATGTAGTTCAAATGCCGCTTGGGCGATAGCTTGCAGGCTTGATACAGGCAAACAAGGCACATCATGGGCAAAGGCGATGGCTTGCGCTACCGCCGTATTAATGCGTATGCCACTAAAAGCCCCGGGACCTCGATTAAAAGCAATCGCAGTCAGTTGTGACCAATCAATCGATGATGCCGTCATCAGCGCATGTATCATCGGCAAAATTTGCTGGGTTTGCAGACGATTTCCCGTCAGGGTCTGTTCAGCGATGACATTACCTGCTAAATCCACGAATGCCACTGAGCATTGGTCAAATACACTTTCAAGTGCCAAAATCATAACAAATTGCCTTTACCGTTTGCAGTAATCATGCGCTTAAAGCACACAAATTTTGCCTAAAAAATTGCTTGGTATAATACCACTAAAAACAAATTTGAGCATAATTTAGTTAACAGGGATTTGGGCAAAAATGCCCTCAATCCCGTCAATAAAATGCTATAATCCTCACTATTTCTAAGGGTTTAAGGGCAGTTTATTGAGGCAAATAACGAACGGTTAACAATGGTTTGCAAAGCCATTCAAAGTCCCTCAAAGTCACTTTGCTGCACAATTTTATAGCGTGTGTGATAGCGTTTTTTATCAGTAGTTTAAGTTTTATTTGTCGGTTAAATGGGTAGATAGGTTATGAGCGGTAAAATAATTTTTGATAATGGCAAGCATCAGTGCATTATGTTTAGTGATTTGGTAAAAGGTGACGGTATTCAGTCCAATCAATTTTTAATTTTGCACTCAGATGAAGAAACTGTCGGCGCGGTTATTGACCCAGGTGGGGATTTGACCTATACGCCGCTCACCCTTGCACTGCTCAAACATACTGATATAAGGCATATCCGCTATGTGATTGGCTCACACCAAGACCCTGATATCATTGCGTCATTGCCGCGTTGGCTATTGCATACCCAAGCCAATATCGTCATCTCAAGATTGTGGGAGCGTTTTTTACCGCATCTTAACTCCGCGTTTACCACTGACCGTCTGCAAGAAGGGTATCTTAAGCGCTTGATTGCGCTGCCAGATGAAGGCGCGGTGTTACCTTTGGGGAAAACCCAGTTATTTGCTTTGCCTGCGCACTTTCTGCATTCAGAAGGTAATTTTCAGTTTTATGACCCCATCAGCAAAATTTTATTTTCAGGCGATATGGGGGCTTCGTTGCTCGGTGATGCGAATGTGCCAGTGGAAGATTTTGACGCGCATATTCCGACCATGCGAGGGTTTCATCAGCGCTACATGGTCAGTAATAAAGTCACCCGTTTTTGGGCAGATGCGGTTCGGCAGTTAGATGTCGAGATGATTGTGCCGCAGCATGGCAAATCTTTTGTTGGCAAAGCCATGATTAATCGCTTTTTGGATTGGATAGGCAATTTGCCTTGTGGGGTTGATTTGCTCACACAAGACGATTATGACTATGCAAGGCTGATTAATAGTGTTAAAGTTGACTGATTTGTTGTTTTAGTCGATGATGTCCTGTACTGTTACCCCTGTTTTTGAACAATTTGCCACCTCATACGATGCCGCCACGCCGATTCAATCGCAGGTGGCAGAGCATTTGGCGCAGCTCATTGTGCGTTACCATACCGGCGTAACCGATATGTGCGTGGTTGATGTGGGCTGTGGCACAGGAAAATTGACGCAGGCGGTGATGTCAAAGTTTTTACAAAATGCAGCGTTAGCTTCCGCTCAGTTATATGGCGTCGATACTGCTGCCAGTATGCTTGCAATTTGGCAACAGCGAGTCGCGCATCTTTTGTCGATGCCGCTGTCATCTACCTCATCCTCACCAACTTCTCCAATGACGCTGCACAGCCAAGCGCTTTGCGCCAATATGGCAGATATGGCATTGGCGAATCAATCAGCCGATTTGGTGATGAGTAGTTTTGCCCTTCATTGGACATCGCCAAGCGTTATCGCAGAGCTTGGGCGCATCGTCAAAACCAAAGGTCAGCTGCATTTGGCGATTCCGGTGGCAGGTTCTTTTCATGAAGTCAGTCAGCGCTTTCCCAAGTTGCCTGTGTTTGATTTTTTACCCAGTCACGCTTGGCTAGCGGCGATACACACTTTGCAACAACAGCGTCAAGGCACGCTAATGTATCACACCGAGCAAGCGTTTGCTGTCTCTTATGACAATTTAAAAAGTCTGTTAAAAAATCTCAAGCAAATGGGCGGCGCCGTCTCTGGCAAAGATAGCATCGATACGGCGACATTTAGACGCTATCTGCAAGACCAATCGCCGATTGGGCTGGATTACCAACTGCTGATGATTGGCTTACAGCTGTAAGGGTAACAAATTTATCGACGATTTGGCTAACGTTTAGCGTTACACTATTGCTTAGTGTGACACTATTGGCTAGCGCTATGCTAGCGTCAACCTTCTATTCCTTTTTGATTAGTTTAATTAAACATGCTATGACTACACACACTCTGTCTTTTAAAGATAAGCTACAAGCCTATATTCACCTGACCCGCTTTGATAAGCCTGTGGGCATTGAGCTGGTGTTTTGGTCGACCTTATGGGCGGTGTTTTTGGCGGCAAAAGGGTTTGAGCAACTCCCACCTTGGCATGTGGTGGCAATCTTTGCGACGGGTGCGGTGTTGATGCGAGCGGCAGGCTGTGCCATCAATGACTTTGCTGACAGAAAAGTCGATGGGCATGTATCGCGAACCAAAGGTAGACCGCTGGCGGATGGTCGCTTGACGGGTAAAGAAGCAGTTTGGACGTTTTTAATTTTATCTTGGGTGAGTGCAGCGTTATTAGTATTTTTGCCCGTGCAGGTCTTTATTTGGTCATTTGGTGCGGTGGCGCTGGCGTTTATCTATCCGTTTATGAAACGCTTTACCCATTTGCCGCAAGTGTTTTTGGCGGCGGCTTTCGGCTGGGCGATTCCGATGGCGTATGTTGCGGTATCGCAAGTATTAACGGGGCAGACCGAGGTTGATATTTGGTGCTGGCTGCTGTTTTTCGGCTATATGTGCTGGACGGTGGCGTATGATACCCAATATGCCATGGCAGATCGTGAGGATGATTTAAAAATTGGGGTCAAATCCACCGCGATTTTATTTGGTAAATATGATGTGTTGATAATCAGCCTACTTCAAGGGGTGTTTTTGCTCAGTTTGTCGGGCGTGTTTTGGCATTATTTTGGCGTGCTTTCAGTATTGGCGCTGCTACCTATCGTTGTCATGTTTTACCGACAAAATAAACAATGTCTTACCTATGACCGTAAGCTTTGCTTTAACGCATTTTTAGACAACGTGTGGGTAGGGCGCTATGTATTTTTGCTAATCGTGATATTGAGTGTATCGGCACTTCGAGGATAAACTGTGATAAACATAAAAAACGCCTAAATTTGATTATAGGCGTTTTTTTTTGATAATAGCCATAATTTAACTATAACCATAACTTGATAGGCAAATTGAGTCCAAGGCGGTTGGTGAGTTGGTTATTTTTCAGTGAAACAATCCGCTCAGCAAATAACCCCACCACCATAGGCAGCAGTTGGTGTTCCATCGCATGAACGCGCTGCTGTAATTGGCTAGCATTTTCAGCCGCGTTGACGCAGGTCACCGCTTGAGCGATGACTTCCCCCGCATCGAGTTCGCTCGTTACCAAATGCACGCTGCAACCATGATAGCGCTCGCCAGATTGTAGCACACGGGTATGGGTATCTAAGCCTTTATAATTGGGTAGCAGTGACGGGTGCAGATTTATCATGGGCACGTTTAATCCATCCTTGCTGGTGACACCATCAATAAACAGCGGCGTTAAAATCCGCATAAATCCTGCCAACACCACCAAATCAGGTTGCCACGCGCGCAATTCTTGCAGTGCCCGTTGTTCAAAACCGACACGGGTATATTTTTTGCCATTATCGTCACGCGCAATCACTGCGGTTGCAATATTAGCTTGCTGCTCATTGGCAAGGCGGATGCGCTCAAGTGCATAGGCATCGGCTTTATTACTAATCACGCCCACGATTTGAATGTTTAATAATTGCTGCAGCTGCTTATCAATTAATACTTGCAGGTTACTGCCACTGCCAGAGACGAGGACGGCAATTTTTAACGGGGTAGGGTTTGTCATGTTCAACTTCATAAGGATAGCAAAGCAATAGGTTGGAAAAACTAAGGTGCGTAAAAACGCACCTTTTAAATTAGCTCAATAGTAAACTAGCTCAAGGATAAATTAGCTTAATGATAAAATAGCTCAAGAGTAAAATAGCGCAAGAGTACCGATTGAGTCGCGGATAACATTAGCGATAGGTTACCGCATCGCCTGTTCTTTCAACGATTTCACCCAATTTCCATGCGGTTTCGCCTTGTTCATTGAGTAATTCAATGGCTTGGTCTGCTTTATCTGCCGGTACCACGACGACAAAACCCACACCGCAGTTAAAAGTGCGGTACATTTCCATTTGCGCAATATTGCCTTTTTCTTGCAACCAAGCAAATACAGGCGGGAATGTCCAAGATTTCACATCAATTTGCGCCGCCAAATGGTCGGGCAATACGCGTGGTAGGTTCTCCGTCAAGCCGCCGCCGGTGATATGTGCCATCGCATGCAAGCTTGCGTTGCCCAAGGTTTTTTGCAGTTGTCCAATGGCTTTGACATAGATTTTTGTCGGTGCCATCAACACGTCTTTTAATGCTTTGCCGTCTAATTGTTCAGTGGCAACATCGGCACCGCTGACTTCAATGACTTTACGCACCAATGAATAACCATTTGAATGCACGCCGCTAGAGGCGATACCGATTAACACATCACTGTTGGCAACGTTTTTACCCGTGATAACTTCCGACTCTTCGACGACGCCCACACAAAAACCTGCCAAATCATAGTCGTCATCTTGGTACATACCTGGCATTTCAGCCGTTTCGCCACCGATGAGCGCACAATTTGCCAATTTACAGCCGTCACCGATACCACTGATAACCGTTGCTGCGGTATCGACGTCCAGTTTTCCTGTGGCGTAATAATCCAAGAAAAATAACGGCTCAGCGCCACAGACTAGCAGGTCATTGACACACATCGCGACCAAGTCTTGACCAATGGTGTCGTGCTGCTGAAGTTGTAAAGCCAGTTTAAGTTTGGTACCGACACCATCAGTCCCTGAGACCAATAAAGGGGATTTATAGCCTTGCGGAATACGGCACAAGGCGCCAAATCCACCCAAACCACCGACTACTTCAGAGCGGCTAGTTGCTTTGGCAACTGATTTAATGCGCTGAACTAACGCTTCGCCAGCATCGATATCGACGCCAGCATCTTTATAACTTAACGAAGTGGGTTGTGTAGTCATGGTCTTCCTATCGCCAGAATCATTGGGAAAAGTAATACGCGCATTATACCCAAATTCCCATCAAAAAGAAAAATAATCCATCGCTTTCCTACCTGGCTAATATTAGGCTGTTTATCGTTTATGACGCTTTCAAGCCCCACAAATGTGATATGGCTTTATAACATAGCTTTGAATATTTGTATGAGTTGTGCAGTTTGCGCTATCTATTTTTGTCAAATTACCTAAAATTAGTCGAAAATACAACGATGGCAGTGACCGTCTTTTATTTGACATTACCCTTATATTTTTGGCGTATTTGGCTTTTTTGAGGAACCTATGTACAACCCATTCCCTTATCGATTTACGAAAGATGTGTTTTTCAAACGGGTATTTATATCGCTATTTTTGGTTGCAATAGGCTATATCATTTATCAATTACAATCGGTAATTTTGCCATTTTTGGTAGCATTTATTTTATCGTATGCGATTAATCCGTTGGTGCAAAAATTACAGGACAAGGCACACATTCGCCGCTGGGTGGCGATTTTGCTGGTATATTTGTCCACTGCGCTGATGATTGGATTGATACTTTGGTGGCTCATTCCACTGGTGTGGGAGCAGTTACAATCGGCATGGAAGTATGTACCGACGGCAATTGACTATTATAACAATACGCTGCGAGGCTGGGTGCGTTCTCACACGCCCGTACGCTTGCCTGCCATGCAAGTACGTGATATGTCCAAAGGCTTGGTCGATTTTCTCAAAGAAAACTACAATATCACCGATGCGCGGTCATTTTTTACCAATTTAATGTTATCAGGCATGAATGTAATCAACGTGGCTGGCATTGTGGTACTGGTGCCGATTTTGATGTTTTATTTTTTATATAATTGGGATGAGCGCTTGGTAAAAATGCGTCATATGATTCCCAACCGTTATATTCCATCGGTCTATCGTATCGCTAAAGAAAGTGATGAAGCGTTGATGTCATTTATCAAAGGTCAGTTACTAGTGATGGTGTTGCTCGGTATGGTGTATGCGGTGCAACTTCAGCTCATTGGACTTAAAGTCGGTCTTATCATCGGTATGATGGCGGGTATCGCAAGTTTTGTGCCGTATCTTGGCTTTACCCTTGGCTTTATTGCGGCGATTATTGCAGGGCTATTTCAATTTGGCGTAGACTGGGTACATTTAGTGCTAATTGTCGGTGCCTTTATGGTAGGGCAGGCGGTGGAAGGTTATGTTTTGCAGCCGTTATTGTTGGGTGATAAAATTGGTTTATCACCATTGTGGGTGATATTTGCGGTACTTGCCGGGGCGGCACTAGCAGGCATTGCCGGTATGCTGATTGCTTTGCCGCTCGCCGCTGTGCTCAATGTGCTATTCAAACATGCGTATGACAGTTACCGTGAAACTGAGTTTTATAAAGGCGATGCCCAATATAGTCTATTTAAAGAAAAAAATCTGATGGATATCAAGCTTGAGCAGCAACAAAAACAAATCGAGGCGCAAATGAAGAAAGAAAATACCAGTTGGATGACGCGGATAAAAAATATCTTCTAAAACAGCAAGATGTCATTCAAATGACTACAAGCGCGTAATTTTGCCGTATAATAGCCGACTATGTGATAGGCGTTTTCTATCTGATAGGCGGCTATAGATACGCTCAATCAAGCATTTGTTGTGAGGGATTGGTCAGCCTTGCGTTAAATGCTTTTTTTTATTTGCAATTTTCCCCATAAATTACGCGTCGTTGATAGCCGATAGCGTCCTCATAGGTTTATTTATTGGTTTATCATTAGTTAGGTATCTTATGCAATCAAACAATTCTGTAAGCCCAGTAGCAGCCATGTCTGCCGCTCAATTAAATCCCCAATTATCAGCCCAACTAGTAGAGAGTGACGTAGACTCAGATAGTGACATAGATGGGCTTGATGATAATGATTGGGATGATGATGCGTCAAACAATGATACTTTAGACAATGAAGCTTTAAACAATGAAGCGTTAAACAAAGCGTTAAACAATGAAGCGCAGCAGACCTTGGGGGATGCTAAAGGGGATAGCCAAGGCGATGACATCAAGTCCGCGCGTTTTCGCAAGCTACAAAAAAAATTACGTAAGCTGGTCTCTTGGGCGATTCGTGACTACAACATGATTGAAGACGGTGATGTGGTCATGGTGTGTATTTCAGGCGGTAAAGACAGTTTTACCTTACTGGATATTTTATTGTTCTTAAAGAAAATAGCACCGATTCAGTTTGATGTGATTGCCGTCAATCTTGACCAAAAGCAACCTGACTATCCTGAAGATATTTTGCCCAACTATCTGACCAAGCACGGCATTCCGTATTATATTTTAGAAAAAGACACCTATAGCGTGGTCAAGCAAATCGTACCAGAAGGTAAAACTTACTGTTCTGCGTGTTCACGGCTGCGCCGTGGTTCGTTATATGGTTTTGCCAAACAAATCGGCGCAACCAAAGTGGCACTCGGTCATCACCGTGATGATATCATGGCGACATTTTTCTTAAATTTATTTCATGGCGGTAGTCTCAAAGCGATGCCACCAAAACTGCTATCGGATGATGGGCAAAATATTTTGATTCGTCCGCTTGCGTATGTGGAAGAAAAAGACATTATCAAATATGCCAATTACAAGCAGTTTCCAATTATTCCTTGTAACCTGTGCGGCAGCCAAGAAAACCTGCAACGGGCGATGATTAATGACATGCTACGCACATGGGATCAGCAATACCCGAATCGCTTGGATTCGATCTTCGGCGCGATGCAAAATGTCGCACCGTCACAGCTCGCTGACCGTGAGTTGTTTGACTTTGAAAATTTGCAGTTAAAGCGTGATGAGCATATCCGTGTATTTGAAGGGGAAAACATCCAAGCGGGGCAGATTGATGAGCAGCTTCAGCAAAAAGGGGTACCAACCGCACCTGATGTGCAAACCTTTGACCCCACCAAATCTCAGAAAAACAAAGCGTCTCAAAAACCCAAAGCGCCTCAAAAATCCAACGCCAGCCAAAACGCTGAGAGCCAAAAAATACCGACAATCAATCCTTTGATTTGACAACCAAGCGGGTCAAGCACACGGATATTTTGGCTGCTGTAATGGGTTAGGCTATTGAGGTGATAAGCGGTTGATTTAATAAGCTATTGGTTTAATAAGAAAGTTCGGTTAAATACACCCGAACTTCTTTTTTAGTTTTAACCTGTAAATTATTGTCATCACGCAGCGAGTTATATTGTTCAATGAGATTGCTCAACGAAATTTCAAAACAAAATTTCACAACGAGTTGTCCCGTTGTTTTTTATCTTATCCGCGATTATTTTTTTGACCCTATAGTTGCATCATTGCTAGGGGTAACGGGGCTTGGCATAACAGGGCGAGGCGCTACAGGTTGGCTTGATGTAGGCTGATGGGTATCAGTGTATTTTGGATAGCGGTTGTTAGGTACACTCCGCGGATAATACGGACGTGACCTTCTATCTAAACCGCCCCAACCACCAAAACGATTACTATAGAAGGGTGAGCCCCAAAATGGGTCGGTGTTGTACCACAGTTGATTTAGCCTTTGCTCACGTTGGTAGTTGAGATAACCTTCGTCATGCGCTTTTAACAAATCAAGCGTCATCGATTGTGGGCATACATCATTGTAGTCATAGCCCTCACGTCCCAACTGGTAAGCACGTAGCGGTGTGCAATAACGTTTTAACCCTGCTTCACGACCTTGTCGCCACTGTTGCTGATCAGGCACAGTATTAGCTTTAGCGCATTGCTTGATATGCTTTTGAATATAATCTTGACTGCGACCCAGTAAACCATCTTGATAACCAACGGTTTGCCAATTGCTTTGTTGGCACTGAGTGGGTGTTAATCCGCCACCCAAGGTAGCACAACCTGTCATCGAGGCAGTGACAGCAAACAGTCCAAGTATTTTTTTTGAGGTGGTTGCTGGGTGATAGGTTTCTATGAATGAAAGCATCGTCATGGTGGCACCTTTGAGGTTTACGGTCGCCATTAGTCAGTCAAAAACTGGCTAAACCGATTAAACCGTTAATGAATTGATATTTTTTAATTTAGCAGATTATTTATATAAAAGCATTTATCAATGGTTAAAATTTTGTTAGGCTACTTAATACAACCAAATGAATAGCGTCAAATTAACAGGGTCAAATTTTTGAGTTAATGTGGTGATATTGCATTAATTTTTTATCAACAGGGTGAGGGTCATGCAAAAAATTTTAATCGCCAATCAAAAAGGGGGATGTGGTAAAACCTCCATTGCGGTAAGTCTAGCGGCGGCATTGGCAAACCAAGGCAAAACAGTGGCATTGGCAGATGCAGACCCCCAAAAATCAAGCCTACAGTGGCTAAAAATGCGCCCAGCGGACGTACCTGCCGTTATCGGTATTGACTGGCGCGATAGCAATGATATAGGTGATATCCCAAAAACCTTGGGTAAAAACGACTGGCTGATTATTGATGCCCCAGGTGCGTTATCAGGCACTAAAGCCGAGCAGCTGATTGCCGAATGCAAGGCGATTTTAATTCCTGTTTTACCTGCTTTTTTTGATATTGACAGTACCAAACGCTTTTTAAAAAGCCTAGAAGACATCAAACGTATCCGCAAAGGCAAAGTCGATATTTATCTGGTTGCCAATCGCGTGCGTAGTCAATTGATGCAGGACAATGAGCCGACCGAAAAACTGATGGCGTATTTTACTGATATTGGGCAGCAGCCCCTGGCTTGGCTATCTGAGCGTAGTATTTATCAAGCCTTGGCAGAGCGCGGCTTGACGATTTTTGATAAAAGCCAAAAACCGTATCGAGACATTCAAGCCCAGTGGCAGCCGATTATGGATATGCTAGCTTCCGAGCTGCAGCCGACTGATAAAGCTGACGCCAAAGCCGAAAACAAAGCTGACACCAAAACTGAAGCAAAAACGTCATCTAAAAAATCCAAAAATAGCAGCTGGTACGAGTGATATAATCAATGGGAATATGGATAGCCATCGCCATCGGGGTGTTTATTGTCGGTAGTATCATGGGGTTAAAACCATCTGCTCGCGAGACCATGCGTGATAATCTGCGTATGGCAGCCAGACGCGTGGGCGTGCAGCCAAAACTGGTCGCATGCCCCGATTGGATTATCGGCGATACAGGCGAACGCGGTAAAGGCATGATGGCGCAATACGGCGTGGTGATTGAGGACGCGAAGATGCGCCCCTGTGATTATCAAGTGATTGAGGGCAAATGGCGACCCTTTACCGGGCATTATCCCGCTAATTTTGCGCTCGATAATCGGGAGGTGGATTTACCGGCATCCATCGCAACAACTGTTAAAGGTTTAAGCTGTAAAGCCAATTTTGTGTGTATTTATTGGCAAGAAAATAGCCAACTGGGCATGAAATCAGAACTTGAAACCACCGAAAAAGACCTAATCATGTTAAAAAGTAAATTGCATGATTATGCCAAATTGGTGCAGAATAACTAACTTTTCGTATTTTAACTTACCCTTTTTAATGATTTTGTGAACCCAACATGAGTAAAACACCGACAGCGAGAAAATCAACCAAAACCACGGATACGGCTGATACAAAAACAGACACGAAAGCCGCAACCAAAGCCGCCGCGCCCAAATCAACAGCCACATCAAAAGCATCAAAAGCAGCGTCTAAAACGTCGGGGCAAGGCAAAGCCTTGGTGATTGTGGAATCCCCTGCCAAAGCCAAAACCATCAATAAGTATCTGGGAAATGATTTTATCGTCCGCTCTAGCGTGGGGCATGTACGTGATTTACCTGTGTCGGGTTCTGGCGCAGCAAAAACCGATGATAAGTCGGATAACAAACTTACTAAAGAGCAAAAAGCGCAGCAAGCTTTGGTGCGGCGTATGGGCATTGACCCCGAGCACGACTGGGTGGCACATTATGAAATTCTACCCAGCAAAGTTAAAGTCATTAAAGAATTAAAATCCCTTGCCAAAGACGCCAAAGAAATTTATCTCGCAACCGACTTGGATAGAGAAGGGGAAGCGATTGCCTGGCATCTCAAAGAAGTTATCGGTGGCAGTGATGACAAATACAGCCGTGTGGTATTTAACGAAATCACCAAAAACGCGATTCAAAATGCCTTTAAAAGCCCCACCAAGCTAAACTATGACCGTGTCAACGCGCAGCAAGCTAGACGATTTTTAGACCGTGTCGTCGGCTTCATGGTATCGCCATTGCTATGGCAAAAAGTAGCGCGCGGACTGTCGGCAGGGCGAGTACAATCTGTTGCCACGCGTCTAGTGGTGGAGCGTGAACGTGAAATTCGCGCTTTTACCCCAGTGGAATATTGGGAAATCCACAGCAATACCCACAGCCAGCAAGCCAAACAAGAGACCATTCGCCTAGAAGCGGTAAAAAAAGCGGGCAAACCCCTGTCGCTAGAAAACGAAGCACAGACCCATGCCGTAGTTGCATTGCTTGAGAAATCCGATTTTATCGTGGCGGATCGGGAAGAAAAACCCACCCAGTCAAAACCCGCTGCACCCTTTATCACCTCGACACTGCAACAAGCCGCAAGTACCCGCCTTGGTTTTCCGGTCAAAAAAACCATGATGTTGGCTCAGCGCCTGTATGAAGCAGGTCATATCACCTATATGCGAACGGACAGTACTTTTTTGTCAGCGGATGCACTCACCAGTGTGCGCGGTTTTATTGACAAGCAATACGGCGCAAGATATGTCCCAAAATCGCCCAATGTGTATGGCAACAAGCAAAACGCCCAAGAAGCGCACGAAGCGATTCGCCCGTCAGATGTTTTGGTGCAATCTGCCTCGCTAAAAGACATGGAGCGCGATGCCCAGCGCCTATATGAGTTGATTTGGCGCCAGTTTGTGGCGTGTCAGATGCCACCTGCGCAGTACCAATCCATGACGTTGATTGTCAATGCTGGTGAGATTGAGCTTAGAGCCAAAGGTCGCGTAATGACCTTTGATGGGTATACCAAAGTACAGCCCCCGGCCAAAAATGAAGACAATCTATTACCTGATGTAAAAATCGGGGAAAAACTGGTGGTCGATAGTATCGAGCCTACCCAACATTTTACCAAGCCACCGGCCCGCTATACTGAAGCAAGCTTAGTCAAAGAATTGGAAAAACGTGGGATTGGTCGTCCGTCCACGTATGCTGCTATCATCTCAACCATTCAAGAACGTGGTTATGTCAAGGTAGAAAACAAACGTTTATTCGCCGAAAAGATGGGTGATATCGTCACTGACAGATTGGTCAACAGCTTTCCGCATTTGATGGATTATACTTTTACCGCAGGGCTGGAAGAAAACCTAGATGAAGTCGCTGAAGGTCAGCAAAACTGGAAAAAAGTGCTGGATGATTTTTATGGCGATTTTAAAGGCAAGTTAGAGCGTGCCAAAGACGAAGACGGCATGAAGCCCAATGACCCAACCGATGTCCCAGATATTCATTGTGACTTATGTCAGCGCCCAATGCAGATCCGTACAGGCTCTACAGGGGTGTTTTTGAGTTGTACCGGCTATAATTTACCCCCCAAAGAGCGTTGTAAAGGCACCAAAAATTTGATGCCTGTGGAAGCCTTTCATAGCCAAACCAGTAAAGAGAGCCAAAATCTCGGTGAGGACGACGCGGACAACAACGACGAGATACAAGCGCTACTTGAGAAAAAACGCTGCCCGAAATGCCATACCGCGATGGATGGGTATATCGTCGATGGCGGGTTAAAACTCCATGTCTGTGGTAACAATCCTGACTGTGATGGCTATCTATTAGAAAAAGGCGTCTTTGAAACCGCAGGCAATGACGATGTGCCTACCATACCTTGTGATAAATGCGATGGGCAAATGGTGCTTAAAACTGGGCGTTTTGGTGCCTATTTTGCCTGTCAGCAGTGCGATAACACCCGTAAAGTGCTCAAAAATGGCGATGCAGCGCCGCCACGCATGACCGCAATCCCTATGCCAGAACTCAAGTCACAAAAATTTGATGACCATTATATTTTGCGTGAAGGGGCAGCAGGGTTATTCTTGGCAGCGTCAAAATTTCCTAAAGTGCGCGAGACGCGCCCACCAAAACTGTCAGAATTACGCGCGATAAAAGATCAGTTGGAAGATAAATTCCAGTATTTATTTACCGCGCCAGATACCGACAATGAGGGCAATCCAACAATTTTGCGTTGGAGCCGTAAAAATGCCGAGCAATATATCGGCTCAGAAAAAGACGGCAAAGCGACTAAGTTTGCATTGGTTTATCGAAAAGGCAAATGGATTGAAGAGTAATGGCAACCAACAAAAAACCCTAGCCTATGCTAGGGTTTTTTATGGATAAATAAAATCTTTATTTTAAATCAGTGCTGTCATCTTCAATTACAAAGCTAACAATCATCATCACGTTATAGCTAGTGATATTACCATCGCTAATGCGTACTTTTTGCTCTTTAATCCAAGCACCTTCCACGTTATTAACCGTTTTGTTGACTTGTGCAATGCCTTTTTTGATGGCATCTTCAAAACTTACCGTTGAGCTGCTGCTAATTTCAATATTTTTTGCCACTGACATAACTATATCCTTATTTTCTATTGTATTATTTTCCTAATCAATTTTTAATCTAACACTTATCAAGTTTAACTTAAGTTATCGCAAACTTAATGCTTATAACTTATCAAATATGCAAAAAAATACCAAAGTTAACTTGTAACTTTGGTATTAGTTTTGGCTATCACATCAACTAGAAGCGTAACCAATATTGCGCAATTTTAAATGATGTAAAAGTAGCTATGCAATCCATTAAATTAAGCAAAAATCATTTCAATATCTTTGTGATCAAAACGGTAAACATGTCCGCAGAAACCACAATCCAACGCCACCGCGCCCCCATGCTCATTAGCGATTTCTAATGCAGCTGGTTTGCCCAACTGAAAAATTGCCGATTCACTTTTCTGCTGTGAGCAGGTACAAGCAAAGGTCAACGGCATAGGCTCAGCCGTCACCACGTCTTCTTCATGATACAAGCGATATAAAATCTCATCAGCTGGCAAGGTGGTTAATTCTTCAGCTTTTAGCGTTTTGGTTAAGATTTTTAAGCGGGGGAACAAGTCATTGTCCACTGTCTCATACTCTTCTTCTGTGGTACGTGGTAGCAACTGCAGCACGATACCGCCCGCTTGCTCACCATCACAAGCCAAGTTGATTAGGGTAGGAATCTGCACAGATTGCTGTTGGTAATGTGCCAAACAATCCGCTAAGTTATCTGCCACACGTTCAACAATGCCTTGATACCCTTCTGCTTGCGTGCCATACGTGGCATCAGGTTGGATATTAATAAATAACACCCCTTCACCCACTTTACCAAGTTTGGCAAAGGCATCATTTGCCGTTTGTGCGGATTGCCACGAGCCTGTCCACTCTGCAAGACCTCGAATGTGACCTTGGTGGTCGCACTCTGCCATCGCCCAAGTTAAGCTGTCCTGTTCAGTATCCGCGGCTGCACCTGAATTTTGTAATTGAATGGATAGACGACCTTCGATTTTTAATGTACCAATCAGCAAGCTTGCCGCAACCAACATTTCCCCAAGTAGTTTTTGCAGGGCAACTGGGTAATCTTTTTGCTGCAATATCGTCTGCAGGCTGTCATTGATGCGTACCACGTCACCGCGTACAGGGCTTTTCTCAAAATAAAAACGTTGGCGCATATCAAAATCGTGAAGTGCTTGAGTCGCTGTTGTCATAAATAACCTATCTTAAGTGAGTTTTAATCAATTTATTGAGCTATAAATGGGGATAAAATACAAAATAGCAAAAAAATGGTAAAAAAATTGTCGATAAAGAAAAAAATATTTTTTGTAAATCTATTGTCACAACACAGAAAAGTAAATTACTATAGTTAAAGAAATATAGAAGTGCTACAATAACAAAATGGCATACTCAACCGA